>JAZMZH010000096.1:0-17329 GCA_045585875.1 Victivallaceae bacterium | reverse complement strand
TTTCTTTCCGGCTCCGCCGCGGAACGGTTTCGCGGCAAGCCAAAGGCCCCATGAAACCATAAAGGAGGTAAAAATGGGACAGGAAAAGAAGGGGTTCACCCTGATAGAGCTGCTGGTCGTGATCGCGATCATCGCGATCCTCGCGTCCATGCTGCTGCCCGCCCTGAGCAAGGCCCGCGCCGCCGCCCAGGCCATCAAATGCACCAACAATCAAAAGCAGATGTCGCTGATAACCCACATGTACATCAATGACAATGACGACTATGTGCCCGGCTGCTGGAATTACATGAGCACCGTCTCGGGCTACGGCGATATCACCTGGTGGGGACCGGCGATCGCCGAGTATGCGGGACTCAAGCTCGGCGCTTCGGTTTCGGAGAACGATGTTAAGAAGCTTCCCATCTTCCACTGCCCCTCCAGCAATGAGGTCCTGGGGTACATGTCTCCCGGCACTCTTTACGGACACAGCTCGCTTGGAGTAGGGATGATCCAGATCACCCGGTTCAATTCTCCCGGCGTGACCATCCACTACATGGACGGCAACGGCGATCACACCTATACAATTTTTGAGATCAGTACCGGCGTCCTCAATTACTTCGGCCGTCCCTGGACCATGTTCTATCGCCATCCTGCCGAGTCCGAGGCCAATGTCGCCTTCCTCGACGGACATTGCGCCAAGCTCAAGGCGCTCACCAGCGATGACTTCAACGCCCAATACACCTACGAGCAGCCATAAGCTCGCGCAAAGGCAGGAGATGTTCGTGATTCTCTGCTGAAAAACGGGCGTCGCCCGGGTCGGGCCGGAATCCGCCGAACAGTCGGGCCGGACCGGCCCCGGGTTTTTCAAATGTTTGATGATGAGGTTCAACTATCGATGAAAAGTATCATTTTCCTCTTACTGACGCTGATCGGATTCACGGGCGGACAGCTCCGCGGCGAATCCGAGGAGGAGGCCGCCCGGGCGGCTCTGGACGCCTACCTCGCGGAAATGCCGGCGGTCCGGTATCCCGAATTGCAGCGAAACGGGATTTTCCCCTTTGCGGTAGTGTCGCGGGTGGACGCCAATCTGGCTCAGGAGAAGTTCTTCGGCAACCGGCTTGACGATTCGCTGCGGGATGATCTGAAAGACATGCTCCGGCACAATCTCAACGCCTGGTACAATTTCTGCGACGGGACCGACTGGCGCGAGCGGCTGGCCCGGTGCGAAGATGTCGGCATGCTGCTGATCGAGACGCGCTACTGCACATACGGGTTTCCGCCCTTCGACACGCCGGACACCGATGATTTCGTCGAAGCGTCGAAGTCCCCCGCCCTCTACGCGTGGTACGGTCCCGACGAGCCGCCGATGGGCAGGATCCCGTGGTTTCTCGCCAACAAAAAACGCGTGTACGAGCTGGATCCGAACCATCCCTACGCCAGCGCCGTGGTGAATCCCGGCGCCCAGGAGATGCTGGCTCCGGCCATGGAGGCGATGCTGGCCAACTTCTACTTCGGCATCGGCACGGAAAACGATCCGACGCCCTTCCTCAAGCATTTCGAAAACGTCCGGCATCTGCGGAGCATCACCCGGGGGAAGCGGGTCTGGCTCATGACCCAGACCTTCAGCAACCGCCATCAGAAAGAGTTCAACGAGGAGCCGACTCCCTATCAGGTGATGGTCGCCCGCTACCCCTCCCCCTTGGAAATCCGTCTCGACATGCACTGCATCGCCGCGGGCGGAGCCGCCGGCATCTCCTTTTTCATCTACAACGCCATCGTCCCCTACTGGGGCGAGTACGAAGTGGAAAATTTCGATTATACGCTGGTCGATCCCTGGGGCAACAGCAACGACACCTACGAGGAGATCGCCGCCTTCGGCGACAAGATCGTGCCCGTCATGCCGTCGATCATGGACGCCGACCCCTCGGAGAGCGTGCCGGTGGAGTACGATCATGATGCGCTGCTGCTGGGACAGTCGGAAAACGAGCTGGGGACCTATCTGTATTTCGTCAACAAGTCTCTGGAAAAAGCCTGTTACGGCAACATCACCGTCGATCTGCCGGAGGGCTGCGGTCTTTACGACCTGATCGCGCTGGAGCCGAACGTCGGAGCCATCGCGCTGGAGCCGGGAGACGGGATCATCTTCGCAGTCTGCACTCCGGAGAATTTCGAGATTCTGGCATCGGAGATTTCCGGACGGCGCGAAGCGCGTCAGGCGCATCTGGATGAGCTGCGGGCAAAGGAGCTGGCCGCGGCCGGATTTCCCGACGGAAACGCTTCCGCCGAATGGCTGGAGGCCGAGGCGGCGCTGGCGCAGATTCAGGCCGAGTTCGGCGCCATCCATCAGATGCTCGCTCCGGCCAAGGTCATCGCCCGCGTCTACAACGCTCCGGAACTGGAACCGCACAAAGTGCGGCTGTGCGTCCTCTCCCGTCAGTATTTCGCCATGAAACGGGATCTGGCAAAGGGTGAAATTCCGGACCCGGCGGCGCTGGCCGATCTCCAGGCCGCGGTGAAGATCCTTGCCGGGGATTACGCCGAATCCCCCGTCGTCACCGGGAACAGTCTCTGAAACCCGGTGTTTTCAGCCTCTGTATAAAACCCTCCCCGGCGTGTCCTCCGACACCCGGGGATTTTTGCGGACGGCCGCTCTTCCGGCGAACGTCCCCAAACGCACCATCCGCATGGAGGAAGGAAGCGAATCCCCCTCCCCGCGGTATTGCAGCGGCGGAATTTCGGACGGGGGTCTTTAAATATCCTCTTCCGGCGGATTGCATTTTAACGGTTTGGCTGTATATTAAGAAATGTGTTCAGCCGGGGAGTCCGTGCCGACGGACTGAGAGGGGGCTGGAAGCCCCGACCCGCTGACCTGATTCGGATCATGCCGACGCAGGGAGCTGTTTCATTTGCGAAAGTCCCCCCGCCGGAAAGCAGAAAGGTTTTCTCATGACGCAGATGGAACAGGCCCGAAAGGGCGTGATCACTCCCGAGATGCGGTTCGCCGCCGAACAGGAACGCCGCACCCCGGAATTCATCCGGGCCAAAGTCGCCGACGGCACCGTGGTCCTCCCGGCCAACGTGAACCGCCCCCACCCGACCCCCTGCGGCATCGGCCGGGAACTCACCACCAAAATCAACGCCAATATCGGAAATTCCGCCCTCTCCAGCTGCCCCGGCGAAGAACAGTCGAAACTCAATATCGCCATTCACTACGGCGCGGACACGGTGATGGACCTCAGCACCGCCGGAGATCTGAAGGCCATGCGCTGCGGCCTCATCGAACGCTGCCCGGTGCCCGTAGGCACGGTGCCGGTGTACGAGATCGTCGCCCGCTGGGGCTCGTCGGCCTTTTCCCGGGAAAATATCCTGACGGTGATCCGGGATCAGGCGCTTCAGGGGGTGGATTACATGACCATCCACGCCGGTCTGCTGAACCGCTTCGTCCCCCTGGCCATGAAGCGGAAACTGGGGATCGTCAGCCGCGGCGGAGCGCTGCTGGCCACCTGGATGAGCGAAAATCACGCCGAAAACCCCTTTTACACGTGTTTCGACGAAATCCTCTCGATCTGCCGCGAACACGACGTCACCCTCTCCCTGGGCGACGGCCTCCGCCCCGGCTGTCTGGCCGACGCCTCCGACGCGGCCCAGTTCGCCGAACTGGACGTGCTGGGAGAGCTCGTGACCCGCTGTCACCAGGCGGGGGTGCAGGTGATGGTGGAGGGACCCGGACACGTGCCTCTGGATCAGATTCAGGAAAATATGGAGCGCGAACGCCGGGTCTGTGCCGACGCCCCCTTTTACATTCTCGGACCGGTGGTGGTGGACTGCGCTCCGGGCTACGATCACTTCGTGGCGGCCATGGGCGGCATGATGGGGGCCTACTACGGCGCCGCCATGCTCTGCTACGTCACGCCGAAGGAGCATCTGGGGCTGCCCAACGCCGACGACGTGCATCGCGGCGTGACGGCCTTCAAGATCGCCGCCCACGCGGCGGATGTGGGATTGCACAAGCCGGGGGCAAGGGAGCGGGACGACCGCATCTCCGACGCCCGGGCGGTCTTCGACTGGGAGAAGCAGTTTGAATACGCTCTGGATCCGGAGTGGGCCCGGCATCTGCGGCAGGAGGCGCTGGAGGAGAGTTCGGCTCCCCACGCTCAGTGCTCCGAATACTGCACCATGTGCGGTCCGGAATTCTGCTCGGTCCGCCTCTCGGCCAAACTGAAGGCCGCGACGGGGAAATAACTCCCGGCGTCACTGCCCCGGTCTGAGACCGGACATCAGAGGGCGTGGCCGCCGGAGACTTTTATGACCTGTCCCGTGATCATGCCAGCCTGCCCGCTTGCCAGAAACAGAATCGTTTCGGCGATCTCTTCCGGCCGGATCAGTTTTCCCATCGGGATGAGCGGGAGGACCGATTTTTCCAGCTCGGCGTCAATCCAGCCCGTCTGAGTCGGTCCCGGCGCGACGCAATTCACGGTGATCCCGTACTGCCCCGCCTCCAGGGCGACGCTGCGGGTAAGGGCTTCCAGAGCCGCCTTGCTCGCTCCATAGGTGATCTGACCGGCGAAAACTTGGGAGGCGTCGGTGGAAATGTTGATGATCCTCCCGTAATCGCCGCGCCGTCGGATCAGTTCGCGCATCATCAGGATACTCCCCCGGACATTGACCGCAAAGGTGTCGTCGATCACCTTTCGGGAGATTTTTTCGATGGTGTCGGCCCCGGTTTCGTCATCGGCCGCCGCGTTGTTGACCAGGATATCGACCCTCCCGTACCGCGCCATAACGCTCGAATAGATTTCCCCGACGGCGTCCTCGTCGGAAATGTCGCTCTCCAGAATCATGCAATCGGCATTCATCGCCCGGAGTCTGCGCTCCACATGATCCGCGTTTCCCGCGTTTGCCTCGTAATACCGGTCCGGCCCGTTCCGGTCGGTTTTCTCCCTGTCAAACGGCCGGAAGACTCTTTTGTAAACCAGCGCCACCCGTGCCCCTTCGCGGGCAAAAGCGAATGCCGTCGCCGCTCCGATGCCCTGCGGATTGTTCGCCCCCGTAATCAGAGCGACCCTGTCTCTCAAACCGTAATCAATCATGGCTTTCCCCTCCTGTAAGGTCTGCTGCAATCTCCAGCGAATTGACGTCATCCAGCGGAATCACCCTGCCGTCCGCCATGACGATGCACCGCTCCGCCGGGGAAATGCTCTTCACCGCCCCGGTCACGGAAACATACGCTCCGCCCTCCTTGCGCGCATCGGGGACAAAGTATTCGACGGTCACTTCCGGATGTTCCGGCAGGTTGGCGACGAGGAGGGCCAGGCGGCGGTCCAGCTCTTCGGCTTCCTGCTCGTCCAGTTCGCGCTTCGGGACGGTCTGCCGGGCGGTTTCCTCCACCACCGCTCCGTAGCCCGTCAGGGCGGCAAAGGGGGCGAACTGTACGGCCCGGTCGCGCATCGGCATCTGCGGATGCGTCCGCGAGACGTGGTGCGGCAGACGGATGATGTCGTCGTAGGGTGTTTTCATGGGTTCGGCATAGAGGAAAATTCCGCAGCGGCGCAGGAATTTCCGTCGTCGTCGCGCAGGTCGATCACGGTCCTCCCCTCCGCCGTGACGAAACGCACCGGCAGAACCGTCCGGCCCGGTCTGATCTGCTTCTTGAATTCCATGCGGACCCGGTCGTAACGGAGGTCGGCCGGAAGCGCATCCTCCGCAACGGCGAAATACATCGCGCTGGTCAAATGTCCGTTCGGATCGAGCGCCGAACGGCTCACCGGAAACGGGATTCCCGCAACCCCCTCCCCCGAAGGGATCGGAATCTTGCGCGGCAGACACTCCATCGGCTCCGCTTCGTCATACGAAACGCCGAAATCCGCCGGATCCAGTTTCAGCGCCCTGCCCTGCCGGAGGTCGAAAAATGCGCCGGTCGCGTTGGCGATCATGCAGAGTTTTCCCGCCGCGTCGCGCATCGTGAGGCGGCGCAGACCGTAGATCGATTTGCAGCCGTAGATCTTGACCGCGGTCGTCACCCTTTCCCGGAACTCCGGGCGGCGCAGAATGTCGATCTGTATGGAAAAGAGGAAGATCGCGATGCCGTTGTCCCGCAGGTACTCGCAGAAGTTCTTTTCCTGATACTCCTGAAACTGGCAGCAGTCCATCATCATCCCCACCGCCTCGTGCAGTTTCAGCCGGTTGTCCGCGCCCGTCCGCGTAAACGGGACTTCCATTGTCATCTCATACATAAGAACCTCCTTTCGAAGAGTTTTCCCCGGGATGCGAATTCACTTCCGATTCTCCCGGTCCGCCCGGAGAAATTCCCGGAGCCGCTCCAGCTGTTTTTCCGCCGTCCGCCTCCCGACGTCGTAGGTTTCCTGCAACAGCCCGGGGTCTTTCGTAATGCGTTTTACCGGCAGGGGCGCTTCGGGCCGGATCACCAGGACGTCCCCCTCGTCCCGGCGCCGCAGGACATACTCCGTCTGCGCGTTGTAAACGAGATGCCGATTTGCAACGGCCCTCCGGAATAAGGGGTATTTCCGATAGACGATGTTCAGGAGCCATCGGAGAGACGCTTCCTTTTTGACATAACCCTCCGGCTGCGTCAAAATCACGACGTTCCGCCGATACCCGCTCCGCTCCATGAATTCCAGAGGGATGGAGTCGGCGATCGCACCGTCAAGATAAAGCCCTCCGTCGATTTTGACCATGGAGGAAACGAGCGGCATGGAGGCGGAGGCCCGCATCCGCTCCATGCATTTCCGGTCCGCCCGATCGCAGCGGCAATAGACCGCTTTTCCGGAGAGGAGATCGGTGCAGACCAGATAAAACTCCGTCGGATCGGCCTCAAAGGCGGCCTTGTCGAAGGGATCCAGCTCCTCCGGGAGTTTCCGGTAGCAGAAATCCGCGCCGAACATGTCGCCGGTCAGCAGGAGCGACCGCCAGGAACAGTAGCGCCAGTTTCGGCAAAATCGTCGGTTGTAGCGCAGGACCCGTCCGATCTGACCGGATTTGAAATTGCATCCGAATACGGCTCCCGCGGAAACCCCGATGAGCCCGTCGAAGCGGATCCCGGCCTCCATGAAGACGTCAAGCACCCCGGCGGTAAAGAGTCCGCGCATCGCGCCGCCCTCGAGGACCAATCCGTATTTCATTTCCGGTGTCCTCCGATCTGTTCGTTCCGCGCGTCCTGTTCCCCGGACAATTTTTTTACAGTTTTTCCGAAGCGACATCGGGGAATAAACTTGAAAAACTGCTGAAAGATGCTATCGTAATACACTGTCGGACCTTCTGCGCTGGTGAAAGACTCATGTCACCTTTAATATAACGCAGGAACCGACATTATCAATCCGGTCCGGCCGTTTTTTAGCGGACGGCAGTGATCCGAAATCCAAGGAAAGAGGGGGAAATGAGAAGTTCGACTCTGATGAAAACCGTTTCGTCGCTGGCTGTTGCTCTCGCGGCCGTCGCGCCTGCGGCCTTTGCCGATGTGAAGCCGGCCCGGATCTTCAACGAAAACATGGTGCTGCAGCGTGATGCGGAAGTGCCGGTCTGGGGCTGGGCGGAGCCGGGCGAACAGGTGGAGGTCTCCTTCGCCGGTCAGACCCAAAGCACGACGGCAAACGCAAAGGGGGAATGGGAAGTCCGTCTGGCGCCGCTTGCCCTGAACAAAGCCGGCGGGACCATGACGATCCGGGGAAAGAACACGGTCGAGCTGAAGAACATTCTCGTGGGGGACGTGTGGCTCTGTTCCGGTCAGTCCAATATGGAAATGAGTTTCGACTGGGGGATTATGGGCGGGCCGGAATTCATTGCGGAATCGGAGAACTATCCGCAGATCCGGCGGATCAAAATAGCCAGGGAAACCTCCGCGGAGCCCGTTGCGGATGTGGATGCCTCCGGCTGGTCTGTGTGCTCCCCCGACACGGTGCGGCCCTTCACCGCCGCGGGATACTTCTTTGCCCGGAAACTGACGCAGGAGCTGGATTCCCTGCCCATCGGGATCCTGGACGATAACTGGAGCGGCAGCAGGATCGAGCCGTTCATCCCGCCCGAGGGATTTGAGCTTCTGCCGGAATTTGCGGAGCGCGCCGGGAGCGATTGCTCGAGAGATGATTCGATTCGCTATAACGCCATGATGGCTCCCATCGTCCGGTTTCCCATCAAGGGGGTCATCTGGTATCAGGGGTGCTCCAACGGCAGCGACGGCATTCTGTATTTCAAATACATGAAAGCTCTTATCGAGGGCTGGCGGAAGGTCTGGAATGAGCCGGATATGCCCTTTTATTACGTGCAGCTTGCCGCTTTCGACGCCGCGACTGCCGCCCCGGCGGGCGGAGACGGCTATGCGGAGATCCGCGAGGTTCAGACCCTGTCGCTTTCGATCCCGAACACCGGCATGGCGTGTACGATCGACATCGGCGACTCCCTCGATATTCACCCGAAGAACAAGATCGACGTGGGCGAGCGGCTGGCGCTCTGGGCGCTGGCGAAAACCTACGGGCAGCAGGAGGTCGTTTTCTCCGGCCCCCTGTATAAGAGCATGAAGATCGAGGGGAACCGGATCCGTCTGTCGTTCGATTATGCGGACGGCCTCATGACCGCGGTCAAGACGGGATACGAAAAGCCCGTTCCCGCGCCCGGGGAGAAACCTTCCAATTTTGCCGTTTGCGACGGGAACGGCGAATGGTTCTGGGCGGACGCCGTTATCGAAGGGGAAGAGGTCCTTGTCTCTTCTCCGGATGTGGCGGAACCGACGGCGGTCCGTTATGCCTATCGCGGATGTCCCGTGAACCTGAATATGTACAACAAAGCGGGACTGCCCATGGTTCCCTTTCGGACGGACATGCCGCAGGAGATCAAGTAAGTCCTCGGAGGACGAAGGGACGCGGGGACGCTTCATGGCCGACCTGCTCCGGAGCAAAGCCGGGAAGCAGCCCCCGTCCGATCGGACCGGAGATGAAGAGATCGAGCACTCCGGCCGCAAAGAGTCCGCGCATCGCGCCGCCCTCAAGCGCCGGCCCGTATTTCATTTCCGGTGTCCTCCGATCTGTTCGTTCCGCGACCTGCCGGTCGCGCCCTCCAGCAAATTCATTCCTCTGAGAACGGCATTTTTCCCCATGCGTTTTTTGAGGCCGACGACCGCCCGCTGGAGACGCTTCTCCTTTTCCAGCTGCGCCTCCGCCGCCGACTGTTTCCCCGGAGCCCCGGAATCCGCAAAAAGATCGGGCTGAATCTCCGGGACGAGCGGGAGTTCCTGCTCGCCGAGGACGTGGTTTGCCGCGACCGTGATGCGCCGGATCAGCAGATTCGGATCGACGCAGCGGTCGAAAAGTTCCATCATGGCTTCCGTGATGATCCTGCCGGAGGAGGTGTGCCGGTCGAGATTCACGGAGCCGTGCGCTTCCTTCGGGACCCGGCGGCCGTAACGGTCGATCCGCACCGGCCCGGAATAGCGCGCGCGGCGCTCCGGATCGGTAAGATTGGAGGCGTCGTAGCCGATGGAGAGGATCAGCTGATCGGTCGCCAGCTGCTGCTCTGCGAGGTCGAGCGCCAGCTGGTCGGTCATTTCTCGGGCGACCACTTTTCCTTTGGCGAATTCATACGGTTCCTGAAGCACCTGACCGGAACTGATGCTGCTGTTCTCCGGCCTGTATGCTCTGATGTCGGCGATGGTGACCGGTTCCCAGCCCCAGGCGTGGTCGATCAGCAGCTCCGCATTGACTCCGAAGGCGCGGTAGAGGAGTTCTTCGCCTTTCACCGACATCCGGGCGATGTCTCCCATCGTCCGCAGCCCCATGGAATTCAGTCTGGCGGCATAGCCGCGGCCGATGCGCCAGAAGTCGGTCAGCGGACGGTGCGTCCAGAGCTTCTCACGGTAGGATTGTTCGTCCAGTTCGGCGATGCGGACGCCGTCGGCGTCGGCGGGGATGTGTTTCGCCTCGATGTCCATGGCGATCTTGGCGAGGTAGAGATTGGGACCGATCCCGGCCGTGGCGGTGATCCCGGTGGCGGCGAGGACTTCCCGGATCAGCTTCATGGCGAAGTCGCGGGCGGAAAGTTTGTACAGCTTCAAATAGGCCGTCGCGTCGATGAACACCTCGTCGATGGAATAAACGTGAATATCCTCCGGCGAGACGTATTTCAGATAAATGCCGTAAATCCGCGAACTGACCTCGATGTAGCGCGCCATGCGCGGCACGGCGACGATGAAATCCAGTTCGAGGGCGGGATCCGCCGCGAGTTCGGCGGCGCCGGCGGATTTGCCGCCGAACCGGTGTCCGGGCGCGAGGTTCCGCCGTTGGTCATTGATCTGCCGGACCCTTTGCACCACCTCGAAGAGGCGGGGACGGCCGGACAGGCCGCAGGCCTTCAGCGCCGGGGAAACGGCGAGGCAGATCGTTTTATCGGTCCGGTCCCGGTCGGCGACTGCGAGATGGGTCGTGAGCGGGTCGAGCTTCCGGTCGGCGCACTCCACGGAAGCGTAAAACGACTTCAGGTCGATGGCGATGTAAGAGCGGGACGTCATGAACGATCGTTTCCTGCGGCCGTCATCACGGCTGAAAAGGCCTTTGCACCCGAATCCTGCGACATGGTTTCCCTTCTCCTTTTTCCCGCTCCGGCGTCCCACCAACGGCGACGGTTGTCCGGCGCCGTCTAATATACACGGCGGAGAGGCATTTTTCAATCCGGGATCCGTCGCGGACAGCGGGAATCCCGCCCTTGTGCGATTGCGGCATGGCCGCCGCTCCGGGAGCGAAGCAACAACTGCGATCCCGACAGGTTCCTCCGGGACGCCCCCGTCCCTCTCCGCAGAATTTCAGTTGGCGGTACGGCATTGGTTGAAGAGTTCCGTTTGAAATTTCAGCAATTGATAGTTCGGCCCGGCGCTCCAGGCATGGCAGTCGCTGCGGGTTTGGATCAGAGGACACTCCGGAAAGGTCGTAAAGCCCAGCTCCAGCATCTCCTCCCAGTGTTTCAGCATGGATCGGAATCCCTCCCGGTGTTTCTGTCTGCGGAGAAGTTCCAGGAGATAAAACCGGAAATACAGGGTGCATTGAGAAAATCGGCTGTCGTGAAGAATCTTCTCCGTCAGAGCGGCCCGCTCGTTTTCCGGCGCCGCCCCGCTCAGAATCGCCCATGTGTTCGTATGCTGACTGAACCAGTCCCGCCCGGGGACATCCTGATAGATTCCTTCCGCACTCCGGCAGTTCGCATTGACGGCATGCAGCACGCGCATCCTTCTCGTTTCGTACTCGCCGGAATCCATGTTGATCCTCTTCGCAAGTTCCGAAGCGGTGCGGCATGCCTCCGCATAAATCAGATTCACCAGAGTTTCCGGCTCCTGCATGCCCCGATGGCTGCACCCGTCCGGCCAGCCGTCAACCCAGTCGCTGAACCCCCATTCGCCCGTATTGCCGATCAGACCGGAGGGAAGAGCCCGTTTCTCAAACACATTCAGCACATCCCGGATCCCGTCCCAGTGCTCGGTGATCACGCCCGGATCGTCGAAATATTCGACATAGTCGGCGATCATCATGACCCAGAAGAGGCTGAATTCGGGGATGATCTGCCGGAAATTGCTCGGATACCGCGACATCGTGAGCCCGGACCCAAGCCGCGACCAGTCGAATTGCCGGATGGCCTGACGCCCCAACCGGCCGTCGCCGGCCACTTCGTAGGAGATCAGCGCCTGGATCCGCGTGTCTCCGACATACTGCATCTGCTCCCAGTAGGGGCAGTCTTCATAATGCTCATGGGCGCAGCATAAGGCCGTGTGCCATCCGACCTCGAAGATCTTTTCCAATACGGGATCCCCGGGAGAATGAAACGACTTTTCCCGGATCAGGGGGAAATGCACAAAGCGGAAACGGAGCGATTCGATCCTGAGCGGAGAAGTCAGGTCGAAGGTCAGCTCCGCAAACCGTCCGGCACGATACCAGAAGGGCTGAAAACGGAATTCGCACTCTGCGAAAACGATCTGATCGCCATAACCGTTTCCGCCGACGCGCCCGCCCGCAAAGGGGCCGCGGTTTTCCCGTCGGCCCTCCGCATTGTAAAGCGCCTCGCCGTAGGCGATGCGGCAGGAACCGCTCCCGCCCTTCCCTCGCATGACCGGGAGATGCGTATAATACCGGCCGAGATCGAGGATCACGATATGTTTTCCCGCCGGGATCTCCGCCGAGAAACCGCCGTCCCGGATCTCTCCTCCGACATCGGAGAAAAAAACGGAAAGATCCGGGATCGGGTCCGCGGTCATCTGCGGAAGTTCATCCGGGATCAGTTTCCAGCGGGACGGAGGGTCCTTCCGCAGCAAAGCCCTGACGGCGGCTCGGCATAAGGCTTCCGGACGGTCCCATGCGGAATCATCGAAATCGTAATTTTTCCAGCAGGTCAGAATCGGATCAACGGTCCATTTTTCCATGGGTACGGCGGGATAGACGGCTTTTTCGCGCAAGGCTTCGTGCCATTGGAGAGTCCTTCTGGAGCGATCCGCCAGACAACGCCACTCCCCCGGGGTGGACAGATCGGCATCTCCGCATCGGCCCGCGGCGAGAAAAGCTCCGCAGCAGTGGATTTCGCTCCACGGGGCGTTGAACCTGTCCCGCCACTCCAGCACTTCGACCGCGAGCACATGGTTTCCGGCGGGGAGCGTTTCATGATATGTTTCATAATAATAGTGTTCCAGGTCACTGCGCCGCGGCCCGCGCCCCATGAACTTCCCGTCGAGATAAAAATTATAACGGCAGTCCGCGCTGATCGCCAAATCCATTCCGGCGGGCTCCCGCAGGGAAAACCGTCTCCTGTAAAGGGTGTATTCCGTCTGAAAATCAGGGCATCGGCACCATTCGGAATCCTGCAATTTTTCCCGCATTTTCTTTTTCCTTTCCTGATAAGAGCATTGTTTTCTCTTATATGATAGCATATCAATGGGAAAAAAACTTGAAAAAATAACTTTTTATAGTAAAATAAAACCAAAAGAGGGATCCGTAAATGAACGACATCTATTCGCCGCCGACAAAACTCGATCATATTTTTTTTGATATCACGCATCATTTCCCCGAGGGGGAAGTGCCCATGCACGGTCACTCCTGCATCGAAATGGTCTTTGTGATATCCGGCACATGTATTCAGACGCTCAACGACCGCACCTTTGCGTTATATCCGGGCTGTGTTACGATGATTCATCCGAGGTGTATGCATCGTCTCGAAAAAGTGAAGGAGCTCGAGCTCTACAATATTTCCTGCATATCGGAGCCGTTGGAGCAGATGGGGGTTTTCTTTTCGTTCCAGCGCGGATGCGATCAGTTGTTTGCCGATGACAACTCTTTTTGCCGGCTCAATCTGCGGGGACGGCTTTTTACGGATGTCACCCGTCTTCTGGAACAGATGTTTGCGCTGTATGCCGGAAGAAAGAAAAAAGCGAATCAGGTGCAGCTTCGCGCTCTGTTCAGCTTTTTGCTGATATTCCTGATTCAGTCATGGCGTCCCGAGCAGGAAAGCGGTCGCGGGAAGATAGAAAATGCCGCAGCATATCTTGAAGAGCATTATCAGGAAAAGATCATGCTGAAGCAGCTGCTCCGGCAGTCCTCGATGTCCCAAACCCGTTTTTTAAAATGTTTCGGGGAACGATTCCGCAAATCGCCGATGCGCTATCTTCAGGAAATCCGCCTGCATCATGCCTGCGAAATGCTGCGGGAAACCACTCTCACGGTGAAAGAAATTGCAGACCGATGCGGATTTTACGATTCAAATTATTTCATCAAACTTTATAAGTCCAGGTTCAACTGTTCTCCGAACAGGATGAGAAAGCAGATGAATCCCTTTCCCCCCGGCCGACCGGATCCGCCGGAGGGTACGGAGAAAACTGCGGATTCCCCCTGAAAATCACTTCTCCAGGTATTCCTCGTCCTTTTCCGGACGATCCGTCGCGGCAAACGCTTCCGTGAGTTTGCCGTAGGTCAGCGGTTTGAGGAGGATGCCGGTGAAGAGCCCGTTTCGCACGTCCCTCTGAAACTCCGTGTCCGCCGTCACCGCAAAGACCGGAAGGCGGCTGAAGCGGGAATCGGCACGGAGTTTCCCGATGAATTCGATGCCGTTCATATTCGGCATCCAGAGATCCGAAAAAATGAAATCGTACGGACGGCCCGCCTTTTCCGCCGCATCCAGTGCCGCAAGCGCCTCCGCGCCGTCTCCCGCATGATCGATGGAGACGACGCCCGTTTTCTTCAAAAAAGCGGTCAGCACCGCACGGTTGACCGGAGAATCATCAACGACAAGCACATGTTCCGGCAGCTTCTGCGGCGAGGCGGCCGGTTTCGCCCCGGCGGCCGGGACCGGCTGCTCCCTGCTGGTCGCGATCCCCGGGATGCGGGCCCGGAATGTCGACCCTTTCCCGAGTTCGCTCTCCGCGACGAGTTCGCCGCCCATCACCTCGACCAGACTTCTGCAGATGGAGAGGCCCAGCCCCGTCCCTCCGGCCCGATCGGCCGAATGACTGGGGTCCTGCACCTGGACAAACGGCTCGAGGATGCGCGTCAGCATCTCCGGCGCGATGCCGCAGCCGGTATCGGAGACGGAAACCTCGAGATCCGTACCGGCATAGGACGCGGCGACCGTCACGGCGCCCCGCTCGGTGAACTTGACCGCATTCCCGACCAGATTGAAAAGAATCTGACGGAACCGATGCCCGTCCAGCAGCACCGTCGGCACATCCGCCGTCCGGTTGACGAGTTCGATGCCCTTTCCGGCCGCGGTCATCCGGAAGGAGGCGAAAACCTCTTCCGTCAGCTGCTTCAGCAGCACGGGCTCCGGCTGAAGCGTCATCTTTCCGGAATCCATCTTCGCAAGGTCGAGGACGTCGTTCACGAGCTCCAGGAGCGTGGCGCCGCTGGCGCGGATGGATCGGAGCGCCTCGTCCCTCTCGGCCTGATTTCCGATTCCGTACTGGAGAAGTTCGGAATAGCCGAGAATCGCGTTGAGCGGCGTGCGGATGTCATGGCTCACGATGCTGAAGAACATGCTCCGCGCCTTTTCGGCCGTCCGGGCGCGCTCGAGCGCCTTCTCCAGTTCGGCCATGTGCTTCGCGGTCTGTTCGCGCTCAATGACGGCCTGCCGCAGTTCGGCGCGCTCGTCCTCGATGACGAAAACATGAAAGAAGCAGTTGCCGATAAGCAACCCGAGCGCGTAATAAGGCCAGAGCGGCCATATGATCTGAAAGACAATGGCCACCGCCATCGTGAGGCAGAAGAGAAAAACCACCATGTTGCGCCTGTGCACGGAATCCCGCCTGCCGATATCCTTCGTGAGCACGAAAACCGCCATCAGAATATTCAAGGCGACCAGAGGATAGAATATGAGACAGCGTATGGGACCGGCGACGTAATTGCCCTGATCATTGAAATGGAAAAGGCAGTTGTTGAAGATATTGGCCCCCAGCATCACCGCGTATAAGGTCAGAAGCGCATATCCGAACCAGGAAAGCATCCGCTTCCCCCATCCGCTGATGCTCAGGTATGCGATGACGAAACGGCACCATGTGAGAACGGATACGGCGATGGCAATGTAGTAAAACATCGTATCGCCATACAGGACGCGCGTCCAGCCGAGCCCCGCAAAAACGCCCCAGCACGCATCCGCGATATAATAAGCAAAAACGCCCTTCAAAAAACCGCGGTACTCGCGCGTGCCGTGTGCTGTGATCACCCCGCGATTCGTGCGCAGATCGAAATTGATGATCACATGGATCGCCATCGCCAGAAAGGCGATCACGGAATAAATGTAATCCTGCATCGTATCACCTGCCGTTCAGCGCAAGGACAGCTTCCCGCCGGGTCCCGGTGACACTCTGCCCGGGACCTCTCATCGCCGATAAAGCCATTCCGCGTTCGCTTCCCTTCCTATTGGCTGTCAAGCTGACGTTGTGCCGACATGACATCCTGTTAATATACATGCAGCTCTCCTTTTTGTCAAGAGACGGGAAACGCCGGGTCCCGGCGGAAGCCTCTCCCGCCGTAAACGGAATTCCCTTCTCCCGGCATTTGAGAGAAATGATTTCTCAGCACTTGACTTTTCTCGGTAACGGTGTATATTAACAGACAACCGATAAAGGACTGAAGTAATATGATGCACACAGGCATTCCATATACGGAGACACGGCAGATGAATGTGCAATGTTTCGGGCTGTTTGTCTTTGCCCCTTTCCGTTCATGGCTTTGCGCCGGTGCATCCGGCTGCGTCCGCTTTGCCGCAGGCGGGCAATCTCCCTGTCGGGGACACAAGAGGCTGCTGCGCCTTGCCAAAATCGGTACGGCAGCATCCTGCAAGAATATTTCGGGCTCCGCTTCCGAGATCGTTCAAACCTTTCCCGGAACGGGGTTTCCCGCATCCCGAAGAGCCATTGCGAGGGCAGCGTAACACGTTGTTTTCCAATGGTTTTTTTGTGGTTTTGCCCCAGGGTGTTTTTTACCAAGGGGACAGGGCACGTTTTGTCTTGAAATATGTAAAATGCCAGGTTTTGAGTATCTTTTCAATGAGTCCATTCTGAAACCGGCGGAGGATGAGATTGTCCGCGTGGTCTATACGAGGCCGCTGAACGAAGCGGCCTTTCGCGATTACTGCGGCAGAAACGGCATCGTATGTTACCTGCCCCTGAAGAAGGTGTGCCGCGACATACGCCGGAGCTACAGGGACAGGGAGTACCAGTACCGGAGCGTCGTGCTCCGCCCGATGTTCCCCGGTTACCTTTTCGTGAAGATGCAGCCGGAACAGCGTGCGCAGATTTTCCGATCCAACGCCGTCCTCCGCATCCTGGGAGAGCAGGAATACGACCAGGAAACGCTGCTCGGGGAAATCCGTCTGGTCCGGCAGATCGAAACCATATCGATGACCGAGGAGATCGAGTTCAACGCCCGGATCAAGGAAGGCGGCAGGTTTCTCATCGAGTCCGGTCCCTGGCAGGGGGTGTACGGCTGGCTCAGGAAAAAACGGAAACGTTACCTGTGGACCGTCGAAATCGAGTGTGTGAACAGTCTGATCCAGGCGGCCATCGACCCGTCGCAGTATAAGATGACGCCGGTGGATGAGTAAACGGCCCGCGCGAAAGGCCGTGCGGGCATAACGGGCTTCAAGAGGCGCGGCGCCTCGCAGAAAAACAAGATCAGGATGAAGTAAAACGAACGGTCGGGACGATATGAGCCCGTATTCGTCAGCCGCTTTGTCCGAATACCGGGCCGTGAAAAGCTCTGTGACGAACTCAATTTTTTAATGAATCATAACATCAGGATGACAACGTGAAAAGATTTTCCCAATCCCGTCTCCGGCACCGGATTATTTCCGTCCTGCTGGCAATCTTTGATGTTGCCGC
>JAZMZH010000095.1:0-20914 GCA_045585875.1 Victivallaceae bacterium | reverse complement strand
GTCCTTGCAGAAATACTCGTCGAAACCGTCGGTGGCATCGGTGAGTTTCCAGCTCGGAGTCTGGTTGGGGTCGAGCATGTCGCTCCAGATGATGACCTTCACATCCGGGGCGACGGCCTTCACGCTCTCATAGCCGGTGTTGAACGCCACCGCCATGGTCTCCTCCGGAGTGTCTTCGTTGCCGGAACAGCAGCGCCCGGAACCCCGGATCTGCCAGATTTCGTCCATGCCCAGATTGATGTAATCCGAACCGGTGATCGCCAGCGCCGCGGCGATGCACTTCGCCAGATGCTCCTGATATTCTCCTGAATACGGACAGACGCACTCGCCGTCGCTGTAGCAGTCGTAGATCACGGTGACCTCGGAGGGCGCCGCGCCGGAAAAGGTGATGACGGCTTCGCCCTGTTCGGGATCGAAGTAGGGCTTCGCCCAGGGCCAGCGGGCTTTCGCCTCCGGCGGATAATCCCAGGAACCCCCGACCGGGGAGATGTCCACGGTGTAATCGACGCCCTCCTGAAGCTCCGCGCCTCCGGCGGTGACGATGATCGGGATCTCGGGAGTGTTCACCACCAGTTTCTTCGACAGGACGGCGCGGCCGTCCCGGACCGGCACGACCTCGTCCCTTACGGTCACGGTGTGTCCGAAGCGGTAATCCTTAAGCAGAAGCCCTTTCGCATGGCTGTACGTCTGAAGATACGGCATCACCACGATGCCGCAGGAGGCGGCGTAGGCGGTCAGGTCGATCATGGCCTTGCGGACCGCGGGATCGTCCAGCAGCACCCAGTCGTGGGTGCGGAGCATCATGTATTTGAAGCGGTTTTCCGCCAGCTCGAGAATCTGTTGCTTCAGCCAATCCGCGAGCACCGCCGGAGGCCGGGAATCAATGACCACCAGGGCGGCGCGGCAGGGGAATTCCGGCCAGTCGAAGACCGTGCAGACCGGAATCTTTTCCAGCAGGACGATCTGAGCGGCGGAGAGCAGACCGTTGTGGAATCCGGCGGCAGTGTCGGCGTAAATGGTGAGCCGGTCCGGCTTCACCGTCATGACATAGCCGTCCGGCGGCAGGGCGCCCTCCGGCAGGAAGGGGGCCAGTTCCGCGGGGAGGTTTTCGAAATCGACATCCTCCAGCGCGATGACATATCCGCCGACGTCCGTGACATTCACGCCTCCGGCGCTGATCCGCTCGGAGATGCGTTTGTAGAGTTCGGCGGCGGCGAGCCTGACGGACAGCACGTTGTTTTCAAAAGCTATCGTTTCGGGCCGGGCGAAGGATTCTCCGTTGCGGCTGACCTGCCGGGGCATCGGGATGATGGGGAGCGTGGCGTTTTCCGCCTCGAAACGGGCTTGAACCTCCTCGGCGGACAGGACGGTGTCGTACAGAATCGGCTCGTCGATGAGTCCTTTGAACGGGAGATCGGCGCCTTTGTCGGCCGGGCGGAAGGCGCCGATGATGCCGATGTGCGCCGAAGAACTCGGGGTTTTGCCCTGAAAATCCTTTTCCGCCGCGAGCCGGCCGTTCTGATAGATTTTCATGAGGCCGTCCCTGTTTTGGGTGATCACCAGACCATACCACCGGCCCGCCTCGAAGTGCAGGGGACAACTGAATCCCGTATGTCCGCCGGAGGAATGAAACGTGACCTGAAGCAGTTCGCCGCCGCGGATGGATATGCGAAAATTTTCCCAGCGGTTCGCGCCGATGACGGTCGAACTTCCGACCGGGTCGTCGAGACGCAGCCACAGGGCGAGACTCCAGCCCTGCGCCGGAAAGGTCTGTTCCGGCAGCGTCAGCGGACGCGGAGATTTCCACGGAGCGAAAGCGTAGTCAATCCGGCCCGGAACCATGGCTGCGGGGTCGGCATTCACGGACGCCAGTTTTTCCAGGTTCACGGGAGCGGCGCCGAGCCAGCATCCCAACCCCAGCAGGTGCAGAATCGCCAATGTCTTCAGTGTCATTTTGTGTCGCCTTGCATCATCGGAATCGTCTTTCAAAACCGCCGTCGGCGGTTTTGCTTCATGCGAAAAGAAGGGGGGAAAGGGATTGCCGAAAAAACACCGGTTCGCAGCAGTCCCTTTCCTGGATGCGCCCGTCAGTAGGCCGGCTGCATGTATTCTTTCCAGTTATTCTCGCCGCCGCTCCAGGTGAGGGGGAATCCGCCGTTGTAGTCCGAAGTGCCCTTCTTGCGGTTTTCCACATGGCCGTCCGAGAAACAGCCGTTGGCGCTGTCGTTGTGACGGAACTCGGTTTTTTCTTCGGTGCCGTCCCAGGTGTTGTTGCTCAGACGGAGCGACTGGGGGCTTTCGGTGGAGTCGATGTAACTGTCGGTGAACCAGACTTTGGCCGTCGGATTTTTGATGGCGGTGATCTGGATGCCGCCCATGCAGACATTGAAAGCATAGCTGTAGCTCTTCGGCGTTCCGGTGGCCGCCGGGCACGAGAATGCTCCGAATTTGGTGGCGTCGATGTTGCTGCTGTTCTGGTTGCCGATTTCATTCTGGTACAGCGAGACCTGCCAGTTGTACTGACTGGGGTTCGTGCCGTCCATGCCGTTGGGGAAAAGCAGCGGCAGATAATCGTTGTTGTTCTGGGTGTACATGGTCATGAAGAGACCGACCTGTTTCAAGTTGGATGTACACTTGATGGACTGGGCGGCCGCCCGGGCCTTGCTCAGAGCGGGCAAGAGCATGCTGGCGAGAATGGCTATGATTGCGATCACGACGAGCAGTTCTATTAATGTAAAAATCTTTTTCATCTTACAAACCTTTCGTTTGCATTTGCATCCCTTTTGCTTGTTCCGGGACATTGTTGTTGACACACACGACACACTTTTCGGAACCCATCCCCATTACTTGCCTGGCACCTCCTTTTCGGTTGATGTTTCCGGACTCCAAATTCTCATCCGCACCTCCTTTGTTATCTGTTCCGCGGCGGTTTCCGCGCCGACATCCTGTTTCCGGTTTATTCCGGAATCTTTTTCGCTTCCGCCGTGGACGATCTCTCGATCAGACGGACGGGAGTGTGAAAGATCCCTTCTCCATTTGTTTTCTCATCCAGAAAATCCGCGACCATCTTCAGCCCGGCTTCCCATTCGATATCCACGCTGGTCAGAGGCGGCATGAAGCAGGCCGTCTGCGGCAGGTTGTCGATGCCGGCCACGCTGATGTCCTCGGGGATCTTCAGCCCCAGCTCGGCGCAGGCCCGATACACCCCCGGCGCGTTGTAGTCGTTGGCGACGACGGCGGTGGGCCGCAGCTCCGGAGCCGTGTCCAGCAGCTGCCGCGCCGCTTCATAACCGGTCTCGGCGTCGAATCCGCCGTAGCGCACCAGACGGGGCGAATAGGTGAGACCCAGGCGTTTCAGCCCCCGGTAAAATGCCTCTATGCGCTCCTCCTGGTCGAACATGTAGGTCTTGTCGAAACCCTGGCCGTGGAGCATGGCGATGCGCTTGTGTCCCTGCGCCGCGAAGAGATCCAGGATGGCGTCGATGATGGCGTGATTGTCGATGAGGAGCGCCGGTTCGTTTTCGGTAAACACGTTGGGATAAAGCTGGATGGTGCGTATCCTGAGATCGGCGAGGATGTGGAGGAATACCTGCTTGGAACACCCCAGGATGACGCAGCTGTCGAATCCCCCGTGTTCGAAGCGGGAACGGAATTTCTCCGCGTCCTCGTCCTCGCTGCAGGCGAAGACGTCCAATCCGTAATTCCGCCGGTCGGCGATCTTCAGAAAGGCCGAGATCATGGCATTGTAAAGAGGATTGGAGATGCGCTCCTCCCGGTAACAGAAGCAGAAAACGACTTTTTGCCGCCGGGTTTCCTGCTTTTCGGTCATGAAATACCCGCGTCCGTTCTTCCGGGTGACGAACCCCTGGGACGCCAGGTGCGCGAGACTGCGGTCGATGGTCGCCTGGCTGGCCTCATATTTCGACATGAGATTGCGCACTCCGGGCAGACGCTCTCCGGGGAGCAGGGAGCCGAACTCCTTCTTCATTTCGAGGGCTATGGCCTGGTAACGCATCATACTCACTTCGGAAATCCTTGTATTGATACATTGTAAATCATATCACTACAGACACTATATCACCATTTTGTATTTTATCAATAGCAAAATTCCGGAAAATTGATTATTTTTTTCAAAAAAATTCGGGGGTGCGGAACGTTTCGTATCGATACAAAATGGGATTTGTCGCCGTATTGCGATACGTTTGCCCCTCCGGCGCATTGGCTCCCGTCCGGATGCTCCGGAGAAGAGGTCGGCTCAGCGATCGGTCAGTGTCACCCGGCGAACGTTTTCCCAATCCCGGTTTTCGCACCAGGAAACCGTTCTCGCGCGCACGTCGTATATCATGGAGACGACGGTGGGACAGACCTCCTGCGCAACGGACCGCAGTACCGCGAAACCGTCTTCGACGTCAAAATCCTCCGCCGCGTTTTTCAGCATGGCTTCCGCCCGCCGATATCGGTCCATGCCGTTCCATGGATGCGGTTCGGAATCGCCCTTGAAGGGGGAAAAGTTGGTCATGATCGCGTATTCCGGCCTCTCGTAATACCGGCTGCCCTGACCGGGGACGATATGCAGCACGTTTCCCTCCGTATCCGAAAGCGCCGCCATGAAGGTGACGCCGGGAATGCTGAATACGGTGCCCCGGCCCGAGCTGCTGGGCGGCGCGGAAAAGGTCTACTGGACCTGCGCCGACTTCGGACAGCAGGATTGCCGCGAGTGGTACGTGGAGATGGTGAAAAAGTGCATCGACTTCTACCGTCCGAAGGGCCTGGCCTGGGATATGGGATTCAGCTCCGCTTACAGCGTCGGCGCTCCGGAGGTGGGCCTCGGCAACGGCACGCTGTGGATTCAGGCGACCATCTACAACTGGCTGAAGGAGAAGTATCCCGAAATGCGCGTCGCCACCAATGAGAGTTTCCTCAGCCCCTCGGCGCTCTTCGGCGACTGCATCCTCATCGAGGGCGCGTGGCGCGTGGGCAAGAAATCCGAGCTGGATTATCAGATGGCGAAGGGCTTCGGCAAGACGATCTTCAGCCTGCAGCTCATCGACGACTATCTGATCCAGCTGATCCCCGAAAAGAACACCCGCCAGTACACCCATCTGAGGGTAAAGGCCCGGGCTGAGCATCTGCTCGAGGCCGGTGTCGTCATCGGGGATCTTCTCAAGAGCGGCCTGAAGCCGGACGGCACCTGGCAGACGGTCATGGTCCCCTACAGCCGGGATACCCTCCGCGGCTACGGCGTCGGCGTGCGCACCGGCGATGACAACGGCGGCTGGCTGGAAGTGGCCGAGGCCGCGCTGGTCAGCGACGATCCCAACGTCCCGCCCATGGTGCTCTTCGGAGCGGATACCCGGGCCGAGGATTTCGTCACCTCCCGCAAATGGCATCACCGGGAGCCGGGCGTAGGCAGAGTGGAAAATACCGACGACGGCATCAAAGTTTCCGTGGACGGCGTCAACAGAGCCTATGACGCCTTCACCATCGAGGCTGTGCGTCAGGAGTGGTACGACATCAATCTGAAGGTGCTGGGTCTGGGGGCGATCTGCTCCGACGCGCAGGTTCCGGCCCTCAGGGAGCTGAACGCCTTTTCCGGTCAGCTTGCGGCCATGCGCCACCTCTCCGACAGGAAGCTCATCTACAACGCTCCTGACGGCGTCTACGGCACATTCTGGGCCCGTGACGACCGGACTGCGGGCGCGATCTACAACGGCACCGCCGAGCCGCAGGCGCTTGAACTTCTGCTGGACCGCACGGTGTTTCCGGACGGCGGCGCAGTTGTGGCTGAATCTGCAATCGCACTACGAACTCGCCAGTATCATCTATGCCGAGCGCACCGGAAAAACCGGACGTTTCGATTTTATCCGGCAGTTTGTCTCCAAGCCCCCCCAAGGTCGCGGCGATTCTTTAACCGCCCCCGCTCTCTGATTACAGGTCGCCGAGCGGGGATTTGACTCGGTGGATGCCTGCCAGCTCCTGCGGGATGAATTTGGCCTCCAGTTGGGCGGATTTCGGTCGTTTCCCCTCCTGCAGGGCCTGCAGGATGTTTTCCGCCGCCATCTGGCCGCCGGTGAAAAGCGGCGCCTGGATCGGCATCGGTCTCCGCGTTTCCCGGTCGATGGGGAGCGTCACCCCGTCGCAGCCGATCACCGGGATACGCACCTTTTTTTCCCGGAGTGCGCGCTCGATTTCATGGATCTGCGTGTCGGTGGCGGCGATCAGAACCTCCGGCACGTCCCGCTCCAGAAGCTTCTGCGTCGCCTGATAAGCGGCGTCTTCATGCAAAAAGGCGTGTTCGAAAAGCGCGTCGGAAATGCGGCGGCGGCGCAGCATCGCATCCCTCCATGCGTTGTATTTTTCCAGATCACCGGAGTCGGAACTGCTGTAGACGCGCCCGATGAAGGCGATGTCCCTCAGGCCTGCTTTAAAAAGTGCGTCCACGGTCTTCTCGATGGCGTCCCTGAAGGAAATCTGAATCTGCGGGATCCGGATGTCCCGGACCGGGTCGCCCACCGAGAGAAAGGGCACCTTGGTTTTGACCAGAATTTCCCAGAAGGCTTTGTCGTGGATTCCGATCACCAGCCGTGCGGAAACCTGGTCGAGCTTCAGGTTTTCAAGGTCGATCAGCCGATTCGGCTGCAGAAAGATGCGATTCAGTTTCAGCGTGATGTTTTTCGCCGCAAAGGTGCTCATGAGTCCCAGCCAGACCGACATCCAGTAGGGGTGCTCCTCCATCCTGTGGCTGCCCTCGTAGATGATTTCGATGATCGGAGCCGGCGGCTTGCCTCCGTCGCGGCGGACGGCGGTGCCGCCCCGGCGCTTGCGGGTGATCATCTGCAGGCGCACCAGACGCGACATCACCTTGTTCAGCGTCTTCACATTGACGCCGAATTCCGCCGCCAGGACGGCGGACTTCGGCAGTTTGTCCTCGTAGACGCCGTCGGCAATGCGTTTTTTGAGCTCCAGAAAGATATCGTTCTGTTTATCGACCATACTCTCCTCCCGAGATCGGTGCTGCCGATTGTTTCCAATAAAACCATACATCACAATTCCGGAAAGTCAAACGGATATTCCGTTTTTTCTTTCCGCGAATATGAAAAAGGCGCCGCCGGAGAACACTGCCCGAAGTCTCGCCATGCCTTCCGTCATCCTGCAAAAAAGCGGAGCGGGGGAGCATTTTTCATAAGTTGTCCTGCGGGAAGCTATGCTCAGATCACCCGATTTTTCCTTTTTGCGCTCACGTCGAAATTCAGAGGCGCACCGCGGGACGGGGCCGACCCTCCGTCCCGCGGCAAAAAGGGATTTTAAAATAAAACCACACTGTTTAAAAAACAGAATATCGAAATAAAACCATACTTTGTCGATAAAAATTGAACTCCGCCCCTTGACGTGCCCGGATTTCCGAAGTATAATGATATATAGTAAAAAAAACGAAAGAGAGTTTGGAGCCCGTATGAATCCTGTTCGTACATTGGCGACTGTAATCGAGCGTCCCGGAGAAGCCGCTTTCCGGGAAGTGACCCTGACGCCGCGCCGGGACGACACTGTCGTCTGCCGTACCCGCATGAGCGCTATTTCCACCGGGACGGATATGAAGACTTACCACGGCCTCCAGCATCCCGAGCAGTGCTGGTACCCTCTGGTGCCCGGCTACGAAAACATCGGCGTCGTCGAAGAGGAGGGCGGCTACGCCCCCGGCTTCAAAAAGGGCGACCGGGTGATGATCAACGAGTGCCGCAAATATCTGGACTGCTGCGCGGCCTGGGGCGGCGGTACGCTGCTGGTGCATAAGGACATGGCCAATGCCGCCGGTCCGGGCGATCCGCTGGCGAAGATCCCGGACAATGTTTCCGACGAGGACGCGGTGCTGGCCTATCTCTTCTGCGTATCCCTGAAGGGCGTGGAGCGTCTCCAGCCCCGGGACGGCGAAACGATTCTCGTTTTCGGCGCGGGCATGAACGGCATCGGGGCGGCCCAGATCATCAAAATCAAGGCGCCGAAATCGACGGTGGTGATCGCCGAGCCGAATTCCTTCCGCCGGAGCATCGCCGCCCATTACGCCGACCACGTCATCACGCCGGACGAGGCGGGGCTGGCGGTGCTGAAGGACATCACCGGCGGCAAACGCGCCGACCGGATCATCGAGTGTTCCGGAAATCCGGCGGTCCCGGGGATGCTTTACAAATACATCAAGGACGGCGGCTGGAGAGACGACGACGAGCCGGGATGGATCCATTTGAACGGGGATTATCCGGAGAAGCTGATTTTCGACCACTATCACCGCTGGTTCGGCACCAATGTTTCGCTGTCGATGACCTGCGCGATAAAGTGGCGGGGCAAGGGGCAGATCCTCTCCTGGCTCAGCGAGGGGAAGATCAACACCCGGCATTTGCCTTATGAGGTCTGGCCCGCGGGCAAAGCCAGAGAGGCGTTTCGCTATCAGTCGGAAAAGGGCCCGGAGTGTTTCAAGATCTTGTTTGACTGGAGAGACTTGCAGGCATGAGACTCGGTCTTGCGGCATGGGGGATGCGCAATCTCGCCCCCGAGGAGAAATTCGCCATGACCCGGCGTCTGGGCGTTTCTCTGATGGAGTGTTCCATCGCGGGACATCCCAATGATTATCTGCAGGCGGACGCCGCCGAAGCGCAAATTGCGCAGACGCGCCGCTGGGCGGAGGAGTACGGCGTTTCGCTGGAGTGCGCCTGCGCCGGAAACGATTTCACCGCGCCGGACGCGGCGGCTCAGAGCGACATGGTGAGCAAGGTGCTG
This sequence comes from Victivallaceae bacterium, assembly GCA_045585875.1. Lineage (GTDB taxonomy): Bacteria > Verrucomicrobiota > Lentisphaeria > Victivallales > Victivallaceae > JAVBQJ01. Next base: position 12,145 of record JAZMZH010000095.1, on the reverse strand, counting down.
AAGATCGCCGCGGGGATCGGGGCGAAGCGGATCCGCATTTTCGCCGGATTCGCCTCGGATTCGGAGCTGGACGCGACCCGTCGGGATACGATGCTTGCGGCGCTCCGCCGGTGTGCGGAGGAGGCCCGGATTCTGGGGATCACCGCGGCTGTGGAAACCCACGGCGGCGTGGCTCCTGTGAGCGGGGAAACGGTGCGTCATTTCGCCAGTTTCACGACCCGGGCGGACAGTTGGCCCGCGATTTTTCAGACGGGCTCGGAGATGCTCTTCGACCCGGCGAATCTGGATGCCGCGGGCGTGCTCGCTCCGGAATTGTTTTACCGGGCGTTTGCCGGGCATGTGAGCGTGGTGCATCTGAAGGATTTCCGGCGCACCGCGGAGGGTGTCATCCCGGCGGCCTGCGGGGAGGGCGGCCTCGACTGGGCGCGCCTTGCCGGGGAAATGAGAGATTACGACGGTCCGGCGCTTGTGGAATACGAGAAACCGGAGGATGCGGAGGACGGCTTCCGCCGTTCGCTGTCATTCCTGAAAAGGCTCGGTTTGGGAGAGAAATGACATCCGGGCTTGCGGTGGTGCATTTTCAGCTGACCGCGGACTGCAATCTGCGCTGCGCCTTTTGCGGGCAGCGGCATACCGCGCAGCCGTCGCCGGTGGACTGGTTTGCGCTTTTGGAGGAGCTGGCGGAGTACGCTCCCGGCTGCCGGGTGGTGATGTGGGGCGGGGAACCGCTGCTGTACCCCGGATTCGACGCTCTCTGCCGCCGGGCGCACGCCATGGGATTTCATCTGGAACTCATCACCAACGGGACGCTGATCGGAGAGCACTCGGAGGTGCTCCGGGAGTGTTTTGAACGCATTTACGTTTCGGTGGACGGGCCGGAAAAGGTCCACGACGCCGTGCGGGGGCGGGGCGTTTTCGCCTCGGTCCGGCGCAATCTGGAACTTCTGCGGGGCGGAGGAGCCCGGGTCACGATCATGACCGTGCTGGCGCCGGAGACGCTGGCCAGCTGCGGCGAAGCGCCCTACGGGCTGGCCGCCGACGGGGTGATCTTTCATGAATTGATCGGCTTCACGGCGGAGGAACGGCACACCGTGCCGGGCGCGGAGGAGTGGCCGGAGATATCCCCGGATTACGGGGAGAGGCTCCGGGCGGCGCTGGCGGAGCTGAAGGGGCGCGTCTTTCCGGTGCCGACGGAATTTCAGCCGCATTTCGCAGGGGGCGAGGCCTGCCGCGAACCCTGGCGTCATCTGCACGTTCTCGCCGACGGGGAGACCTGCTTCTGCACCGATTTCACCCGGGAGAGTCTGGGAAACGTCACCAGGGAGAGCATCCGGGAGATTTTCGCCGGCGTGCGTGCGGCGCGCTTCCGGGAGCGGGGCGAAACGCCTTTTTGCGCGCACTGTTCGTGGAAGAACACGGCAGCGACCGTCGTAAGATTCGCCTCTTCGCCCGCCCCGGGGGAGGGGGCCCGGCAGTAAGGGGATAACGCACCCTCGGGCGGCTCCGGGCCTTTGGCCGGGAGCACACGGCGCTGTGAGTTTCGCACAGACGCTTCCTGCCTGTCATGGCCTATGCGGCCTATACCGGCCTATCCCTCCCCCCATCGTTGCCGCGCGCTCTGCACGGCTGTGAGGATGCAGTGTGGAGTACGGATATGTACGGATATGTACGGATGAGTACGGAGAGGGGTGGAGCCGTCTCGGAGCGTCAGGGGTGATCCGTCTCCGCCGCGGGGGGAGGGGGCCCGGCGATAGAAGCGGACGGCGCTCCAATAAAACCATATGGCGCAATACCGGAAAAGCCTGTGGATATTCCGTATTTTCTTTCGAAATATCGCTGAAATTCATCAGGCGCTCCCGCCTGAGGCCGGGCGGGAAGAAAGAAAAAAATAAAACCATACTGTAAAAAATCAATGCAGTCGGAATAAAACCATACTTTGTTGGGAAAATTTAAAAAAGACCTATTGACTTTTGCAAATTTTCGTATTATAATATTAACAGAGACAGGGATGATATCCGAAAACTTTGGATTTCGGAACCGGTCAAAACCTTTGAAATCGGCCCTTGAGAAAGGAGGAAAGGAGCCGGTTGTAATGTGTAAAACAATGATCATGCAGCCGCATGAGCCCTTCGCGGCCATGCAAAACAGACCGTCGGTCGGAAAGGAAAATGCCTATCGGGAAAACAGAAAAGAGCGTTTTTGAGAGTGAGAGAGAGAAACAATTTCAAAGCAAAAAGAAGAACCCAAAGGGAAACAAATGAAAAAGAGTATTTTTACGCTGATAGAGCTCCTCGTCGTGATCGCGATCATCGCCATCCTCGCCAGCATGCTGCTGCCGGCGCTCTCCAAGGCCCGTCAGGCGGCCCAGAACATCAAGTGCGTCGCCAACGTCAAGCAGATGTGCCTCGGCGCCAACATCTACGCTTCTGAAAACGACAACTACCTGCCCGGCGGCTGGGAGGGCAGCGGCAAGACCAATTCGACGAGCGGAGCCTGGACCAGGGGCGACGGCGACGTCTACGGCTGGTGGGCCGACAGTCTCTGCTACAACTGGATGTACGGCGTCTGGAAAGCCGGGATCGACAAGGCGGTTTTCGCCTGCCCCAGCAAGGCTCTGGTCTCCGGATCCGGTGATGCGAACTTCTACAACAGGGACTATCAGGTCGGTTACTCCACTCCGTCGCACTTCTGGTTGCTGAACATCGGTGCCGCCAAACGGCCGACCGAGCAGGTCATGGTGCTGGATTCCGACATCCAGCAGTCCTACTACAAATGCGCCCCCGCTCCCGGGTGGATTCCCGCCAGCATCACTTTCACCAATGCGATGCACGGCGACAAGTGGAGCCTGGGCTTCATCGACGGTCATGCCGAGTCCCGCAAGGGCGATTCCGACTGGAACACCAACACGACGATGTTCACCAACAACTGATGAACTTCAAGCCGCGGGGTGACCGTGTGTCTTCGACACCGGTCTCCCGCACTCCGGACGGCGTCCCGGCTCAAGCCGGGGCGCCAAATTGTTTTTGGGGGGACGGGGTCCTCCAGGCGCGCCAGGGACCATACGACCGCCGGGCGGGAGGACGACTGGGAAGACTGGGAAGACTGGGAAGACTATGAAGACTATGAAGACTATGAATACTATCTTCCGCAGGATACCCGGGCTTCACAGTATTCTCAGCCGATTACCGTGTCGGCGACGGTTTCCGCCGGCCTATCCGGCCCGCATCGTCGCCGCGCACTCTCGGGCGGCTGTGAGCGCACTCCCGGGCCGGGTTTTGAAATAAGACCATACTTAAAAAGCTCGGACAATCATAATAAAACCATATTTTGTTGAAAAAAACTTAAACACACCCCTTGACTTTTCCGTTTTTTCCCGGTATCATATTCTCAAAGGCGGGAATAAGATCCGAACCTTATGAACAACCAACCTTAAGGAAGTGAAAAATGAAAAGACATCTTCCGTCGCTTCTGCCTCTCGGCCTCGCGTCACTCACTCTGGCTCCCATGACCGCATGCGCCGCGGAGCTGCCAACCTTCGCGCGCAGCGAGTACAGGCGTCCGACCGTGGACATCACGATCGCCAATCCTGATTTCGAAGGGCGCGACGGCTGGGTGCAGGGAGACGGATCTCCCTTCAAACCCACCAATGTGTGCAGTTCGGGAAGTCAGGCCTGCCGACTGGACGGCGGCATGGTGAAGACGGGGCTGATCCCGCTGGAGCCGGGGGAGGAGTTTTTCTTTTCGGCATATACCAAAGTGGACAATCTCCGGACCATAAATGCCGAGGTCGCCTATTTCGGCGCCGACCGCCAGTGGCTGCGGGACGGTTTCGGACCGCTGGCCCGGGGCGACCAGTATTCATGGCAGAAGATCAACGGGCATTTCCTCAATTCCCGGGAAGACGTCCACTACATCACTTTGCAGTTTTACGGAGCCGGCGAACTGGACGATGTGAAAGTCTGGAAGATGGGCAAGGCCCCCGACAACGGCGACACCGCCAAGGCCATGCTGAACATAAATCTCCCCCGGGAGAACAATGAATTATTTTTCTACGTCGCCAACGAGAATTTCGAAGCATGGATCTCCCGTGAGACCGGACTGCTGACCGAACTGGTCAGCCTGCAGCCCGAACCGATGGTGATCCAGCCCGCGGGATGGAACTCCATGCAGCTCTATCTGGAGAGCGAAGCCGCCGGCGTCGACGGCGATTTCAACATCGTGACGGATTTCGACAGTCCCGATGAAAAAACCCTTGTCTTTCTGCTGACCAGCGACGATCCCGCCGTCGCGGCGCTGGCGGACGTGGTGCTCACCTACACATTTAACGACGACCGCCTCGACGTAAAGGCGGAATACATCTTCAAGGAATCCGATCCCAACGCTTTTAAATTCGGCCTCCGAAACGTCTTCCGGGCCGACGAGTGGGAAAGCGCCATCTACACCACTTTTCCGATCAGCGCCATCCCCGCGGACCGGGGGATCCGTGCCGCGTTTTACTACCACCCCGGCGACCATACCATAAAGACGGTCACCGTCATGATGCCTTTCGCGTTTCTGACCGCACCCGACCGCTTCATGGCCTGGGGCAGTCTTGATATCGGAAACGCCAACGTCCTGACCCCCAACGACATCAACTGGCGTCTCCCCGCCATGCAGTGCGGCGAGGATTCCCTCCATGCCGGTACTGTCCGCACCATCAGCTCCTTTTACGCGGTGTTTCCCAAGGCGACCAACGAGCTGACCCAGGTGATGAAATACTGCGTGGACAATATCTGCAGCTCCAACCCGCTGATGACGGAGCTGATCGCCAACCGCGACCGCGAACCCCGCTACTTCACCCCGGGCGCCTTCGCCTGGTATCACCCCGGCGCGGTGCCTCCGGGCTGCGACGGCTGGCGGCGTGACATGCTGGACCGCCATGCCGAAAACGTCTGGTACTCCTGGTGGTCCAACTGGACCGAGGAGAGTCTGACCGAGGGCGACTGGTACACCTACGACTGCCGCCACCTCTCCGCGGAGGGGATCAGGGAGGAGATCGCCTACATGCAGGACATGGGGCTTAACGTCTACCTCTATTTCCGCCAGTTCCTCGCCGAAAACGGGACCTATGACGACCACGCTCCCTACAAGAAGTGGCTGGGACGTGACGAGGAGGGCCGCCGTCAGGCCTTCATCGACTTCCCGGTGCCCCGTCCCGAGCTGCTGGGCGGCGCGGAAAAGGTCTACTGGACCTGCGCCGACTTCGGACAGCAGGATTGCCGCGAGTGGTACGTGGAGATGGTGAAAAAGTGCATCGACTTCTACCGGCCGAAGGGGCTGGCCTGGGATATGGGATTCAGCTCCAGCTACAGCGTCGGCGCACCCGAGGTCGGGCTGGGCAACGGCACCCTGTGGATCCAGGCTACCATCTACAACTGGCTGAAGGAGAAGTATCCCGAAATGCGCGTCGCCACCAATGAGAGCTTCTGCAGTCCGTCGGCGCTCTTCGGCGACTGCATCCTCATCGAGGGCGCGTGGCGCGTGGGCAAGAAATCCGAGCTGGATTACTGGCTGGCCAAGGGCTTCGGCAAGACGGTCTTCAGCCTGCAGCTGATCGACGACTACCTGATCCAGCTGATCCCCAGACGGGATACCGGCAAATACAACCATCTGAGGGTGAAAGCCCGGGCCGGGCAGCTGATCGAGGCCGTCGCCGGTCCCAGCGGCGATCTCATTAAAAACGGCCTGAAGCCGGACGGCACCTGGCAGGAGCTGATGATCCCCTACAACCTGGCCGAATTTAAAACCCCGAGCGTCTCGGTGCGCACCGGCGATGACAACGGCGGCTGGCTGGAGGTGGCGGAGGCCGTGCTGGTGAGCGATGATCCCGGCGTTCCGCCCATGGTCATCTTCGATCAGAACACCCGGGCCGATGATTTCGTGACCTCCCGCAAGTGGCATCACCGGGAGCCGGGCGTGGGCAGAGTGGAAAATACCGACGACGGCATCAGGATCTCCGTGGACGGCGTCAACAAGGCCTACGACGCCTTTTCCATCGAGGCGGTGCGTCAGGAGTGGTACGACATCAATCTGAAGGTGCTGGGGCTGGGGGCGATCTGTTCCGACGCCCAGGTGCCGGCCTTCAAGGAGCTGAACGCCTTTTCCGGTCAGCTTGCGGCCATGCGCCACCTCTCCGACAGGAAGCTCATCTACAACGCTCCCGACGGCGTCTACGGCACATTCTGGGCCCGCGACGACCGGACGGCGGGCGCGATCTACAACGGCACCGCCGAGGCACAGTCGCTTTCCCTCCTGCTGGACCGCACGGTGTTTCCGGACGGCGGCAAGGGGCTGGAAAACGGCTCCGTGACGATCCGCAACGTCGACCGTCAGGGCACGGTTTCCCCGGCGGACTTCCGGCTCACCGGTGACGCCGACGCCCTCTGTCTCGAGGGGACCCTGGCGCCCGGAAACCTGCTGATCCTCCAGAACTGGGAAGATTGACCGGCAGGGATATTCAGACGCTTCCGGGGAGGGGAATATCTCCTCCCGTCCGGAAGCGTCTTTGTTGATAATGTCCGAGAAACCATTTGAAAAATAATTCGTGAGGCGTGAATCATGTCTGTAGATCCGGCTAATCCGTGCGAAACCCAACGTCAGGCGGGCCGCCTGGGCGGCGCGGGGAACAATCTGACGATCCTGTGGACCGAACTGGTGGCCTTTGACCCCGAGGCTCCGGACCGCGGCGTCGGCAGATACTGCGAGGGACTGGGCTTCACTCCGGAGGCGATTTCGCTCTTTTTATGGGGATGCGATTTCGTGCACCTCCACGACGGGATGGCCGCGGACCGGGATTTCCCGCCGGACATCGGGACCTACCTCGACATCTATTTCGAGGGGCCGAAGGTGCCGGGCATGGTGTGGAGCAAGTTCAAGCTCCGCAGTCTCGTAGAGGAGCTTCACAAGCAGGGCATCAAAGTGCTCTTCAGCATCTTCCCATCCACCCTGCGCAGCCGTTTTCACCGGGAGTGGGTGGATTCCCACCCGGAGGTGCAGAATCTTTTGGTCGGGGAACTGCGCCGCGACCCGGCGGCGATCAACCCTCTGAAGCGCCTGGCGGACGGCTCCTATTACGAAGATTTTCTGCTTGAAAAAGTCATGGCGGTCATTTCCGACTACGGTTTTGACGGCTGGCACCTCTGCGACGGCTACAACCGCCCGTGGTATCAGCTCTGGCAGGCGGATTTTTCCGACGACATGATCGGGCAGAGCGGCCTGAAGCTCCCGGTTGGCATGACGGACGCGGAGGCCCGCGCCGAGTACATCTGGACGAATCTCCGGAGAGAGTGGATCGATTTTTACGTCCGGCGCAACACCGCCTACCTTAAAAAGATCGTGGAAACCCTGCACCGCGCCGATAAGATCGTCACCTGCCACACCGATTGCGCCCGGGATCCCGTGGATACGATCTACCGGTACGGCGTCGACTACCGCAGGCTGGATGAGCTGGGGTTCGACGCCGTGGTGATCGAGTGCGTCGGCTGTGCCGGGGCCACCGGCGATCATATCTTCCGGGCGCATTACGGGGTGCCATTCGACAACGTGGTAATGGCCACGGCGCTGCTGACCCGCGTCTGCTTTAAAAAAACCCCGATGCTCTACATGAACGGCGTTCAGGACATGACCGAGGGGTATTCGTGCCTGCGGCATCTGCCGGGATTTCTCGAGCGGGAGATGTTCAACTATTCCCACCTCGGGATATGGGAGGAGGGCGTCTGGCGCCGCTGCTTCGTCGGACGGGAGGTCTGCCTTGCCGACAGCGAAACTCCCGATGAATGGCGCCGGCTGGCGAAGAGCTGGGCATACACCCTCTCTGACGAACCGGTGGGTTGCGACGGCGCCGTGCTGGTCTGGAGCGGCAAATTCATCGAGGCGGAGCTTGAGGCTTTCATGAAAAAACGCATCGCGCTGACCGCGCCGATCCTCTACCGGCTCATGGCCCGGGGCGTGAATATTTCCAGCGTCGTCGATATTGACGACCTCGACGCCGTCACCGACAATCCGGTGCTGGCTCTGCACCCGGGGCTGTGGCCGGAAGCGGCGCGGGAAAAACTGCGGAAGCACGACGCGACGCGGGTTTTGACCGGAGGCATCCTTGCGCCTCCCGGAGACGACGGGCCCGCCGAAGCCTGGACCGCGGAGAGCGAACCTCTCACCTTTTTCGAGGAACATCCGGATCACGATCTGCCGGAGGCGGAGTACGAGCGCATATCTTCCGGGATGCCCGAAGATTTCTTTAAGGTCTGCCGCGCCGACCGCAACAGCGACGCTCCTTACTACCGCTTCCGGGCATACCGGCTCGGCGGAAACAGATGGAGGGTGCTGGTCGGCAATGTCCACTGGCAGTATATCTACGGCGAGCTGGTCACCGACCGGGTCATCAAAAGCATCGTGCCGGTCAACGAATTCCGGGGGCGTCCTTTCTGGATCGAATCCCGCCCGGACGGACAGCCGGGCAGCCTCATCTACCTCCGGGTGCCGCATTTCGGAATGGCCGTCGTGGACGTGGAGTTCGCCGATCAGCAGGAAGCCTGACAATATGGTCACGGGACTGCTTTTCATCATCCTGGCCGGATTCATCGCGATGGCGATCGGGTGCGTCGTCAGCACCGTTTCCGTGCGCGGATACAGCTTCGATCTCGTGCAGGGATTGAGCTATCTGCTCCTCATGACCGGCTGCATTCTCGCGGCATTTTGCCGGCCGCGGACCGGGGTTTCCGCCCGGGCCATGATCGCGGTGGCCCTGCTGGCGTCGCTGTCGGGGATATGCAGCTATCTCTCGTACTCCATGACCGCCCGGGCGATGACCCGCGGCCCCGGCGGCCTGATCTGGGGATGCGTCCAGGCCGGGCTGGCGGGGTCCTTTCTCATGGGGATCATCGCCTTCGGAGAAAAGGCGTCGTGGGAACGGGTGAGCGGGATTTCGCTGATTCTGGCCGGGGTAATGTGCATCAGCGTCAGCCGCGACAACGGCGGAGGGAAGTATTCCCCGAGCTGGAAATGGTGGACGCTGGCCGCGTTTCTGATGGCGGTGCTCTCCCAGATCACCTGCGCGCTGCCCTCCTTTGTGCCCGAGGCGTCGGCCTGCGGCATCCTCCACCGGACGCTTTTCTCCTGCGTCGGGAGCGGACTGATCTTCTGGAGCTGTTCCTTTCCCGGAATTCATCCGAAGAATGTTCTTTTCTCCCGCACCGTCTGGAAATATGCCGTGCTCCTGGTGCTCCTTTTCATCCTGAATTCGGTGTTTCTGCTCGGCGGCCTCGATCTGCTGGCGGCTCACCGGATGGGCAGCATCGGCCTCCCGATCACCGGAGGGACGAGCATCGCCTCCTTCGCCGCCTACAGCATCATTTTCCGGCATGAACGTCCCGGACGCCTGAGCCTGACCGGTCTGATCGCGCTCCTCGCGGGCTGCGGAGTCATCGCACTTTAAAATCAAAGGGATCACATAAAATGAAAAAGAACTCAACGTCTCAAAAATGCAGTTCCTCCGCCGTTCCGGAGGCCTGTGCGATTTCTCCTGCGACGGAACCCGACTGGGATGAGCTCAACCGCCGGGCTTTTGAACACAGCATGATCCCGGTGGCGCTCCCTCAGCGCGACGGCATACCTTACTGGAACAAGAATGCGCGGCAATTCATGATGCCGCCCGCCTTTGACGTCGCCGAAGCGGACGGCGCCGCGGGGTATCTGTTCACCCTGCGGAATTCCCGTGGCGAACTGCTGGCGGAATTCAAGTCCGATTCGCCCAAAACCCCGCTCACCGAAGTCTGGGACAGGGTCCCGGTCGGCAACGTCGCCCTCTCGGTAAGGGCCCTCGACGCCGCGGGCGGGGTCATAAAGGAAGTGTTTACGCGCGAATTTTACCGGAGCGCCCGGTTTCACGGTCCCTATCCGTCGGTTTCCCATGACTACCGCGCGGCGGCGATCCGCAGTCTGGAAAACATCTGCAATCTGCCCCATGTCCGGGCGTGGCTTAAGGACGGCACGGTGGATGATAAGATTTACCGCAAGTACTGCTATCCCTCGAAAACCCTCAGCGCCCTGATCGACGGACTGCTGCTCTATTCGGAATGGGCCGACGATCCGGAGATCACCGAAAGGGCTCTGGCCATCTCCATGAAAATGGCGGACTGGCTGATCGACAACTCCTGCCCCGCCGGTACTCCGCTGGAATTTCTGCCGCCGACCTACTGGAAATACGCAACCTATCAGCTTGCCGCGCCGAACATCGGTCAGATCATGATGATCTATCCGACGGATGTGGGAAACGCCTATCTGAGCGTCTATCGCCGGAGCGGAGCCGTAAAGTACCTCGAGGCGGCGGAGCGCATCGGTAAAACCATGAAAAAACTGGAACTCCCCGGCGGCAGCTGGCACCTGAAACTGTACGAAAAAGACGGGCGGCCGGCGGTTGACAACGTGGTGCTGATAAATCGCGACATGGTGCGTTTCTTCACCGAACTCGGCGAACTCGCCGGCGACGGCTCCTACAGGGAGATGAGCGACCGCGCCTACCGGCGGCTGCTGGACCACAATCTGAAGCTCTGGGACTGGGACGCCCAGTTCGAGGACGGCACCCCCCGGGCGATGTATCAGAACCTCGCCCACAATCACGCGCTCTGCCTCGCCACCGACATGTTCAAGACAGGCGACGTGAAAAATGCGCTCAGGATCGTCGACTGGGTCGAGGATCAGTTCGTGGTGTGGGACGAGCCCGCGCCCGGCTGCGACGTGAAAACATATCCGGAGTGGCGCAGCTGCGCCGACGTGGTCACGCCGATGGTCGTGGAACAATACTTCTGCTTCTGGCCGGTCAACGGCTCCATGGGCGAACTCATCGACATCTGGCGTCTGGCATATCAGGCCACCGGCGACCGGCTTTATCTGGAAAAGGCCCGGGCGATGGCGGATTCGATCCTCCGCAATCAGCGCCCCGACGGTTCGATACCCACATGGTTTTTCACCACCGATCTGCCCGACTGGCTCAACTGCACCGTGGCGACGGCAAAATTCCTTCTGGCCCTCGGGGACTCGACGAAATGAATATTCAAAAGGCGGCGGCCGGAACCCGGAGATCGCAGCCGAAACGGAAGAAGCGAATCATCAACAGACTGTAAGGAGAAAATGAAATTGCGGCCACGAAATCTTGTTGACGGACTGCTGCACTCACTGGCGGCGTCACTGGTGCTGTGCGGCTGTGCCTCCCGGTGCGATTATCCGGATCAGCCGGTGTTTTATCCTCATGACGGACCGGCTCGGACTCTCATCGTCCCGGAACCGCAGGAGATGCGCATGACCGGCGCGGAAGCCTTTGTCTGGCCGGAAAACACGGTCGTCACTGCCGGGGACGAGGAGGGACGCTTCGCCGCCGAAATTCTCGCCGGAGAGCTCCGGGAATACTTCGGGCTGAATGTCGCCGTCGGCGAAAACGGTCCGGTGGAGTTCCGGGTTTCCCCCGAGGCCGGAAACGGCAGCTCCGAGGGCTACACCCTGATTTCCTCGCCGGAAAAAATCACCGTCACCGGACACGATCGTCAGGGCGCGGTCTGGGGCGCGATGACCCTTCTGCAGATGACGCGGAAAAATCCGGACGATCACCGTCTTTATGTGGACTCCGCGGAGATCGTCGATTGGCCGGAGATCTCCCGCCGCAGTTACTTTTATGAACTGAACGCCAACGGGGACTGGGGCGGCCAAACCACCTTTCACTGGCTGAAGCGCTGCATCCGCCGGATGAACGCCTACAACAAATGCAATATGGTCGGGCTGGGCGAGGCCGGAGCCGGCTGCTTCCCGCTGAAAAAGTACCCGTTTCTGGAATGGAAGAACGGTCTCACCGCGGAACAGATCGGTGAACTGGTCTCCGAGGCGAAAAAATACGGTGTGGAGCCTTATCCGGTGATCGAGATATTCGGCCACGCCGAAGGGCTTTTCATCAAGCGCGGACCGGAGTGCGGCGATCTTAAATCCATCCGGCTGGCCGGGGGAAACGAGCTGTTCGATTTCGTCGAGCTCAAGGAGGACGGCGGCTGCGGCAACGCGGTGTGCCTCAGCAACCCCGCCACCCGTGAGGTCGCCCGGGACGTCATGGAGTCGGTGGCGG
>JAZMZH010000094.1:0-10097 GCA_045585875.1 Victivallaceae bacterium | reverse complement strand
GTTGTCGGCGAAGCCTCCCCATCCCGAGCCCAGCAGCGGGTTTTCTTTCAGAAGTTTCGCCGATACCGCGTAGTAGTCGGCCCGCGCCTCCATGGAGCTGAATCCCCGTCCCGCCACGGCGATATACACCGAGCCGCCGATAATGGCCAGCAGCGCAAGGGATGCTGATAATATTCTGATCTTCAGGGATTTGATGCAGCACCACAATACCGCCGCCGCGGTGAGCACCAGCGCCAGAAACGCGCCCCGGCTCCGGGTCATGGCAAATGCCGCCATCGCCGCGGCGGCGGGAATGGCGGTCATGACGATCCGGGCGGCCCGCGACGGAGTCAAACGCCCCGCGAGCCTCCAGAGCGCCAGCAGAGCCGGCGGCGTCAGGAGCAGCAGCATCCCGGCCAGCGCCGACCCCGAAAAATAATCGGCGCTGAGCCGGTCGTCGAGGATGCGCGCCGCCATTTCATCGGATACCTGGATCCCCTGCGCCCGGAGCTGCGCCAGGTATTCGTGCATGTCCGCAAATCCCCAGAAATACTGATACGCGCACACCGCCAGCAGCGCGCCCCAGCCCCAGAACATGGCGCCGGCGAGCGCCGAGACTTTGCGCTTCGTGCCGCCGGAGACGCCGATCAGCATCAGCAGAAACGCCGCCGCTCCGGCGAGATGCACCGTTTCGGCGGCGGCGAAATCCACCCCGCGCGCTTTTGCCGTGCCCGTCAGGGCGGTCAGCGTCATCAGCAGAAATCCCGCCGCGAAAAGGCCGGTGCGGCGTTTCAACGCGAATTCCCGGGGCGGAAAGATCCACGCCGCCATCATGAGCGCTCCGGAGATCACCGCGAAACACGCGTCGCCCCAGTTGTTGAAAATCCATTCCGGAAGGGTTGTCGGCAGGATCGCTCCCACATCCGGCACCCCCACCAGATCGCCGAATTTCAGAGGCAGCAGGAAGCACAGCGCCAGCGCGGCGGCGAACACGGTCCGGCAGGGCAGGGAATCCCGACGCGGATCAAGGCTGCTTGCGGCGGCTTCCGGCATTATCGGTCTCCGGCATGATCCCGTCGGCACTTCGGACAGATGCCCCGGGTCACCCGGTGGGTGGCGAGGTGCAGGAATCCGTTTTCTTCGCATTTCCGCGTTTCGTAGTTCACCAGTTCGGGTTCGGCGGGAACACAGACGACCTTGCCGCAATCCACGCACACCAGCAGCAGTTCCTGATCGCCGCGGACATAGGCCACCCGGCCGTCGGGATCGCGGTATTCGGTGATGATGCCGGAATCGATGAGCAGGCTGAGATTGCGGTAGATGGTGGAGTAGGCGTAGACGTTTTTGTGGCGTTTGATGTACTCCAGCAGGTCGGAGAGGAGAAATTGTTTGGGCATTTCGCAGATCGCTTCGATCAGACGCCCGCGCTCGACGGAGAAACGTCGTCCGCTTTTGGCGAGATATTCCATGAATCTGTTGTACGAAGCCTGGCTTTTTTCTGAAACTTCCATATCGGGATTCTCCTTTTTTTTCAATATTCAAACGGGTGAAAACATGCTGTCTGTCCGCCGTCGCCGGTTTCGGTCAGGACCGGCATTTCCCGGCGGCAGCGTTCTTCAGCCCGGGGACATCGGGGGTGAAACGGACATCCCGACGGCGGCGAGAGCGGCGACGGCACATCTCCGGTCAGGACGATGCGTCCGGCTCCGCCGTTTTCGTCGCCGATCTCCGGCACCGCCGAGAGCAGGGCCCGGGTGTAGGGATGCCGGCAGCGCTCCACAATGGTCCGGGAGGGCGCGATTTCCATAATATGTCCCAGGTACATGACGATGATGCGGCTGCTGATGTGGGCGACCACCGCCAGGTCGTGGGCGATGAAGAGAAAGGATATGCCGGTGGCGCGCCGCAGCTCGGCCAGCAGATTGATGATGGAGGCCTGTACGCTCACGTCAAGGGCGGAAACCGGCTCGTCGGCGATGATGATTTTGGGATCGGCGGCCAGCGCTCTGGCGATGCCGATGCGCTGACGCTGCCCTCCGGAAAATTGGTGGGGATAACGGTCCATCAGTTCCGGACCGATTCCGACGGTGGCGAGAAGCTCCGCGATCCGCTCTCTGCGTTCGGCCCGCGGCGCGGGGGCGTGAAGCGCCAGCACCTCGTCGATGGAGGCGGCCACGGTGAGACGGGGGTTCAAACTGCCGTAAGGATCCTGAAAGACCATCTGAAAATCTTTCCGCATCCGGCGGAGTTTCCTGCCGGAGAGAGCCGTCAGCTCGGTGCCGTTCAGCGTGATGGTGCCGGAGCGGGGTTCCTCCAGGCGGACGATGGCCTTTCCCACGGTGCTCTTGCCGCAGCCGCTCTCGCCCACCAGACCGACGATTTCGCCGCTCCCGATGTCGAAGCTTACCCCGTCTACCGCACGCACCCAGCGGCGCGGCCGGAAGAGGGCGCGTCCGGCGGGATAGTAGACTTTGAGATCTCTCACCTCCAGCAGACTCATGAATCCTCCTCGCTCAGGAGACGGTTGACGAATGCCGGCAGCACCATGCTGGAAACATGAATTTCCGGCGTATAGTAGCGCAGCTGCCGGGCCAGTTCCGGGGCGGGCGTCCGCACCGGGCGGTCCACCGGATTGTCCGAAGCCATGCACGCGCCGATGGCGCCGGTGGGATAGGTGGGGACGTGAAAGAGACTGTAACGGCAGTTCCGGAAAACGCTTCCGGCGATGTGCACGAGACTTTTCACCGTATCCGGAAGCAGAAAGGGCGATTCCCCCTGGGCCGAAATGACCCCTCCCGGCCGCATGGCGCGGCGGCAGTCCCGGTAAAAGTCGACTCCGAAAAGCGGCTCGGCCGCCCCGCCCGGATCGGTGGAATCCACGATGATGACGTCGAACTCTTCCCGGTGGCGGCGGACGTATTCCGCCCCGTCGCCGATGACCGCCTCCACTCTGGGGTCGTCGTTGGCGCACGCGACTCCGGGGATAAATTCGCGGCAGCAGGCCACCACCTCGGCGTCGATTTCGCACCAGCAGATGCGGCGCACCTCGGGGTGGCGGGCGGTTTCCCGGACCGCGCCGCCGTCGCCGCCGCCGATGATGAGGACCTGTTCCGGGGCGGCGTGGGCCATCAGAGCGGAATGTACCAGCATTTCATGGTAGGCGAATTCGTCGGCCTCGGTCAGCTGGATGATGCCGTCCAGAGCCAGCAGGAGACCGTGGCTGCGGGTACGGAATATCTGGATGTGCTGATAGGGACTCCGGCGGTCGCAGAGGGTCTCAAGGACCCTGAATTCCTGGCCCATGCCCTCGCCGCGTTCCGAAAACCATTCGCCCGTCATTTCCGCATCCTTTACTGCCTCAGATTGACCTGCAGCGTGTAACGCGAGGCGGCGAACTCCTCCAGCGCGGCTTCCGCCGCGGTTCGCGGCTCGAAAAACGAATTTTTGAACATGTCGATATTCACCGTTCTGCGGACGGGATTTCTGCGGATCACCACATCCGATCCGGAGATCCCGAAGCGGCTGATGAAAACTCCTTCCGCCTGGAGGTTTCCGCAGTCGATGAGATCCACCTCCGCCGACATGCCCATGGGGGTGCTCAGACTGTTGAAGACCCGTTCCCAGGAGGGCGTGGCGGAAAATGGATCGTTCCCGAGCTCCAGGCTGTCGAATTTTTTCAGACTTCCGTTGTCGAATTCTCCGCGGCACAGCGCGGTGCGCACCGCATGGGAGGACGCCCGGGCTCCTGCGGCGAACTCTTTCACGGCCACGTTGAAATCCACCTTTTCCGAACAGGTGAACATATCCAGCGCGGCGAAACGGTATTCCGGCCAGGCGTGGACCGCGAAATGGGATTCGGCGATCACCACCACCCCGCTGGTCCCCTGAGGAGTGAAGTTGTGGAAATAACTCTTCAGCACCGTCGCCCCGGCCGCTCCGGCGGCGGATTCGCAAACGTGCCGCAGCATTTCGCAGCTGTTCAGGACCGCCGGGTCACATTCGTAGAAATCGACCGCTATTTCCCTGCCGAGCGCAAATGCGAGCATGAAGATCACTCCTCGAAGCCGCGGGGCGGGATGCAGCCGTTTGCGGCCATGACTTCGGAGAGGGCGCCGTAGGCGTTTTGATACTTGAACATCCGGAACATCGAGACCAGCTCCCCGCGGATCGGGGCGTAACTCTCCGGATCGGGAATGCTGCGGCCGGCCGCCAGCCATATCGTGTACCCGGCCCCGGCGGGGACGGGACCGATGACGGTTCCCGGCTCGGAGGCGGAAATATCGGCTCCGGAGGGCTGATCCAGGAAGAACTGCCGGGGCAGTTTTACGGATTGAAATCCCGCGGCCTCGGCGGCCGCGGCGCGTTCCGGAGCGGCCAGAGCTTCCAGTCGGGCGGCCTCCTCGCCTGCGGCGGTCCGGGCCATTTCCCCGGCTTTGACGCCGATCACGTCCGTGCGGACCTTTTCGAGCACTTCATCCAGCCGCGCCTCCCGGGCATTTTCCCGGTCCAGCAGGATGGCCGCCCCCACGAAATTCCCGGAGGAGAGGGTTTCGGTCACGGGCTGGGTGGTGGTGCGCCGGGCGATGGCTCCGGCCAGCGCGGGCACGTCCCTGAGCGCATCCGGCGCGGCGCCGCCGTCGTAGAATCCGGTCTCCACGACCGAGTATCCGGCCTTTTCCGCGGCCTTGCGGAATTCCTCCCGGCGGGTCTCGCGGTTGCTCAGGAACGGTTCGACATCGGTGAGGAAATTTTCAATGTCTTCGGCGGCGATCCTGCGGGCGGCGGAGCGGACAAGCTCCTCCAGCAGGGCGGTTTTCACCTCGGAGAACGGTTTCACGACGCCGTCAACGTCGGTGAAACGCTCCCGGGAGCGTTCGTAAAGCGCTTCGATGTCGGCTTCGGTGATGGTTTTCATCGCCCGGGCCGGATAGTCGCCGGAGGTGAAATCGACGATCACCGCCGCTCCGGAGAAGCGGGGCTGGATCATGTAGGGATTTCCGGCGGCCGCGGCGGCGTCAAAGGCGCTCTTCAGCTCCTCGTCGGTGACGGAAATGCTCCCGGCGAATTCCGCAACCGGAAAGGTTCTGACGCGGAGATCGAACTCCTCCATGACGTAATCGCAGAAGCGCTGCACCTCGTCGTCGCTGCAGATCATATTCAGCTGGAGCGTCTGATCCAGTTTCATGCGCAGAAGTTCGCCTCTGATGCCGTTCTCGAAATCCGCGGCGGTGATGTACATGGCGCCGAGGCGGCGGCGGTAGATGTCGGCATTGAAGCGGCCGTTTTCATCGGTGAAGAAAGGCAGCGTGCGGATGAATTTCCCGATCTCGGAGTCGCAGACGACGATGCCTCTGCGCCGGGCGGCTTCGCCGAGGCAGAGCATTTCATAAGCCTGCCGGGTGCGCTCGCCGTCGCTGATGGTCCGGTCCCCGTTGAAGATGCTGTTGAACGTCATCTGGGAGACCAGTTCCTGCCGGGTCACTTCGTCGCCGAAGACGGTCCCGTAATCGCTGGGGGCGTTGCAGGAAAAGGGATTGTCCCCCGGACCGGTAAAAATCAGAAAACTGAATATGATCAGCACCATGAGAAACCCGAAAAATATCCGGTGATGACGGGCGAATACGGAATTAAGATGTGAAATTGCCATGATCTGGATAGACTCCCTGCGTTATTGTTTCATGCTTTTGATAACAATACACCGTAATTCGTTTTTTTGCAAGCCGCCGAGGCTGGAATATGCGAGAAAAATCACGCCTGTTGCATTAAGACAGCGTCTTTCGGCGCCTGACGAAAGTGCGCTTCCGGCAACTCTTCGGCGGTTACCCTACGGGTAGCCGCCTCAAGATTGCCGAAACCGCCTTTTTCGCCATCCATCCGAAATACGCCGCCGTTATTTTATGCAACACCGTTCTGCGGGCCGCCGCGCAAAACGGATCGCCCGGCTCGGGCCCCGGGGTCAGAAGGAAACGTTTACGTTTCCCGAGAGCTTCACCGGTTCGGGCATCAGCTTCAGCTCCGGCCCGGAACTCCAGTCCCTTTCCCAGCGGTTGTAGAGCAGCGGACTGGTGGGAGGTCCCCAGGGGTTGAAGTCGATGAGCAAAATCTGTCCGGCCGAGGTGAAATAGATGTCCATCGTGTAGTCTCTGAGGGGAATTTCCTGCCGGATCCCGGCAAACCACTCCAGAGCTTTTTCCAAAAGCTCGTCCCGGATGCCGGCCAGCCTCCGGAAGTGCCGGGCGAGATTGTACTGACTCATGCCCACCGGCACGCCGTTGCGGATGAAGAGACGGAACTCCCGGGTGCGGTTCATGCGGCGGTAGGGGCGCACGCCGATGTATTCCACCTCTCCGGCTTTTGCCGCCGCCCGGATTTTGGCGCTTGAGGCCAGGATCTTCCAGGCGCTTCCCGGTGAATAGACGGCGCCGTGCTTGTAAAGAAACCTCTCGGTATCCGTGGGCGCGCACCGGTCGGTGATGATGAAGCAGTTGCCGGGGGTGGCTTCCATGGGATAGCGGAGACGCTTGATCACCTCGGCGGGGATCTCTCCTTTGGTGACGCCGTTGGCCAGCGCCTCCGTCTCCTGGGGAGAGAGGCGCACGAAATAGGTGGTAAAGGTATGCTCCGAAAGGATCGGATACCACACCGGAGCCCGGAAAAACTCCTCCGTTTGCATTTTCACGCCCATGATTTCCTCACTCTCCGCCATCCCTTTTCATCGGGCCGGGATCCGCCCCGCGAAAAGCCCGTTCGAAACGAACCATGACAAAAAACAGATAGATCACCAGTCCGAAAATATACACCGTACTGTAGCTGATGTCAAGTCCCAGACCGGCGGCGACCGTTCCCACCGCCATGGCGGGATATCCGGTGTAGAGGAGGACGGTCCACATCTCCGACGCGGAGAGACGGTTGTTTCTGCCGTAAAAGAGCCGGTTCATCCCCAGAAATATGCCGCAGAAGAAGTTCGCGATGAAGAAAATCCAGAATGTCATGAGCAGCGCCGCCCCCGGGAAAAGAATCACCGACCAGACTTTTACGATGTCGAGGGCGGTGAAGTCCCGGGCCTCGTCCCCGGCCGAAGCGCTGCTTTTTACGGCGCTTCTGGCGATGGCCGCCGCGGCCCGGGTCGGAAACTCCCGGTCCGGGCAGGAGAAGAATTCCCGGTCTCCGGCGGTGTCGAAACTCATCATGGCGGCGCTGATTTCCCCCGGTTTCAGCCGCTGCCACATGATCAGGGCGTCCGCCGTCCAGAGCGCTCCGGAGGCGAGATCGCCGGATGGGTAATCCATCGGCAGAGCCGCATCCGGCGGCAGCCAGGTCAGCACCGCGGCGTCGCCCAGCGCGCAGTTTCGGATCGTGTCCGGGGCCTCGACCGGAGTCACTGCGGCGCGGGTGATCCGCACTCCGCCGAAAGCCCGGTCGAAAAACCGCGCGCACTCCCGGAGTCTGGGGTAAATGGTGAAGCCGGAGAGAACGGCGAAAAGCACTCCGCAGAAAAATGCGGTCAGCAGCGTCCGCAGCCAGGCCCGCAGCGCGCCGGTTTTGTGAAGTGTCAGCAGCGCCGACGGCGAGGTGCAGATGGCTATGAATGTCCTGAAGTATCCCATGGGCGGCCTATATGATGACGATTTTCCGGAATTTGCTTTTGGCGCTGCTGCGCTTCACGGCGTTCAGTTCTCTCGCGAACTGTTTTTTCACCTCGGCGGTGAGACGGTCCACGAAGCATATCCCGTTCAGGTGGTCGGTTTCGTGCTGAATCAGCCGCGCCAGCATCCCGGCGCACTCGTATTCGACGGTCTCCCCGTCCAGTATGGTGCCCCTGAAAACGATCCGCGCCGGGCGGGTCACCGGGGCGAAAAGTTCCGGCACCGAGAGACACCCCTCGTCCGCGGTCTCGGTTTCGTCGGAGTACTCGATGATCTCCGGGTTGATGAAGGTCGCCGGCAGCTTGGGCACCAGCAGCATCTCCCCCGGCGAATCCGGCCGCTCCCGGTGCGGTTCGGTGAGGTTCAGCGTGATCATGCGGATATTTTTCCCGACCTGCGGCGCGGCGATGCCCAGTCCGTCCATGGCGGTCACCACATCCAGCATGAGCCGGGCCAGCACCCGGTGGTACGGAGTGACTTCTGTGACCGGCAGGGATTGAGCGTACAGGATCTCGGAACCGATGGTTTCGACCGTTGCGGTGGGTTTGTTCATGACCGTCTCCCTCCGGCGCGTCCCGGGCGTCCTCCGCGGCTGTGTCGGGCGGCACGCGGTCTCCCGGCGCGGGACGGCTTCTCCGGAACAGTCTCCGGAGACTTCACCGGCTCCGGCAGGACCAGCATCTCTTCATCCGGCAGGATGGATTTGAACTCGCATTTGAGAAGTTCCTCGATGGCGGGCATGCTGTAGGCTCCGTACTCGCAGACGAAGCTGATGGATTTGCCTTTGTGTCCGGCCCGTCCGGTCCGGCCGATGCGGTGGACGTAATCCTCGGCCTGTTCCGGCAGATCGTAATTGATGACGATGCTGACGTCGTCCACATGGATCCCCCTTGCGGCCACGTCGGTGGCGATCAGGATCCGGGTTTCGCCGGAGCGGAAGCGTTCGAGGATGTTCAGCCGTTTCTGCTGGGGGATGTCTCCGGAGAGGAGTTCGCAGCTGATGCCGCGCCGGAGCAGCTGATGCTGAATATCCAGGTTGTGATCCTTGCGGTTGCCGAAAATGAGCATCCGGTCAAAGGTTTCGTGGGTGATGGTGTAGCACAGCATGGGGAGTTTTTCCCGGACCGAAACGCTGTAAAAGGTCTGCTCGATGTTTTCGCCCACGATGGAGTCCGGTTCGCTCTCCACGGTCACGAAATCGCTCCTCTGAAATCCCGCCGCCAGCCGGGTGATCTCCGGCGACAGAGTGGCGCTGAAGAGCAGGGTCTGGCGTTTTTCCCGGGGCGGCATCATGCCGATGATCCTCCGGACGTCGGGTATGAAGCCCATGTCCAGCATCCGGTCGGCCTCGTCCAGCACCAGAAACGTCGCCGCATCCAGTTTCAGATCGCCGCTTCGGGCGTAGTCGATGATCCGGCCCGGGGTGCCGATGAGGACGTCGATGGGACGGTTCAGCGAGGCCCGCTGTTTTTCATGATCCATCCCTCCGAATACGACGGTGTTGCAGAGACCGGTGTATTTGGCGATGTCGCAGGCGTCCTTGTGGATCTGGATGGCCAGTTCCCGGGTGGGTGCGAGGATCAGCGCCCGGCACCTGCCGGGATGGGATTCCGGCGCGGGTTCGGTAAGCATGCGCTGAAAGAGCGCCAGCAGAAAGGCCGCGGTCTTGCCGGTGCCGGTCTGGGCTTTTCCGGCCAGATCCCGTCCTGCGAGCAAAAAGGGCAGGGCTTTTTCCTGGATGGGGGTGCAGTATTCAAAGCCGATGTCCTGGAGCGCGAACTGGAGATCTTCGTGAAGCGGCATGTCCAGAAATCGGGTTTTGCCCGCTTCGGGCGGCACTTCGCGCAGTTTTTCCGGCTTGCGCGGAATCTCCGCATGCGGCGTTTTCTTTTCCCTGCTTCCGGCGGCGGGACGGGCGCTCTTCGGCGGGGAAACCCGGGGCCCCGGCGCCGGAGCGGCGGCTCCGGAGGGGGATTTCTTCGCGGGGTGTTTCCCCGGTTTCCCGCTCTTGACGGATCCGGCGGCATTGGTTTTCCGGGCTTTCCCCCGGGCGGGAGCGGCCGCGGGGCCCGCGGAGACTCCGGCCCCTTTCCCCGTTTCGGGGCTCTGTCTGAAAAGTGAACGGAACTTGTCGGATAAACTCTTGATCAATGACATCATAAATCCTTGCTGTAAAAAAAACTGATCCGGCCTCGGCCTTTCCAATTGCCTGATCGTGGACGGTACTGCCGAACATTCGCCATGCCTTTCACCGCCCAACGGAATTGCGTTTCCGGAAGCTTTCCGGCGGCTGCCCTGCGGGGCGCCTCCTCAAGATTGCCGGAACCGTCTTTCCCGCCGGGCATCAAAGATCATTGACGCTGTTTCGGGCAGGGCCGTTATTGCGGCCCGAGGTCGGGATTCGGTAGTCAATACAGTAATATAGCATATATCTTCATTATTTCAACTCATTTGCATATATTATGCAGATCC
>JAZMZH010000093.1:0-8551 GCA_045585875.1 Victivallaceae bacterium | reverse complement strand
TGAAAGTGAGCAGGTTTTGGAGATTTTCGGCAAGGAGCTGGATGCCAACCTGATCTATGTGGATGCCACGGATCGGTTCCTTGGCCTGCTGGAGGGCGTTTCCGATCCCGAGGCCAAGCGCAAGATCATCGGCGGCGAATTCATCCGCGTCTTCGAGGAAGAGGCCCGCAAGCTCAAGGACATCGAGTGCCTCGCTCAGGGCACCATCTACCCCGACATCCTGGAGAGCGACGACGGCGTGAAGGCCCACCACAATGTGGGCGGACTGCCCGACGACCTGAAGTTCGAGCTGGTGGAGCCGGTGAAGCTTCTCTTCAAGGACGAGGTCCGGGTGGTGGGAAAGGCCCTCGGCCTGCCCGATTCCATGGTTTACCGCCAGCCCTTCCCCGGCCCCGGTCTTGGGGTGCGCTGCACCGGAGCCATCACCCGGGAGCGGCTGGCCGCCCTCCGGGAGGCCGACGCCATCCTCCGCGAGGAATTCACACGGGCCGGTCTGGCCGGAAAAGTCTGGCAGTTCTTCACCGTGGTGCCCGATTACCGCTCCACCGGCGTGCGCGGCGGCAAGCGGGTTTTCGACTGGCCGGTCATCATCCGTGCCGTGAATACCGTGGACGCCATGAGCGCCACGGTGCCGGAGCTGGAGTGGAGCGTGCTTAAGCGCATCACCGACCGGATCCTCTCCGAGGTCCCCGGCGTCTGCCGCGTCCTCTACGACCTCAGCCCCAAGGGCCCCGCCACCATCGAGTGGGAATAATCCCGGTTCGGGTGTGCGTTTGAACCCCGGGGGCGCGTTTGCGTGTTCGCCCGGGGTTTTTTGTTGAGGGGGGATGTTGATGGTTTCCGCGCGGCGGTTCCGGCGGGGAGGGCGCTCAGGATTCCGGCGCGGCGGCAGGCGGGACCTCTTCCGAATCCTTGAGCAACTCGGCGGTTTCGGCCTCGGGAAGTTCCCGGACGCCGCCCAGCTGCCGCTCCAGAGCCCGGGAACGGATGCCGATCCGGTCCACATGGTTGACCACCGACTGCAGGCTCTTGCGGGTGGCTTCCATCTGGTCGCCGAACTTGTGAAATTCCGTCTTGACCGCGCCGAGGATGCGCCAGACCTCGTTGGAGCGCTTTTCGAGGGCCAGAGTTTTGAAGCCCATCTGCAAAGCGTTGAGAAAAGCCACCAGATTGGTCGGCCCCGCCACCACGATGTTGAACTGGCTCTGAAGCGCTTCAAAGAGCCCCGGCTGGCGCAGGATCTCCGCATAGATGCCCTCGCTGGGCACGAACATGATCCCGAACGCCGTGGTGAAGGGCGGGTACAGGTATTTGTCGTGGATGTCCCCGGCGTTTTTCTTCACCGCCCGGGCGAAGGCCTCCTGGGCCTTTTTCACCTCCGGGGAGTTGCGCTGCCACCGGTCGTAACTCTCCTGAAGCCGCAGGTAATCCTCCACCGGAAACTTGCTGTCGACGGGCAGCAGCACCGGTTCGCCGTCTTTGCTCCCGGGCATCCGGATGGCGAATTCCACCACCTCCCGGCTGTCGGGCACGGTGGCGATGTTGGTGACGTACTGGTCCGGGGTGAGGTACTGCTCCAGAATGGCGGAGAGCTGGATCTCGCCGATGTTGCCCCGGGTTTTGACGTTGGTGAGGACTTTCTTGAGGTCGCCCACTCCGGCGGCGATGCTCTGCATCTCCCCGAGGCCCTTGTGGACCTGCTCCAGCCGTTCGCTGATGAGCTTGAAGGATTCGTTGAAGTGCTTGTCCATGGATTCCTGCAGCTTCTCGTCCACGGTTTTCTTCATTTCATCCAGCTTCTGCCGGTTTTCCTCCTGGATGGCCTTCAGCCGCTGGTCGGCGGTCTGCCGGTTCTGCTCCAGCTGCCGGTTGATGTTTTCCTGAAATTTGTTCTGGAACTCCGTCTGCTCCCGGCGGGCATTGCGGTTCTCCTCCAGCGCCGAGGCTTTCAGCTGATCGAGGAATTTTATGAAATCGGAGAAACTGCGCCTGGTCATTTCCGCCTGAGCCGCAAAATTTTCGGCGATTTCACGCCTGTGCCCGGCGAATCCCTCGTTCAACTCCCTGCGGATCCCGGCGACGCCCTCATTCAGGCGCCGCACCGCTTCGTCCGAGGCTTCGCGCATCCGCTCCTGAGCCTGCTCCTGAGCCGCCGCCGCTGTTTCGCCGAGCATCCGCCGGAGCCGCAATACGACCCAAAGGAGCAGAAAAAACAGCACGAAGGCCAGCGCACAGTTGATCGCGATCAGTACGGTCATAAATCATCCCTCCCGGGTTGTAAATTTCAGAATATCGACACGGGCACAGGGGAAATATAGCGCGGACGGCGGCAAAGTCAAGCCGCCGGTCCCGGCTTTTCCCAAAAGCCCCCCCGAAATTCGCGAGACGCCGGGCCGGAGGTCCTGAAAACGTCCCTCCGAACCCCTCGAAACGCCGGGCCGGAGGTCGTGAAAACGTCCCTCGAAATTCGCGAGACGCCGGGGCGGAGGTCGTGAAAACGTCCCCCGAAATTCGCGAGACGCCGGGCCGGAGGATTTGAAAACGCCGCAGCCCCGGCGGTCAGGCTTCGTCGGAACCCGATCGGCCGCTGCGGCGGCGCTCAAGCTCGTTGAGGACGGCTTTGCGGAGGCGCACCGCTTTGGGGGTGATTTCCACCAGTTCGTCGTCCTCGATGTACTCCAGGCACTGTTCGAGGCTCATCTTCCGGGCCGGGGCGATCTTCAGCGCCTTGTCCGAGCCCGAAGCCCGGAGATTGGTGAGCTGCTTGGCCTTTTGGACGTTGACGATGAGGTCGTTGTCCTTGCAGTGCTCGCCCACGATCATCCCCTCGTAGGTCTCCTCGTTGGGGTCGATGAAGAAATCCCCGCGCAGCTGCAGCGCGTCGATGGCGAAGGCCATCGCCTTGCCCTGTCCCATGCTGATCATCACGCCGGCCTGACGGCCCGCCATCTCGCCCTTGTAGGGGGCGTAGTGGTCGAAGCGGTGGGAAACGATCGCTTCGCCGGTGCTGATGGTCATGGCTTTGCTCCGGTAGCCGATGAGGCCGCGGGTGGGGATGAGAAATTCCAGCTTCTGCCGGTCGCCCCGGGATTCCATCTGGATGAGTTCGCCCCGGCGGGTGCCGGTGAGCTCGATGATCTTGCCCGCGTATTCGTTGGGCACGTCCACCGAGAGCAGTTCGATGGGTTCGTTTTTCACGCCGTCGACGGTCTTGCAGATCACCTGGGGCTTGGCCACGGCCATTTCATACCCCTCCCGGCGCATGTTTTCGATGAGGATGGAGAGGTGCAGGAGTCCGCGTCCCGAAACCTTGAAGCTGTCGCCATTGAGCTCCTCCACCCGCAGGGCCACGTCCCGTTCGGTTTCCAGCAGCAGACGCTCCCGGAGGTGGCGGCTGGAAATATACTTGCCGTCCCGCCCGAAGAACGGCGAATCGTTGATGCGGAAGACCATGGAGATGGTGGGCTCGTCGATGGCGATGGGCGGCATCTGCTCGGGATTTTCCGCGTCGGCCAAAGTGTCGGAGATGTCGATATTTTCCACTCCGATCACCGCGCACAGGTCGCCGCAGGGGACCCGGTCCACCTCTTTGCGCTCGAGACCCTCAAAGGTCATCAGCTGCTTGATCTGCGCCGGACGGCGGGTCCCGTCGCGCTTGATGTTGACCAGCGGTTGAGCCAGGGTCATTTCGCCCCGGTAGACCCGGCCGATGCCGATGCGGCCCACGAAACTGTTGTAGTCGATGGTGGCGATCTGCAACTGGACCGGGCCCTCCAGCCGCTTCGGCGGAGGGATGTGGTCGATGATCGCGTCCATGAGCGGTTCGATGGATCTGCGCTCGTCGTTGAGGTCGCGCACCGCCCAGCCGTCCCGTCCGGAGGCGTAGAGGATGGGGAAGTCCAGCTGCTCGTCGGAGGCGTTCAGCTCGCAGA
Source organism: Victivallaceae bacterium (assembly GCA_045585875.1). GTDB lineage: Bacteria > Verrucomicrobiota > Lentisphaeria > Victivallales > Victivallaceae > JAVBQJ01. The sequence continues at coordinate 4,619 of JAZMZH010000093.1, read as the reverse complement.
AGAGGTCGAACACCCGGTTCTGCACCTCCTGGGGCCTGGCGTCGGGCTTATCCACCTTGTTGATGACCACGATGGGGCGGAGATTCAGCTGCAGAGCCTTGTCCAGGACGAAGCGGGTCTGGGGCATGGGGCCCTCGGCGGCGTCCACCAGCAGGAGCACGCCGTCGGCCAGATTGAGCACCCGCTCCACCTGGCCGCCGAAATCGCTGTGGCCGGGGGTGTCCAGGATGTTGATCTTGATGCCCTTATAGACTACCGAGATATTTTTGGCGAGAATGGTGATGCCGCGCTCCCGCTCGATGTCGTCGTTGTCGAGGAAACAGGTGTTGACCTCCTGATTGTCCCGGAATATCCGGGCCTGTTTGAGAATTTCGTCCACCAGGGTGGTCTTGCCGTGGTCGACGTGAGCGATAATGGCGATGTTTCTCAGTTCGCGCATGATGGAATACCTTGTTTGACTTGCACAAACTATAATATATCACCTCGCGGCGATAAATCAAGCGGGACGGCCCTGCCGGGAGGGGAATTCCGCGGCGAAGAAATCGTTTCCGGAGGGTTGACAAAGCCGCCCGGACGTGCTACATTATAGGACGACAGGAGCGCGGGCCGGAATTTCCGCCGGTCGTTCCGGAATTCGAGAAAGGATGCGTTTATGAAAAGACTGCTTGCCGCCGTGCTGCTGGCCGCCCGGTGCCTTTCCGCCGCCGCCGAAACCGTGCCCGATGAGGACTGGTTTCCGATTCTCGCCTGGGGACCGACCTCCTGGTTTACTCCCGAGGGCAGGGAGCTGGTGCAGGAGGATTTCGACCTGATGAAGGAGTGCGGATTCACCATCGCCGGGTTTTCCGGGCCCGAGCATCTGGACATGATCGCCAAGGCCGGACTGAAAACCTACTTCTGGGACAACGCCCTGGCAAGCGCGAATCTCGCCGATCCCGCCGATCCCGCGCTTCCCGGTCTCGTCGCCGACGCCGTCGCCCGGGTCAAGGACCGCCCGGAGGTCATCGGATTCTTTCTCCGGGACGAACCCTCCGCCGCGGGACTGGCCGCGCTGGGCGTCCTGAGTTCCGAGGTGCAAAAGCAGGCCCCCGGCATGATCCCCTATATCAATCTTTTCCCCGATTACGTCTCTGAAAAGACGCTGGGATGCACCTACGAGGAGTATCTGGAGCGTTACACGGAGCTCTGCAATATGCCGTTTCTCAGCTACGATTTTTATTCGCTGCCCCGAAACCGCGAGGAGGAGCTTGATGATCGTTACTGGCTGAATCTGGAACAGGCGCGAAACGCCGCGCTCCGGGCGGGCATCCCCTTTTATTACTGCACCATGGGCGTCACGCACTTCCGGCATCGCCGGCCCACGCGGGACGATCTGAATTTTGAAATTTATTCGGCCCTGCTCTACGGCGCCCGCGGACTGGCCGTATTCACCTACTTCACTCCCCCCATCGGCAACTACCGCGACGCGCCGATCAGCGAATTCGGCGAGCGTACCGGGGTGTGGTACGACCTCAGGAGCGTTCTGAAGAGCGTTCACAACCGGGCCGCGCTCCTCAACAATCTGGAATCCGTCGCCGTTTATCACATCCCCTGTCTGGAGCGGGAGAGGGGCACCCGCGGCCCGGATGAGGATTCCCTCCTCGAGAGCGTCAGCGATGACGGCGACGGACGCTTCGCCGTTGGGGAATTCGTCCACCGGACCACCGGTCGGAAGTACATCATGATATTGAACAAGGATCTGAACGATTCCCACAGCCTTAACCTGAAGTGGCGGGGCGAGGCGCCCTCCGCGGTCGAGATCAACCCGGCTTCCCGCCGTGACGAATGGCATCCTTTCGTCGGGGAGGAGCGCTGGGTGGCTCCGGGGCACGCGCAGCTGCTCCGTCTGACTTACTGACGGGGCGGCATGCACATAAGAGAGGGATCGCAAAAGGGCAATGAGGATGTTCGGCAAGGTCGGCGCGGAGATGCGGAATCGCTTTGAGGAAAGGGTCTCCCGCGCCGGGTGCATTGGATATGAGTATGGATTTTGACGACAACATTCGGCGCAGTCCCTCTGAAATATGGCAGGAGGCGGCCGGCCTCAAGCCGGATGTCCCGGACGCGAAGCCGTCGGCGCGCAAGGATATCGACGCCCTGCAGACCTACATCAACGACATCGGCGACATGCCCTCCCTCTCCCAGGAGGAGCAGGAGGGGATGATCGCCGGGATGCTGGCCGCGGACGACGGATTTCGGGCCGCGGTGGGCGTTTTCGGCGTCGTGATCCCGGAGTGCATCAACCAGATCGAAAATTCTTCCGAAGACGATGAGCTTGAGGAACTTTTCCTGCCCTCCGGCGTCCGTGAGCCGGGCGGGATACGCCGGGCGGCCATGACGTTGAAGCGGGAGCTGGCGGCCTTTCACCGCGAGTGGCACGATGCTTTCGTCTCCGACCCCGGCGAAATGCCCGATTACCGGCGTCGGGCCGTGGAGCTGCTCGATCAAATGCCCTTTACCGCCGATTTGGTGGAGAATTGCTGGCAGCTGGTCTCCTCCTATCGGAATTTCGCAACCGGCGGCAAAAGCGGGATGAGGGCCTTTATCGAGGACAAGATGATGATGTCCATGGAGGAGTACGCTTCCGCGCTGAACGCCGCAAATGCCGCCCGGGAGCGGCTGCATGAGTTCCGGCGGCTGCTGCTGGAGGCCAATCTCCGGCTGGTGGTAAAGGTCTCTCTCCAGTACAAATCCCAGGGGATGTCGCGGAGCGACATGATCCAGGAGGGCAATATCGGCCTGATGCGGGCGCTGGAGAAGTTTGATTTCCGCCTCGGCCACCGTTTCAGCACCTACGCGATATGGTGGATACGCCAGAGCATTTCACGGGCGATTTCCGAGCAGGGGGCGATCATCCGGCTCCCCGGGCACATCATCAACACGATCCGCGCGATCAACCGGGCCGAGCAGAGATTTATCCTCGAGAACGGCAGAGAGCCGGTCGTGGAAGACCTGGCCAGGATGCTGGAAATGCCCGCTCCCCGCATCTCCGCCATTCGCAAGATGGCCAGGCAGACCATCAGTCTTCAGGCTCCGATCAAGGCCGGGGAGGGGGCTTCCATCGAGGATTTCATCGCCGATGAGCGGGGGAATGATTCTCATGTCGAGCTCCCCGAGCGCGTGCTCCGCGAAAAGATCCGCGAGGCGCTCAAGACCCTGCCGGAGCGGGATCAGCAGATCATCATACTGCGCTTCGGCCTTTTCGATCAGCCGGTGCAGACTCTCGAGGAGATCAGCCGCCGTCTGGGGCTTACCCGGGAGCGGGTGCGGCAGCTCGAGACCAGAATCCTCGGGAAACTTCGGAATCCCGAGGCCATGAAAATACTGGCCGGCGTCATGCGGCATTAGGGGCTCCGGGGCGTTTTTTTAAGATGATCGAACTTTTCGACACACATTTTCACCCGGCGGCGGATTTTGAAGCCGCGGATATTGCAGGCAAACTGCCTTCGGATCGGTACCGGATCTACATGATGGCGGTGGGCGGGGGCATGGAGGAGAGTCTGACGGCGCGCCGTTTCGCGGAAAGCTGTCCGGACGCCTGGTTCGCCTGCGGGGTGCATCCCCACGGCGCGGAAAATTTCGACGGAGACATCGCGCGCTGGATCGAAACCTTTTCCGGGGCTCCCGGGCTCAAGGCCGTGGGCGAACTGGGATTGGACTACTTTTACGACTTTTCGCCGCGGCAGGCGCAGCGGGAGGCTTTTCAGGCCTTTCTGGAGATGGCTCTGGAGCTGGATCTCCCTGCGGTGGTGCATATCCGCGACCGGGAGGATCGGGAGGATGCCTATCTCGACGCCCTCCGTCTGCTGGAACCCTTTGCGAAACGGGGAGGGCGGATGGTGATACACTGTTTTGCCGGGAGCCGGGAGTGGGCATGCCGTTTCCTGGAGCTCGGAGCTTTGCTCGGGGCGACCGGGATGGCGACATTCAGGCGCGCCGAAAACATCCGGAGCGTCCTGAAAGATGTGCCGATGGAGCGTCTGCTCATCGAAACCGATTCCCCGTACCTGGCTCCCGTCCCGCTCCGGGGCACCGAAAACCACCCCGGAAATCTCCCCGTGATCGCGGAGTTTCTGGCCGGCATGTACGGCATGCCTCTGGAGGAATTCGCGGCCCGGACCACCGGAAACGCCTTCCGCTTTTACCGCATATAATCGGAATATTCCGGAAGGTTGGCCGCCCGGACCATGACGGTCTCGTCCCGGCTGATTTCCCGGTTTTCCGCGCACCACCACAGGGGCACCGCGATCAGGGCCAGTCCCAGGGAGCTTATGCACAGGGTCAGGTAGGCGGTGCCGGCTCCGTAGCGGTAATAGGCGGAGTATTTGTTGAGGGCCTTCAGATAATGCAGTTCCCGCAGGATGTAGATGAGGGCGGTCAGCACCACCCAGCCCATGGCGCAGTAGTGGACGGTGCGCCACTCCGGCGGGGTGAGCGCCGCCGCCAGCAGGATGAGGAGCGTCCCCACATTGAGCAGTCCGGGCCAGCGCTGAAAGGGCGGGACCTGGATGTTCTGGCTGTGGCAGAAGCGGTTGACGTATTTCCGGGTCATGGCGAGGGTGATGTAGAGCACGGCGCAG
>JAZMZH010000092.1:0-35912 GCA_045585875.1 Victivallaceae bacterium | reverse complement strand
TGCTCTTCCGGGGGGCGCGTTTTTTAAGAGAGTCCCGTGGTCGGGGGAGTGGTGATGCCTGCGATCGGGGGGGCGTTTTTTCAGCGGCACCCGCGGTCATTCGCCCGGGGGCGTCGCTTTTATGGAGTGTCCCCCTCGATCGGGAGTTCTTTTTTAGAATTTGTGTTTTCCGCGGAGGCTCCGGACTTTCGTCGCTCCGGTGCGGTCTCCGCCAGTTGAATTTTGAATCCGATGCGTCGGCGGAGGCATGGTATGGACAGCGGAAACAATGACAACCAGGTCGAATGGTTCGACATCTACTCTCCGGACGGCGTCCGCATCGGCCGCGCCCCCCGCAGTCATTGTCACGGCAATCCCGCTCTGCTCCATCACTCCGTCCAGGTCTTCGTCCGCGACAGCCGCGGGCGGATTCTGCTCCAGAAGCGTTCCGCGGATAAGGATATTCAACCCGGCCGCTGGGATACTTCCGCGGGCGGTCACCTCCGCTGCGGCGAGGACTACCGCTCCGCCGCCCTCCGGGAATTGTCCGAGGAGCTCGGCCTCTCTCCGGAGAAGATCCCGCCCCTTGAGCATCTCTTCGACCTCGAGATACGCAATGAAATCGAATCCGAGGACGTGCGGGTCTTCCGCATCGTTTCCGACGGCCCCTTTCAGCCCCAGTGTTCGGAGATCGACGAACTGCGCTTTTTCACCCCCGATGAGCTGGCCGATCCCGTGTTCCGCAAGGATTTCACTCCCAACCTCATCCGGGAGCTCGGCCTTCTCAATCCGGTCGGGATCAGGCCGCCCGGTCTCCGGGGCATCGTCGATGTCGGCGCCCATTCGGTGAGGCTGGAGATCTTTCAGCTCTCCGGCGACGGCGGGTTTGAATCCTTCGACACCTTCGTCAAACCGGTGAATCTCGGCGCGGACATCCTGAAAACCGGGAGCATTTCCGCTTCCGGCATCAACCTCCTCTGCGGCATCATGCGGGAATTCGCCTCCCGTCTGGCCGAGTACGGAGATATTCCGGTGCGTGCCGTCGCCACCAGCGCGCTTCGCGAGGCGTACAACCGGGAACTGGTCATCGACCGGGTCCGGTGCGTCTCCGGCATCGCCATCGAAATACTGGAAGCTCAGGAGGAGGCGCGTCTGCTTTATCTGGCGGTTCGGGATTCTCTGGAGGCGGCGGGAGGATTTCCCCGGCATCGCACGCTGTTTTTTGCCGTAGGCACCGGCAGTTTGATTATCATGTACGCCGACGGCGGCCGTCTGCAGTTCAGCGAACCGGTCCCTCTGGGCAGCATGCGGTTTGCCGACGAATACAGCGATCAGGCGCTCTCCGCCAAGCGCATCGCGACGCTTCTCGGGAATTTCTGTGTGGAACAGCGGCTCAGCAACAGCACCAGTTTTGATCCGCTGCGCCCCATGACCATCATCGGGCTGGGGGCCGGGGTGCGTGCGCTCGTGGGCACCGGCGCTTACGATGTGAGCTCCGGCGACAGCGTGCTCAAGCTGGCGCCGGGGGATTTCGACCGGATCATCGACAGAGCTCAGACTCTGTCCGTGGACAGTCTTATCCACGACTTCCGGATGTCCGAGTCGGAGGCCGAATCCGTGGTGCCCACGGCGATCATCGCGGAATACTTCCTCCGGGAATTGAACTGCCGCGAGGCCATCTTCCCCGCCGTCACCACCCGTTCCGCCCTCATGGCGGAATTTCTGCGATCCGGCGGCGAGGACCCCTTCAAACGCGATCTCATGACCGTGGCCGCCAATATCGCCCGCAAATACGCTTCCGACACCCGTCATGCCGACCGGGTGACCGGTTTCGCCCTCCGGATCTTCGACGCCGTCGCTCCCGCCGCCGCCCTGGACGGACGCAGGCGTCTGCTCCTGGAGATCGCCTGCCGGCTCCACGACATCGGCCGCTTCGTGGATGTGCGGCAGCATCACCGTCATTCGGCGTATCTCATTGAAAATGCCCAGCTTCCCGGGATCACCGACCGGGAGCGCCGGATGATCGCCCTGATCGCCCGCTGCCACCGGCGGGATCTCCCCGGACCCGGGCAGGCGGATTTTGCCGCCCTGCCGGAGGAGGAGCGGGTGACGGTGCTCAAGCTCAGCGCCGTGATCCGGCTCGCGGATTCCCTGGCCGGAGGCGATCTGCCTCCGGCGGCGGTGAGGATGACGGCGGCGGAGGGCAAACTGATTCTGAAAGTCCGCCGGGGTGTGGATTTCGATTGCGAATGGGAAAATATGACTCTTACGCGCAAGTCGGAACTCTTTGAAGTCGTGTACGGATTGAAGCCGGTCCTGCGCCGCGTGGAGGCAGTGTGAAAGACCGCCCGCCGACCGCCGACGAATCCGTGTCATTCCCGCTGGAGGAGCATTACATCCCCCGGGAACTTTCGTGGCTGGATTTCAATTCCCGGGTGCTGGAGGAGGCGGCTCTGCGCTCCAACCCTCTGGCGGAGCGGCTGAAATTCATCGCCATCTTCAACGGCAATCTGGATGAATTTTTCATGGTCCGGGTGGCGGCTCTGCAGCATATCGCCCGCACCGACGACCGCCGCGACCCCTCGGGACAGCGGGCTTCGGAACTGCTTAAGCTGCTGCGCAGAAAGGTGCTGCGCCTGGTCGCAGAGGAGACCCGTATCCTCTACGGCGAGATCCTGCCGGCGCTGGCCGCCGGAGGCATCTCCATCCTCACCCGCGAGGAGGCGGGAGCCGGGATGATCGACCGCCTTTCCGGTTATTTCGACCGGGAGCTTCTGCCGCTTTTGACGCCTTTGGCGGTGGATCACTCCCATCCCCTGCCGCTGGTGGGAAACGGTTCTCTGGTGCTGGCGGTGCGGTTGAGTGTCGGCGGGGGCAGAGGGAGCCGCTTCGCCTTTGTCGCCATCCCGGATCAGCTTCGGCGCTTCGTGGAGGCGGCGCCCGGGAAATTCCTCCCGGTGGAGGAGCTGGCTGCCGCCAATCTGAACAAACTCTTCACCGGGTGCGAGGTGGCGGAGGTGCTGCCCTTCCGGGTGATCCGGGATATGGACTTCACCGTGGACGACGAGCACGGCGGAGACCTGCTGCTCTCCATCAAGCGCAATCTGAGACGGCGCAACTTCCGTTCGCCGGTGCGTCTGGGAATGCCGGCCGCCGTCGGAGGCAGACTGCCGGGCTGGCTGGCCGGACAGTTCAAGCTTTCTCTGGGGGATTGCTACCGCAGCCGGGGGATTCTGCGCCGGAAGAGCCTTTCCGAACTGGCCGCCCTGTTGAACGGAGAGGGGTTGAGCAGCCCGCCCCGGACGCCGCTGCCGTCACCGGCTTTTCCGCCCGGCAAGAGCGTATTTCAGGCTTTGGACGAGGCGGGCGCGGTGCTGCATGTCCTGCCTTTTCAGAGTTTCGATCCGGTGCTCCGGATGCTGGAAGAGGCCGCGGACGACCCGGCGGTGGTGGTGATCAAGCAGACGCTTTACCGGGTCAGCGGCAATTCGCCGGTGGTGCGGGCGCTGCTGAGGGCGGCGGAGGCGGGCAAGCAGGTCACGGTGATCGTCGAACTCAAGGCCCGCTTTGACGAAAACAACAACATCAACTGGGCCCGCAGACTGGAGCGCTCCGGGGCTCATGTGATCTACGGCGTCTCCAGGCTTAAAGTCCATGCCAAGGCTCTGCTGGCGGTACGGCGCTGCGGGGGCGGTTTCCGGCGCTATGTTCATCTCTCGACCGGCAACTACAATGACCGGACCGCCTGCGTCTACACCGACTGCGGTTACTTCAGCTCCGATCAGGCGCTGGGGGCGGAGGTGGCGGAACTTTTCAACGTCATCACCGGCTGTTCCATACCGGGCCGGGAGTGGCGGCATCTGATCTGCGCGCCCTTTGACCTTCGGAGCCGTCTGCTGCGCCTGATCGACCGTGAAGCCGAATACAGCGTGCCCGGAGCACCGGGACGCATCACCGCCAAGATGAATTCCCTCACCGACCCCGAGGTCATCCGCCATCTGGTGAGAGCCGCGGCCCGCGGCGTCCGGGTCGAACTGCTGGTGCGGGGCGTGTGCTGCCTGAAGCCCGGAGACCTCATCCGCAACATCAGAATCGTCAGCGTGGTGGACCGTTATCTGGAGCACAGCCGCATCTTCCGTTTCGCCAACGGCGGCCGTCCGGAATATTTTCTCTCCAGCGCCGACTGGATGCCGCGAAATCTCGACCGCCGGATCGAGATCATGTTCGCCGTGGAATCTCCCGAGGCGCAAAAGGTGCTGGATCTGCTGCTGGACGCCGGGATGGAGGATGATGAAAAGGGCCGGGTGATGGGACCGTCCGGGCGTTATTCCAGGGCGGCGGACCGGGGCGCGTCCGGCCACTCGCCCCGGCGGAGCCAGGAGAGGATCCGGGAGTATTTTGAGAGATTGAACCGTAAAAACGCGGATTTTTCCGGAGCGCTCGAGATTCACCGGGCTCCGGACGCGCCGGAGGAGAAATGATGAAAAAAGGCAATATCGGGATCCTTACCGCCGGAGGAGACAGCCCCGGACTCAACGCCGCCATCCGCGCCGTCGGCAAGATCCTGACCGCCGAAGGCTGGAAGCTCACCGGGTTTCTCGACGGGTTCGACGGCGTCGCTTTCGACCGGTTCCGGGAGATCACTCCGGAGATGTGTTCCGGCATCCTGACTCTGGGCGGCACCGTGCTCCACACCAGCCGCAACCGTCCTTACAAGATGCCCGTCAACGGCGAAATCGCGGACATGACCGGGGAGATCGCGGCCAACTGCCGCCGCCACCGCCTGGACGGACTCGTCTGCATCGGCGGCGGAGGAACTCACAAAAGCGCTCTGGCGCTTCAAAAGGCCGGAGTGAACGTCATCACCATACCGAAAACCATCGACAACGATCTGCCGGAGACCGACGCCGCCATCGGCTTCGACACCGCTCTGGGCATCGCCACCGACGCCATCGACCGGCTGCACTCCACCGCCAGCAGTCATAAGCGGATCATGCTGGTGGAGACCATGGGACACCATACCGGATGGCTTACTCTCGGCGCGGGGATCGCCGGAGGCGCGGACGCGATCCTGATCCCCGAGCTGCCCTATGATGTGAAAAAGGTCGCTTCCGGGCTGGTCCGGCGCGCCGAATCCGGAAGGGTTTTCAGCATTGTCGCCGTGGCCGAGGGCGCCGGAAGTCTCAGGGACGCCGAAACGGAACGCCGCCTGCTGACGGTCCGGGAACAGGCTTCGGGCCGCCGCGAGAAAACACTTGCCAAAAAGGCGCTTGAGAAATTCGAGGCTTCTCGGAGGAGCAGTATTTTCAAGCTCGCCGCCCGCCTGGAAGCCCTGACCGGCATGGAGAGCCGGGTTACCGTGCTGGGGTACCTGCAGCGCGGCGGGACGCCCTCCTGTGTGGACCGGATCCTGGCCTCGAAGCTGGGGACGGCGTGCTGCCGGGCCATCTTTGAGGGACGCTTCGGATATATGGTCGCCGGCTGCGGCGAAGGGACCCGGCTGGTGCCTCTGGAGGAAGTCGCGGGGCGGCGTCATCCGGTGCCGGAGGATCATCCCTGGCTGGAGTGCGCCAGGAGCATGGGCGTGGTTCTGGGGGACTGACGGATATGTTTCTTGAAATCGAACGGCGTTTCCTGGTGCGGGAGGATTACGTCCCCTCCGATCCCTCCGGCGGGGTCCGGATGCGGGCCGCCTACCTCCTGGCCGGACGCGGGCTGACCATCCGGGTGAGGATCGAAAACGACCGGGCCGTGGTGACCTTCAAGCAGCGCAACTCCGCTCTGGAGCGGGCCGAATTGGAATATCCGGTGCCTCTGGAGGACGCCGAATACATGATGAGTCACTTCCCCCTCGCCGGGAGCATCGTGGAAAAAACCCGCTACCGGGAAATCGTGGACGGCCGGGAATGGTCGGTGGATCTCTTTTCCGGCGACAACGCTCCGCTGCGGATCGCGGAGATCGAGCTGTCCGCCGCCGACGCGGTTTTCCGCATCCCGGAGTGGGCGGCGGAGGAGATCACCGGCGACGACGGTTATTCCAACGCGGCGCTGGCTTTGAAGCCGTACCGCTTCAGAACATGAGCGGTCCGGGCTGCCAGCAGGCGACGTTTTCCAGCACCCGGCCGGTGAGTTCCGAGATCGGATCGAGGCGGTAGGCCGCCCATGCCCATGCCGCCGCCATCCGGTCGTCCCCGTCCCGAAAGGCTTCGGCGGCGCGGATCAGCAGATTCATGGCGCTCTCCCGGTCGTTTTCGCTGACGAAGCGGAACACCGAAACCGCCTGCGCCGCCTGCCGATGCTCGGCGCTGAAGTGCGCCCGGCGGAATCCCGGGGCGCACACGTCCATGGTGCGTCCCAGCACCATCACCGGGGCCCGGCGCGGCACGGTCGCCGCGTCGGCCATATAGCGATAGGAGTAGGGGTGCAGGGGTTCGCTGCCCTGTCCGTTGCGGAGAAAGACGAAACGGACCTGTTGCTCTTCGCACAGTTCCGCCAGCTCCTCCAAGGTGCCCTTGTAAAGGATCTCGATATATCTGCGGGTGGTTTCCCGGGTTTCCTCCAGTTCGAATTTCGGCTGGACGGCGATCCTCGCCCCCGCATATCCGGCCAGCAGACAGCCCAGCTCGAAGTCCGCCAGCACCGTCTGCCCGGCGATCTCGGAAGAACGGGCGGCGGCCACCGCGTCCGCCAGCATGGGCAGACCGGCAGAGTAGCGCCGGGGCCGCAGGCTTATTCCCGCCTCCGCCAGCGGCACCGCCCCCAGCCAGAGGAGCAGCCATAAAAATTTCCACCGGCTCCCGGAGAGCTTGCGGAATCCCAGCGCCGCGGCAAAGGCGCACCAGGGGGCCAGAAACACCGCCGCCATCTCGTGAAAACGCACCATGAGGATGAAGATCGCGAAAAACAGGAGCGTCAGCAGCGCGTATCCGCGGAATTTCGCATTTTCCTCCCGCCTGCGCAGCAGCAGCCACGAGAGGAGGGCCGCCGGCAGCGCCAGCGGGAAAAATGCCGCCGTCGTCCTCAGATCCGCCGACTGCAGTTCCGGCGTCCAGAGGATCCTCTGGTAAAAGGTGAGCAGGCCCGGATCGGCGGGCTTGCTGTTCAGCCAGCGCACTTTGGCCAGGAGCAGTTCTCCGAAGTGACTGTAGCTGCCCGCGAAGCCTCCGCCCGCGGCCATGATCCCGCACCACAGCAGCACGAGCACCGCTCCGGCGGCGGCGACCGTCCGCCGCTTCAGGGGCAGAAACGCCGCGACCGCCAGGGGCGCCAGCACCAGCGTCACCGGCGAGGCGATGCTCCCGTGGAGCCGTCCGTAGGGAGTGGCGACGGCGGCGGCCGCGAGCGCGGTCCAGAGAGCCAGCATCATGCGCAGACGCTCCGGATTCGGCCGGTTGGCGGCGAGGCCGGAGAGAATGTTCCACAGTGCCCACGCGCCCAGCAGGATCTGCGCCATGTCCCAGCAGATTCCGGCGAGGAACACGGAGCACCAGAAGAGCGCCGTGCTGATCCGTCCCCCGCCCTGCGCACGGCTTCTGGCGTCAAAGGCCATGGCCAGGAGCAGGAAATTCATGGCAAAAGCCCCCTTCAGCAGATCCTGACCGGTGTACCGGGCCAGCGCCGAGGGCATTACGGAAAAGAACAGCACTCCGGCGAAACACCATCCCGCCTCCAGTCCGTCCCATTTCAGCCAGAGCCAGAGGATTCCGCCGCCCAGGGCGATCCACAGCGCCAGAGTGAATTTCACCCATTCCGCCTCCGCCGGATTGTCCTCCCAGGCCGTGGGAGCATCCGGGGCGAAGAGACGGCGCGCCCGGATGCTCAGGGCCGCGAAGTGCTCGATGCCTCCGGAGAGTCGGGCGGCGGCGCCGGATCCGCCCGTCGTCACCATGTCGGGATCTCTGCCGTCGGCCCGGCAGTTCGCCTGAGCCCAGGCGACGGCGGACTCCGCCAGAAAGGGGGAGAAATCCGCTCCCACATGAGTTTTCAGCCGCGCGGTCTCGATCAGGCATACGCCGAAGCGAATTCCGAAGCACAGCAGCGTCGCCAGCAGAAAACCCGCGGCCGGATTTCCGAAGACGGTATGCAATTTCTTCATCAGGCATCTCCTCCGTCCAGATGCAGGCCGTCCAGGGCGCTCCAGGGATTCCCGCCGGAGGCCGCGTCCCCGGAACCGCCGTCGTTTCCGTCGCGGCGGCAGCCGCAGGGCCCTTCGTTCAGATCGGCGCCGCATTTTTCACACAATCCGGCGCAATCCTCCCGGCAGAGGATGTTCATGGGCAGCTCCAGGAGCAGTTCCTCGCGGACGTCCTCGGTGATGTCCAGGGTTTCCTCGGCTCCCACCGGGAAGAAGAGATCGATCTTGTCGTTGGCGATCCGGCATGAAGTTTCCCTGAGGCATCGGGCGCAGGCTCCGGTGACGGAGGTGGAGACCGAACCGGAGATGTGGACGCCTCCGCTGACCCGGGTGACCGTGAGACGGTAGGATACGGGACGGGAGGCGGTGAAAAACTCCTTTTCGCCCAATTCCAGAAAATCCGGGGATTCCGAGCCCTCCAGCAGATAATTTTTTTCGTGATCCAGACGCGACAGACTGATTGTAATCATAAGATCCCCAGCTCCAGTTGTTCCGTTTTCCTCGGCAGACAGCCCCAGGGGATCGGAGGTTCGCCCCGGGCGGCCAGAAATTCATTGGCACGGGAAAATGGCCGGCTCCCGAAAAATCCCCGCGAGGCGCTCAGCGGCGACGGGTGGGCCGAGCGCAGCACCAGATGCCGTCCGCCGTCGATGAGATCGGCTTTTTTGCCCGCCCAGGATCCCCAGAGTATGAAAACCTTCGGGCGCAGGTCCCGCGAGAGCCCGGCGATCACGCGGTCGGTGAATTCCTCCCAGCCCCGTCCGGAGTGGGAACCGGCCGCCCCGGCCCGCACCGTGAGCACGCTGTTCAGCAGCAGCACGCCGTTGGCGGCCCAGCCGGAGAGATCCCCCGAAGCCGGGGCGGAGACGCCGACGTCGTCGGAGAGCTCCCTGAAAATGTTTCTGAGCGAGGGCGGAACTGCCGTGCCCGCCTTCACCGAAAAGGCCAGACCGTGGGCCTGTCCCTCCTCGTGGTAGGGATCCTGTCCCAGGATGACCGCCCGGACGTCGGCGGGGGCGAGGGCCTGAAAGGCCGCAAACCACTCATCCCGGGCGGGAAACACCTCTTCGTGAAACATTTCCCGGCTCAGAAAATCCGCGACCCGGTTCAGAGGCTCTTCCGCTCCCGATCCGGCGAGGAAATCCCTCCAGGGGGCGGGAAGTTTGCGCCAGATGTCCATCCTTGTCACGCCTCAGAGATTCAGCAGGCCGCCCGCGAGGATGATCTCCAGATCCCGGGCGTTGAGTTCGCACCGGAACCGCACCGGCCGTCCGCCCGCCGAAGCGGTGATGACGCCGCCTGCCCGCAGCTGCTCCCGGAAGTTCTCGATCACGAAGGATTCGCCCGGCTTCATCGCCTCCAGATCCGCCGGATCGGCGAAAATCAGCGGCGCGATGCCGAAGTTGATGAGGTTGGCCCGGTGGATGCGCTCGATGGAGCACGCCGCCACCGCTTTGATGCCCAGATAGGCCGGGCAGATGGCCGCGTGTTCCCGGCTGGAACCCTGACCGTAGCTCTCTCCGGCGACGATCACTCCCCAGCGGCCGGAGTCGCGGACCGCGGCGGCGCGCCGGGCGAATCCCGGCTTGCCCGGTTCGTTGAAGCACTCGAAAACCACCTGCGCGTAAGCCGGGATATTGCTCCGGAGCTTCAGATGCACGCCGGCGGGCATGATATGGTCGGTGGTGATCTTATCCCCCACCCGGATGATGATTTCGGCGTCCAGACGCTCCGGGGCCGGAGCGGTTTCGGGAGGATTGCCGATGGTGGGTTTGCGGATGATCTCCACCTTGGAGGGATCGGCGGGCGGCAATTCGATCATGTTGTCGTTTACGGTGAAATCCTCCACCTCGGCGATCCGCGGATACGGGATGTCCAGACTTCTCGGATCGGTGATGACGCCGGTCAATGCCGAGGCCACCGCGGTTTCGCAGCTCACCAGGTAGGCCTGATCGCCCCGGGTGCCGGTGCGCCCGGCGAAGTTCCGGTTAAAGGTGCGCAGGGAAACCGTGTCGTTGGCCGGGCTCTGTCCCTGACCGATGCAGGGGCCGCATCCGGTTTCCAGGATCCGCGCTCCGGCGGCGATCATTTTGGCCAGACCGCCGTCGGCGGCCAGCATTTCCAGCACCTGGCGGCTGCCGGGCGCCACGGCGAAGGTCACTCCCGGAGCGATCCTGCGGCCCTCCAGCACCGCCGCAACCATGGCCAGATCCCGGTAGCTGGAATTGGTGCAGCTCCCCACGATGACCTGCCCCACCGGAGTGCCGGCGATGGCGGAGATCGGCTTCACGTTGTCGGGGCTGGAGGGGCAGGCGGCCAGCGGTTCCAGCGCGGCCAGGTCGATGGTGATCCGATCGTCGTATTCGGCGTCGGCGTCGGCGGCCAGAGCGGTGAAATCGGCCTCCCGGTGCTGGGCGCGGAGAAATTTTCTCGTGGCTTCATCGGAGGGGAAGATGCTGGTGGTGACGCCCAGCTCGGCTCCCATGTTGGTGATGGTGGCGCGCTGGGGCACGGAAAGGGTCTTTACCCCGTCCCCGAAATATTCGACCACGCAGCCCACGTTGCCCTTGGTGGTGAGGATGCTCAGGAGTTTCAGGATCACATCCTTGGCGGCGCACCACTCTCCGAGGCGGTTCCGCAGTTCCACCCCGATGATTCTGGGGTAGGCCAGGCGGAAGGGCCGTCCGGCCATGGCGCAGGCCACGTCCAGACCGCCGGCGCCGATGGCGATCATGCCGATGCCGCCGCCGGTGGGGGTATGGCTGTCGCTGCCCAGAAGCGTTTTTCCGGGGCGTCCGAAACGCTCCAGATGCACCTGATGGCAGATGCCGTTGCCGGGGGGGGAGAAGCGCACGCCCCGGGCGGCGGCGATGCTGCGCAGATAGAGGTGGTCGTTTCGGTTTTCGGGGCCGTTCTGCATCATGTTGTGATCCACATACGATACCGACAGTTCCGTCGCCACCGCCGGGACCTTCATCGCCTCCAGTTCCAGATAGGCCATGGTGCCGGTGGCGTCCTGAGTGAGGGTCTGGTCGATGCGTATTTCCACGGGTTCGCCCGGGGCGGGGACGCCCTTGAGCAGATGGGAATTGAGAATTTTTCCGGTCAGTGTGCCTTTCGCCATTTTACAGTCCTTCCTCAACGGGGGTTTCGAGATCGTCCACGCTTCCGACAATGCCGGCGCGGCGGGTTATGCGGTTGAAGACGCATCCGCGGCCGCCGTATTCGCAGCCGCCGCCGGAGGCGCCGCCGCCGCAGGGCCCGAAACTGAGTCTTTTGGGACAGTGCCCGCGGCAGACGAGAAAATTTTTCGACAGGGTGCACCGGTCGCATCCTCTGCATCCGGCGAAAAGGGTTTTGAGGATTCTCCGATGCTCGGGCGGGAAATTTTCCTCCTCCGGAAAGAGCGAGGAGAGCACGAAGCATCGGAGTTTTTCGCCCCCGGACAGAGGAGGAAATTCAAAATCCGCCGGTACCGGACGGGCCACTTCCTCCCCCTCGGGACGGAGGAGACGGTCGAAAAAGTAGAATCCGTTGGTGTGGTTGGAGAGATCCGCCCTGCCCACCCAGGCTTCGTATTCGCCGAGCCAGTCGGCGAAGGAGGAAAATTCCTTCATGGCGTTGTTGATCCGCTCCGCCGCCACCTTGATCCGTTCCGGAGTGTCCGCCCCCACCAGCTGGATGCCCGAACAGCCCAGCAGCCTGCACCCGGCGGCCTGAAGTTCCAGCCGCCGCCACTGAGCCGCCTGAAACTGCTGGGCGGAGAAGCACAGTTCCCGGCGCAGCTGGGCCTGGGACTCCCGGCTGATGACGATGCCGGGGCGTTTCCCGGCCAGAATTTCCGCCATGATCTCGGGTGTCAGCAGCACCAGCCGGGCCACCAGCGGCAGAAAACACTGACGGGTCTCCATATAGTTGCGGAGCTCATGGAGCTTGGCCATGTCGAAGCCCGCCTGAGACACCGCGAACTGGGCGCCGGTGTTGACTTTGCGCATGAGTTTGGCGTACTGCCCGATCAGCGGCTCCGGGGAATATTTGAAGGGATTGACCGTGGTCCCGGCGAAGAAGCCGCCGCGGCGCACCGCCTCCGACAGGATGGACACGGATTCGGTGAAATTTCCCGGATGCCGGGCCGTGGCGCCGGGCATGGCGTCGCCGGTCACCGGCACGATATTGAGGATCCCGGCGTTGGCGGCCATGTTGAGGAGGCCCCGCAGCTCTTCCGGCGGGGTGTTTCGTCCCGAAACGTAAACGGCATGACAGCTGCGGGTGCTTTCTCCGGCGAGAGAAGCGTATTCCACGCCGCGGACGCCGCCCGGGACCGGGCCGCTCCGGTCGGTGATGGCCAGGGCCGCCGGGAGGGCGGTTTCGGAGAGCACGGCGTCCTCAAGGGCGTCCAGACGCCGCTTCAGGATCTCCGGATCGGTTTCTCCGGGAGGGGGAGCGTGCTCGATCCACAGGGAAAATATTCCGTTTTCAAGACACTTCCGGAGGCGGTTGGCCCCCGAGGAAAATTGCATCTCCAGTTGAAAACCCTTCATTTACTCCGCTCTGCGTTTGGTGATTGAGTCCGCAACGAAAAACAGGCCGCCGGCGAGATTCCCCAGCAGGATGATCACCGTGAACCCCAGGGTGATCGCCGTCCCCTCTCCGCATACCGGCGTCAGCAGCGCCGCCATGGTGATGTCGCGAAATCCGATCCCGGAAAATGACGGGAGCAGCCCCGCAATGTTGCCGATGGTCACCGCGGCGGCCGCCGCCAGAGCCCCCGGCAATGCCTCCGGCAGTCCCGCCGCCAGCGCCAGCACCGCCATGACCAGCATGAGGTGGGCTCCGAAAATCGAGATCACCGTCAGCCAGAGCAGGAGTTTCCAGCGCCCGCGGTAAACATCCAGCGCCCGCGCCAGATGGGTGAAAAATCCTCTCGTCAGCCGATCGCCCGCGGCGAAAATCCGGTTCCAGCCCGGCAGCCGCTCCAGCCTGCGGTGAAAAAACAGCGCCGCGACCGCCGCGTTTCCGGCCGCGCAGAGGAGGAATACCCCTCCCGCCAGCCACAGGCGCAATTCCGCCACCCAGGGCGCTCCCGGCACCGACATGCGCAGAATCACCGGGATGTCCGCGACGATCAGCACCATCGCCAGCGTGAAAAGCGCCGCCATGCCCACCACGCGGTCGATGAGCACCGTCACCGCTCCGTCGCAGCCGGCGCCCGGAGCGGTCCGGCGGGAGAGGATGGCGATGCGGGCCACGTCTCCTCCCACCGCGCCCGCGGGGATCACCAGCGAGAAGAAATACCCCTGCATGGTGATGGAGACGGCTTCCGCCGCCGTAAGCCGGAACCCCAGCGAGCGGGCCAGCTCGTACCATCTCCAGGCGCTGACCAGCATGTGCACGAAGTAAAGCGCCAGCGCGGGCGGGAAAAAGCGGAGATCAAAGGAGCGAAAAGCTTCCCTCAGCGCTTCGGCGTTTGCCGTCGCCAGCAGCCATATGATGCCCGCGGCGACCGCGAATTTGAGGGCAAAGACCGCGCTGCCGCGGATGTGGCTGCGGACGCGGCTCATCCCGGGACTCCGGCGGCCTCAGTCTTCTTCGAGCTCGCCGGCGATCTCATCGGCGATTTCGAAGTTGGCGGTGACGGTCTGCACGTCGTCCAGCTCCTCCAGCCGGTCCACCAGCCGGAGCACCTGCTGGGCGGTTTTGGCGTCGGTGAGTTCCACGGTGGTGAGGGGGCGGCGGACCACCCCGGCCTCGGTGGTGGTGATGCCGGCATCCTCCAGGCTTTTGGCGATGGCTTCAAAACAGTCGGTGGGGCCCCAGACGTCGGCCACGCCGTCGTCCACCTCGATATCCTCGGCTCCGGCGTCCAGCACCACCTCCATGAGCTTGTCCTCGTCGGCGTTTTCGCCCTCGATGACGAAGTGGCTCTGGCGGGTGAAAAGACGGCTCACCGCGCCGGAACTGGCCAGATTGCCGTTGTTGCGGTCCAGCGTGGCGCGGACGTCGCTGGCGGAGCGGTTGCGGTTATCGGTGAGGCACTCGATGATGACGCCCACGCCTCCGGCGGCGTAGCCCTCGTAGACCACTTCCTCGTAAACCACGTCGCCCAATTCGCCGGTGCCCTTTTTGATGGCGCGCTCGATATTGGCGTTGGGGAGGTTGATGGCCTTGGCGGCGGTGAGGGCGGCGCGGAGGCGGGGATTGGCGTTGGGATCGCCGCCGCCGACCTTGGCCGCCACCATGATTTCCTTGGCCAGGCTGGAAAAAGCCTTGCCCTTCTTCTTATCGGCGGCTTCTTTTTTGTGCTTGATGTTGGCCCATTTACTGTGTCCGGACATAATAACCTCGACATTGTTTGCTGTTCTTTATGATGCTTCTTTAAAATACACCCGCGGCGGCGTTTTTACAAGTGTTTGATTTGACAATCCCGCTAAAAGGCTGTATTTTAAGGAAAGGACGGCATTGCTGAAACGATCGCCATGCCTTTCGGGGGCTCGCAAAAGTCCGGACCGGGAGCATTTTCGGCGGTTACCCTGCGGGTAGCCGCGCTCAAATTGCCCGATTCGTCTTTTTTGCGATCCATCCGAAATCCAAAGGCGCTCCTTTCGGCAATGCCTTCTCAGGACGATACTGCAGCGGAAGAACCCCGGATATTTTTTGACAATGTCTGCTCCGAAAAACAGAGAGGCCGGAGCTCCGGCCCGTGAAGGCAGGAAACCGGCGCGAAAGACGGCGGTCACCCCCGATCTCTTCGACATGCCCCGCGAAACGCTGACCCAGAGCGTCATGCGCCGCGCCGTCGCCGCGTTTCTGGCCGCTCAGGACCCCGCCGGTCTCGCCATGAGGGTGCCGTCGCGGATCAGCAGATATCTGGTGGACGCGGCGGCGTTTTGGGTGGACCGCACCGGTTCGGGACGGAACATGGTTTCCCGGGTTTCCCGCACGGTGGCGGTGGATGTGTTCACCGACCGGGGCGAGTGTCTGCCCGAGTGCGCCGGGGCCGAGGAGCTGACCCGGGAACTCAGGGAGCTCCGGGCCGCCCGGATGCGTCTGGAGGCGCGGATCCGTGAAAACGAACCCTGGCTGGCGGTGGGCGGCGAGCTCTTCGCCGAATTCAGGACCTTCGACTACGCCTCCTCCTCCGATCCGGAATATCAGAAGCTCATGCGGAGGCACTCCCGGGTGCAGCACGCCCTCTTCAAGGGCAGCCGTCTGGAAAAGGTCCGCGCTGCCGGCGCGGCCGATTACCTCTACATCGCCGTCCCGGCGCATGTGGTGGAACCCGAGGAGATCGCCGACGGATGGGGGCTGCTGCACGTCTATCCGGACGGCGGCATAAGGGTGGCCCGGGTGGCGACCCGGCAGAATTGTTCCGCCGAGAGCCGTCTCCACCTGGCGTTCAACATCGCCGCGTGCAGTGTGGAGAGCGTCCTCTTCAAAGAGGGGGTCGTCGTGGGGCGCAGCGGCCGCATCCGGCTCTGCCGTCCGCCGCGGCGGCGTCTGAAACCGCTCTTCGGGGATTGAGATGATCTGCCGGATCTGCCCCCGCCGCTGCGGGGTTGAACGACCGCTCCGTCAGGGCGGGACCGGGGTTTTGGGGTATTGCGGACAGCCGCTGACCGCCCGGGTGGCCCGGGCCGGTCTGCACTTCTGGGAAGAGCCTCCGGTGAGCGGCACCCGGGGGGCGGGCACGGTTTTTTTCTCCGGGTGCAATCTCCGCTGCGTTTACTGCCAGAATTACGATCTGAGCCGGGGCCTCGCCGGGTGGGAGGCGGACGCGGCGGCTCTGCGCCGCATCTACCGGCGTCTGGAGGAGGCGGGAGCCCACAACATCGATCTGGTAACTCCCACCCACTTCGCCGGGGCCGTGCTGGAATCCCTGGAGGAGCCGCCCGGGGTGCCCGTGATCTACAATTCCGGGGGCTATGAATCGGTGGAAACCCTGAAGCTTTTCGAGGGGAAAGTGCAGATTTATCTGCCGGATTTCAAATACGCCTCCTCCCGCCGCGCCGCTCTTTACAGCGGGGCGGCGGACTATCCGGAGGTCGCCCTCGCCGCCATCCGGGAAATGATCCGTCAGACCGGCCCTTACGTCATCGACGGGGAGGGGCTGCTCCGGCGGGGCGTCCTGATCCGTCACATGATGCTGCCCGGCGGGCTGGAGGATTCGCTGGCGGTGGTGCGTCTGGTGGCCGAAAATTTCCGGCCCGGGGAGGTGCTTTTCAGTCTGCTGCGTCAATATCTGCCCTGCGGGCGGGTCCTGAACGGGGAGTTTCCGGAATTGAACCGCCGGGTGGGGGAGCGGGCCTACGGGAGGGTGGTCGCGGAGATGTTTGATCTCGGCATGACCGACGGCTTCACCCAGGGGCGGGGCGCGGCCGCGGAGGAGTTTATTCCCGTTTTCGACGGGACGGGTCTTGACATCGTCCGCTGAACGTGATATATTGCTCCCGGATCGGAGCATACGCCGAAAAGAAGGAGCTTTTTATGGCAGAGAGACACGAACGGGCTTTCGCCGCCAAAGTCGCGGAATTCATCCCGATATGGCGCAGCGAGGGTTTTCTGGACGAGGCCGGAGCCGACGGTCTGCGGGCGTGGTGCAGTCGGGAAACGGCGGGCCGGATCAGCCGCGACCGCTATGTGGCGGCGGTGCTGGCCGCAATCGGCGCCGCACTGACGGGGGCCGGCTTCATCCTGCTGGTGAATTACAACTGGGAAGCCCTCGGGCGCTTCTGGCAGCTGGTCATCGCCCTGCTGCCGGTCTTCATCGCCGGAGGGGTCGGCATCGTTACGCTGTATCGGAGCGCCGGGCAGGGCTGGCGCGGGGCCTCTGCCCTGCTCACCGGGGCCGGTGCGGTCACCAGCTGCGCGGTGATTTCCCAGATCTACAATCTCGACGGGGACCTTTGCGATTTCGTTACGCTGGTGCTCGGCATCACTCTGCCGCTGATTTACATCTTCCGTCCGGTGCTTTTCGCCTCCCTCTTCGCCGCAGGGGGATTATTCGCGGTGGGAAACTGGTGGGGCGTGGTTTTCGCCCTGGCGTCGGCGCCGTTTTTCCTCTCCGGCATGATCCGGGGCGGAGGCCGCCTCAAGTGGTGGTCGGGGCTGATGCTGCTGGTGTGTTTCGGGGTCTTTTCCGCGCAGACCGGTCACAGTCTCGGACGGTATATGGAGCCGGGGCTGGCGCTGATTATGGGGCTGCTGCCCCTGCTGGCCGCCCTCGTGATCCTGCCGGCGGCGAGGGTGGAAACCGGAAATCCGCTCTTCAACATCCCCTTTGTCTATCTGCTGGTCTTTCTGGCCGTGGGCAGTATTGAAGAGGGCGCGCTGAATCTTCACTGCGACGTGCCCACGGCGCTGCTGATCACGGCGGCCTGGGTGCTGACCGCGGCGGCGGCCCTCCGGCGCCGCAACCTCGCCTGCCTGCCCGCGGCCGCGGTGCTGGCCGCCGTGATGGCGGCCGGCCTGTCCCGGATGGCGGGGCAGACGCTTGTATGCGCCGCGCTGCTGCTGATCTCCGGCATTCTCCTCCTGGTTACGGGCTGCCGGAGAAACCGGATGAGTGTTTTCAACTGCGGTCTGATGTGTCTGGCGGCGGTGGTCACGGCCCGATTTTTCGACGACCGCATCGGGCTGATCGTCCGGGGGATGGGCTTCATCGTCTGCGGTCTCGCGTTCATCGCGGCCAACTTGATTTTCGTACGGCACAGGAAGCGCGCCGCCGCGGGCGCGGAGGAGGTGAGCCATGAATAGGAAGAGCGACCGCATCCGTCTGATCTGTTACATCGCCGCTCTGCTGCTGATCCTGGCCTATCCGGCGTATCGGATCAAGAGCTTCGAATTCCCCTCCGGCAAGCCCGCGCGCTTCAAGTTTGAGGTGACGCTCTACGATCCCTACGATCCTTTTCGGGGGCGTTACGTGCGTCTGAACTGCGAGGGCCGCTGCGAAACGGGGCGGATCGTCGGGGACGCCTGGATGCGGGAAGCCTGGGTGCTCCTGGAGCGGGACGGCGACGGGATGGCCCGGGCCGTGGAGATCGCCGAATCCCGGGAGGAGCTGGCGGGGCGCGGGGAGTGCATCCGGGTGAAGGATGTCCGCCGGGTCATGCCGGGCGAATTCTATTGGGATCGGGCTTCCGGAGATATGGTGAAGGCCGAGGCCGCCGTATATACGTTCCGCTATCCCTTTGAGAAATACTTCGCCAACGAGAAGGTTGCCCCGGAGCTTGAAAAATCCATGCGGGAGAGCGTTTCCGGCGGCGGCCGGACCCTGCTGACGGCCGACGTCTATCCCGACGGCAGCTGGGTGCTGCGGGATCTGACGATCCTCTCCGGCGAAGGAGAAAAATGATTCCGCCGATTTGACAAAGATGATTTTTTGCGTTATATTCCAGTAACAGAGGGGAGTCGGCCGCGGTTGGCCGGCCTGAAAAGGAGAAAAGGAGAAAAAAGAGTATGAAAAGGAACGAAATTTTCCGATGCAGCCGTTGCGGTCTCGTGGTGGAGATCCGGAATCCGGGGGCCGTTCCGGTGTGCTGCGGACAGCCGATGGAGCCTCTGAGCGCCAAAACCGTGGACGCGGGCAGCGAAAAGCACCTCCCGGTGATCGAGGCCCTCGACAACGGCACCCGGGTGAAAGTGGGCGCGGCGCCGCACCCCATGACCCCCGAACACCACATCCAGTGGATCGAGATCATCAACGGCGATTACGCCAACACCAAATACCTTGACCCGAACGGGAAACCCGAGGCCGAATTTTATGTGAAAGCGCGTCCCGGCATGAGGGTCAGGAGTTACTGCAACATTCACGGCCTTTGGGAAGCGTAAAAAAAAGATGGATAAATTTCTGAAAGCGGTGAAAGTCACCGATTCCGTCTGGTGGGTGGGCGCCGTGGACTGGCATGTACGCAATTTCCACGGCTACTCCACCGGTCGGGGCACCACCTACAACGCCTTTCTGATCCTGGATGAAAAGATCACGCTCATCGATACGGTAAAGGCTCCGTTCTTCGACGAGATGCGCGCCCGGATCCTCTCGATACTGCCGGAGGGCAAGATCGACTATCTGGTCAGCCTCCACTCGGAGATGGACCACTCCGGAGCGCTGCCCCGCGCGGCGGCGGCCTTCCGTCCGGAGCGCATCTTCGCCAGTCCCATGGGGGTCAAGACCCTGGCCCGCCACTTCCCGGAGGTGAAGATCGAGCCTCTCGGCACCGGATGCAAACTGGAGCTGGGCCGGGAGAGTCTCTCCTTTGTGGAGACCGCGATGCTCCACTGGCCGGACAGCATGGCGG
Source organism: Victivallaceae bacterium (assembly GCA_045585875.1). GTDB lineage: Bacteria > Verrucomicrobiota > Lentisphaeria > Victivallales > Victivallaceae > JAVBQJ01. Next base: position 16,505 of record JAZMZH010000092.1, on the reverse strand, counting down.
CATGGCTGGACAAGTCGAAGCTGCTCTTTTCCCAGGACGCTTTCGGGATGCACCTGGCCTCGTCGGCGCTCTTCGCCGACGAGCTGCCGCCGGAGCTGCTGGAGCTGGAGGCGAAAAAGTATTTCGCCAACATCCTGCTTCTCCAGGCGAAGAAGATTCTGGCGCTGCTGGATTCTCTGCCCTCCCTGGGCTTCGACATCGACATCATCGCCCCCGATCACGGGCCTCTGTGGCGGGGCGGCGACTGCGCCGTGCCTCTGCGGAACTACCGCAAGTGGGCGCTGCAGGAGGGCAAGCGCCGGGGCGTGGTGGTCTACGACACCATGTGGGGTTCCACCGCCGCCATCGCCGACACCATCGCCGACGCCATGCGCAGTACGGGCATGCAGGTGGACGTGTTCAACCTCCAGGCTTCCGACCGCAGCGAAGTCATGACCGCGCTGATGGACGCCGGGATCCTCGCCGTGGGCAGTCCCACCATGAACAATCAGATCTTCCCCTCGGTGGCGGACGTGATGACCTACATGCAGGGGCTGAAGCCGAAGAATCTCGCGGCGATCGCCTTCGGCAGTTTCGGCTGGAGCGGCGAAGCCCACAAAAACCTCTATAAGATACTCACCGACATGGGCTGCGCCATGCCGCTCGCGGCGCCGCTGGCGGTCCGGTATATCCCCACCCGTGAGGAATTGGAAAAAATATTCGACGAGACCGTGAAGGCCGTCGCAACCATCAACTGAATGAAGGAGAAGAAAATGACCAAGTATGTCTGTCCCTGCGGCTACGTCTACGATCCCGCCTACGGAGATCCTTCTCAGGGCGTCGCCCCCGGCACCGCCTTTGAGGATCTGCCCGCGGATTGGGTCTGCCCCGACTGCGGAGCCGACAAGAGCGCCTTTGAAGCCGAATAACCTCCGGTTTTCAAGGTTCAGCCGCAAGCCCGCTCCGGCGGGCTTTTTTGTGCTCCGGTCGGGCGGTTCGGGAAGCCCCCGCGGTTCGCGGGGGCCCGGCCGCGGGCTCCGTCCGTCCGGTTATTCTTCGCTGTCGGCGAGGGTGGTGCCGTCCTTCACCCTGCCGTCGTCCAGGGGATTGTCCACCCGGTCCTTCAGATCGCGGAACATGCGCAGGAGGTCCCGCGTGCCGCCCCAGGTGAACCATACCGTCGAGACGCAGGCGACGATCCCCGGGATCACCAGACTGACCAGGAAGAAATACCAGCTCCACCACTCCAGCGGCCATTCGCTGAAGATGTTCCAGACCGCCACGCCGACGAAGACCAGGAGGAAGCCGTAGACGAAGGAGTAAAAGAAGACGCTCCAGGCGATCACCTTGTCGCCCCGGGTGTAATTTTCGTCGATGCCGACCATCCCGGCGATGATCCCCCTTACGGAAAATCTTCCGGCCCGGGGCGGAGCGCCCGCGCTGCCGGGATTCCGGTGCAGCATGCGGTCGAGGTTGAAGGGCTTCCTGAATGTCAGCAGGGAGACGGCCGTATAGGAGAGTATGCCGAGCACCATCGCGATGAAAAACAGTTCGTTGGAGTTGATGGGAAACTTGATGGCGTCCATCCTCCAGACGATGTAGGGATTGAAGGGGGCGGAAACCGTTTCCAGGAAATTTCCGATCCCCTCCGTCCAGCCCATTTCATCCAGAAACGGGTAAATATGGTCCGCCCAGTTTCTCTGCACCAGGATGCCGCCGCCGGAGACGATCGTCCCCGCGGCGAGGGAGGCGTAAGCGCCCGCCGTATTGCCGAAACGGGTGTAGAGTCCGCCGATCATCACCGGACCGGCGCCGCCGAGCCAGATGCTGGTGGTGATGACGCAGAAGAGATTGATGTAATCCAGCTGCGCCATGAAGAATGACCCGAAGAAGAAGAGGACCCCGATGAAGAGCGTCGCCAGACGGAGCAGGCGCAGATGCGTTTCGCGGGAGACCGGTTTGTTATAGACGGGCAGCACGATGTCCTGCACGATGGTCAGGGCGCCGGAAAAGATGCGGCTGTCGTCGGTGGAGACCATCAGCATCACCATGAGCAGGGCCAGCAGTCCCAGCAGTCCCACCGGCATGATGTAACGCATGGTGACCGGCAGCATCTGCTGGTAATAGAGCGTGCGGAACTGCTGAAAATCGGCGTTGCCGTTTTGGCCTGAGCTCAGGACTGCGAGCGCGGTGTCCAGATACGGGGTGTCGGGGTTATCCTGCTGCGAATAGGGCGCGTCCCTGCCTGCGACATGATCCTGCACCGGCAGGCGGTCGATCGCGGCGGCGTATTCCGCCCGGGTCTCCTCGTTCGGGAAAGCCTCCGCCGCGGCCCGCGCGGTGAGGTCTGCGCGGATCTCCCGGGCCTGATGCACATAATTGTTGTGGGTGAGCGTGGTGATGAGCATCGCCGCCATGACGAAGAAAAAGATCCAGGAGAAGCCGTTGCGCCATGCGCCCAGCACCCCGGCCATTTTCTGTTCGTGGGGAGTTTTTCCCGCGGCGGTGGCTCCGGCGCCGATCCAGCTTGCCCGGTTGAGGACGGTGTTCATCAGGGTGACGATCAGGGCGAAGAGGTTGAAATCCCGCAGGGATTCGACGTCGTAGGGATTCAGGAAACTCTCGCCCTTCACCCGGTCCGCCATCACGGGCGCGATCTCGTCGAACCAGGAAAAATGCGAAATGACGTAAAAGACCATGACCGCGAAAATGGGGTAGGTGAGAATCGCCTGCAGCGCGTCGGTGATGATCAGCGCCACGGTGCCGCCGCACCAGATGATGAAGAGGGCCAGCAGCAGTACGAGGACGATAATGGTGCCGAAAGTGGATATGTGAAGGCCGAAAAGCTCGTAAGTGTAGGGCAGACCGATGAGGCAGATGAAAAAACGCGCGGAAACCGCGGGCACGATCATGTTGGCCAGGGTTTCGGAAAATGTGCGCAGAGTCGCGGCAAAGATGCGGAATCCCCGGCTGTAGCGCATTTCCAGAAACTGCCCGAAGGACATCGCCTTGGTCGCCCGGAACCGGTAGAAGCAGAATCCCGTCAGCGACATGACGATCGAGAGCGGCACCCCGACGCTGCTCCAAAAGCCGATGGCGAAACCGGTTTTGTAGTTTCCCTCCACGATGCCGATCAGGGTGATGACCGCCAGGGCGTTTGCGACGTCGGCCACACTGATCACATACCGCCCGCACACGCGCCCGGCCGCCAGAAAGTCGGCGACGCCTTTCACGTACCTGCGGGAAACCCATGCGATATAGAGGACGAAAGAGAAGGGGATGATCACAATCATCCAGTCGATAAAACTCATAGATTCTGCACCGATCCTGTTCTGAAAAGCCGCCGGGGACGACTTTTTACAGAGCGTCCCCGGCGGCGGATTTTGGAGTTTACATTTCCGCGGCTCCGAGCAGCACGGTCCCGATGGCGGTGCCCATGTGCGTGAACTCCATCTCGACGCCCGCGGCGGTGCAGCCGTCGCCGTTCCAGATCAGAGCGGCCTTGCCGTCCGGCAGATACACCATCCGGAAATTCTTGAAGAGCTTCGGATCGGGATAGAGGGAGAAATCGCATTTGAGGGTAAAGGTGTCCGTTTCACCGTCGCTTCGCCGGACACGGACGACGCAGGCCGGGACCGGTTTGTCGCAATAAAGCTTCAGCGCGGCTCCGAAGACGAAAACGAGGGTGTCCGCCCCGCCGCCGCACACGGCCTCCGGTTTCGGCAGCGCCCCCTCCGCCTCCCGCCGGGAGAGGATCAGCTCCACATAATCCTCCGCCATGATTTTTCTGGTGTTGTTCTGAAGTTCCGCTCCGGTGATGTTGGTGGAGATGACGCAGCCGTCGGGCGGGATGGCGACGTTTGCGACTTTGACGGAACGCTCCACCACGCAGTTGTCGATGACGACATAATCGTTTCCCCAGATGTTCTGACCGGTGCCCTTGCCGTGGGAGGGGGTGTAGAGGATCAGGGCGCCGACACCCCGGGCGCAGTTGATGCCGTCGGGATGCAGGACAAAGGGTTCGCAGCTGGCGAAGAAGATTTCGCTGTCGGGGGCCTCCTCTTTGATTTTCACGATATCGTCCGGCACCTCGAGGCGGGAAAAGACGGTTTTCGCCGCCGCTATGGGATTCCGGCAGGCCACCTGCAGATTTCCGACGGAAACGTTCTCTTCGGCGCACTCCTCCGGCGACACGCCGTCGCGGAAGACGAGCGGCTTCGCGTTTCCGGCGTTTGCGAAAAAGGGCGTGTCGCTCCACTCCCGCATGAAGACCTCGTCGGGATCATAGTCGATCCCGGTCGTCTGACTGTTCCAGGCGACTTCGCCCACCAGCACGAGTTCCGCGCCCTTGGTGTGATTGTTGCACCAGGTGGTGCCGTCGTAGCCCGTCACGTTTTTCCGGCCGGAGACGTTGGCGAGGGCGAAGATGCCTTTTGTGAAGTACCAGGTGCTCGACCATACCTCGAATCCCGCTTGGGTAAAATAGTCGATGCCGGGATATTCCTCATCCGCGCCGTAGTGCCAGTAGTTGATGATGATGTCCTTATCCACCAGATCCATCAGATAGGGCGACGGCTCGACCCGTCCCTCGGCGATCCCCTCGATCTGCTCCCGCACGCCGCCCATCTCCTCGGCGAAAAACATGTCGTGCCAGATGACGGTGCGGCAGTTGTATTGCTTCAGGTGTTCATTGGTGAAATTGAAGGTTTTTGCGAAGAGTTCGGCGCACTCCTCCGGGGATTTTTTGAGATATGCGAAAAATCCGTTGGCCTCATCGCCGCCCACCCGGAAATAAGGGGGATGATCGAAGAGTTCCACCAGCTCGTCCAGCACCAGCGGATAGACCTCCCAGAATTCCTCGCCCAGGATGTCGTGTCCGACGGGAGTGCCGGATTCGTTCAGCAGGGGGCAGATGAGCGGGCCGCCGCCGTAGTGGCTGATGACGCTGATGTACGGAAAGGGGATCACGCCCCGCGCTTTTGCGAAACGGACCAGTTCCCGGAGGTCGTCGTCCGTCCAGGGGGTCGGTTTCTGCGATTTGAAGTATTTGGAGTGATAATTGCTGCCGATGCCGATGGCGACATGATTGAAGCCGTGTTCGGCCATGGCGGAAATGATGCGCTTGGAGGAGTCCAGACGCTCCGCGTCGCTGAAGGGCTCCCAGAAAGTCATGGTGAGCGACATCAGCCGCACCGGGAAGTCCGGCCAGTCGGCGATGGCGACGGCGGGGATGGTGAAGCTCTTCTGTTCGTACACCGTAAAGGGCTGCTTCAAAAGCGCGAGGAAGCGTCCCGCCGCCCGGAACATCCCCTCCCGCGTCGCGGCTCCCAGCTCCGCGCCCTTTTCGGTGATCGAGAGGGTGTAAAATTCGGGGTTGCCGTTTCCCTCCGCGCTCCGCAGCGACACACAGGCGGAAGCGCCGTCGGAAATCTCCCAGCCGCGCGCCCGGAACTCCTCCTCCAGCCAGGCGGCCGCCTCGGGGAACTCCTCCCCGCCGTCGATCCGCCACTCGTAGCCGAAGGCGACCGGCTGCTCTCCGACCGCGATCTCCTTGGGCGCCGGAGTCAGCACCGGCGCGGGGGCCGCTGCCGAAGCCGTTGCCGACACGCACGCGCCCTGGAGCAGGAGCAGTGCAATACCAAGCCAGTGTCTCATGTTCATTCTCCTTATTTGATACGGTGTCTTTTCGGGATTAATGTAACTGTCCGGGACGGATTGTCAAGGATTTTGGGGGCAGGGACAGAGTTTTTTATTGAAACAAAAACACGATTGTTTCCCTTTTCAGGCTGACAGGCGGAGCCGCTTCCCGCCGCTCTGCCTGTGTTTTCTCGCCGGGCAAAAGGAAGGGCCGCTGCTTCCCTTGTGAAGATTTGCAGCAGCCCCTCCCTTCGGAAGATTTCGCTTACAGGGCGTCGGTGTCTCCCGCCAGAGTGAATCCGGTCCAGAGTCGGAAGAGCTCCCGCTTATCCTTCAGCCAGAACTTTTCATCGGCAACATGCCCGTCCACATAAAGCACGTTCACCTTGTCGCTATGCAAATAGGCGCTTGCATAATTTTTATAGTCGCCGCCTATATATCTTTCCAAAGCTGTGGCGGAGCAGAATCCTGTCCACGGCTGCGTATAGTTGCTCGAGGGGTTGCCGGGACCGCTCTTGTCGCATACCCACAAAATGCCGCCCGGATTCGTGATCCTGGGCAGTTGAGTGCATTGCGCAATGTTCCAGCTGATGGCGCAGCTCTGACCATAGGTGTATTGCGCGCCGGTGGAGTTGGAGGGACAGGTAAAAAGTTTATTGGCCGTCCAGCTTCCGGCGGAACTGCCGTTCAGTTCCAGATTGCAATCCCACGCCCATCCGTTGGTGGATTCGGCGGGACGTTCCGCACCCACGGCCATGTACTCATTGTTGTTCACGGTGTACATGGTGAGGCCGAGGCCGATCTGCTTCAGATTGTTGGTGCATTTGATTTTCTGCGCGGCGGCCCGGGCTTTTGAGAGGGCGGGCAGCAGCATGCTGGCGAGAATTGCGATGATCGCGATCACGACCAGCAATTCTATCAATGTAAAAAATCCTTTTTTCATCATTTTTCCTTTCTTCTGTTTGTTTTGCAAGCAACTCCGTGCGATCTCCGGAACTTCCCGGCGGCCGCCGGATGCCGACCATCCGGAGCTTCGCCCCTCCCGGCCCCTGTTTCCCGCCGCGGCGCGTCTGATGCCCTCCTTTCGGATTTCCGCCGCGGTCGGAAACGCCGCCGACGATCGGCGGAGGCCGCAAGAGGCCCGAAAAGTTTCCAAAATCCGCATGAATTTTGCTTTCTGTATATATTATACTTCATTTTTTTCGAAAAGTCAAGTCCTGAATGGAAAATTTCCGAGAAAAGAAAGGAAATAAATTTGCAAAAGTTTCTTTATTCATGTATAGTAACCGGTGGTGAAACGCGAAAAGAGGTTTTTATGAGAGACAATGAATACACCATCTACGATGTCGCCCGAAAAGCCGGCGTCAGTCCGGCGACGGTTTCCAAAGTGCTGAACAACCGGCGGGGGATCAGCGCCGCCACCACGCGGAAGATCCGGGAGATCCTGGCGGAAACCGGTTTCTGCCTGAAAAAACAGGCCAGCTACAACCGCAATATCGGCATCGTGATGCATCCCTCCTCCGGTGCTTTTCTGGACAGCTACACCCTGCAGCTGGTCTCCGGATGCTATGACAGGATCATGGCGCGAAACTATTCCATGCAGTTCATCAATCCCCAGTACAACGGCAGCGACAGTTTCCTGAAAAATATCTTCCGGCACAATGAGTCCCTGCGGGGGCTCATCGCCTTTGCCTCGTATCAGAATTTCGATTTCTGCCGTCAGGTGCTGGAACACTCTCCCGAATTCCCGGGAGTGGTCATCGGGAAACTGGATACCGCGCAGATCAATTCCCTGCCCCCTGTCGGAAACCATTTCTGGGCGGACGATTTCTCCGCCGGGTATCAGCTCGCGACGCTCTTCCTGCGGCTGAATCATAAACGCTTCTGCATCGTCACCGCCACATTGCAGGACCGGGCCCATCAGCACCGGCTGGACGGCATGCAGGCCGCTCTGAGTCTGGGCGGCGTCCCGGACGACGCCGTCACGGTCCATGAAGTCAGGGAGGATCTCGCCAATTCCGGCACCCAGCTGGCCATGCAGATCGCGTGCGAAAAAAATGATTATGACGCCTTTATCTTCACCAACGGCAGCATCTGCGCCGGTTTCGTCATCGGCTGCGTGAATATGCAGCTGAAAATACCGGAACAATTTTCCGTGGCCGGGTTCGAAGATTTTCAGGAGCTGGAACACCTGCCGCTGCCGATCACCTCCATGCGCACCCCCGCGGCGTCGCTGGCCGCCGCGGCGATGGATTCCCTGCTGGCCCAGCTGAACGGTCAGGCCATGCCGGAGCCCTGCGTCATGCACCACAAACTCTGCCGCCGCAACACCGTCTGCAAACGCTGAACGGTCAGAAAAGCGTCCCCTGGATTTTCACGGGCGGCGCGGAGGGTTCTGCGGCTTCGGGCGGAGGCGCTCCGGTTGCCGCGCTCCCGGCGGCGTCCGGGGAAGCCGCGATTGTTCCGCTCTCCCCCTTCCCGGCCGGGCCCTCCATGCGGAGAAATTCGTCGAGGGTGACGATCCGGACTCCGGCTTTGCGGGCCTTCACCGCCTTGGACGACGAGGAATCCGCCTCCGCGGTGACCAGCAGGGAGAGGGATGCGGTCACGGCGTCCGCGGGGTCGAAACCCTTTTCCCGGGCCAGAGCTTCGTAATAGGAACGCTTCTCCGGCATCTTGCCGGTGAAGCACACGGTGGGGCGTCCGGAGGCGGCGCCGCCTGCGTCCGGGTCCAGATTCAGCGCGTCGATGAGTTCGTCGATCTCCGAAGCGTCGGTTTCAAAACAGTTTTTCAGGGCTCCGGCCCGTTCCGGTCCGATGCCGCTGATGGTGGCCAGCTCCTCCTCCGAGAGGCTCCGCAATTCCCGCAGGGTGCGCCCCTCGAGGAGCATCTTCGCGATGTTGACGCCGACGCCGGGGATATTCAGGGCCGCGATCAGGCTGGGGGCGTCGGCGTTTCGGGCCCGGGCGAGCTCCTCCAGCAGATTGGCGGCGGACTTTTCGGCGAAGCCCTCCAGCCGCAGCAGATCGGAGGCGGTGAGGCTGAAGATGTCCCGGAGGCGGCGCACGCCGAGGGTCTCGGTCATCCGGCGCACCGTGGGTTCGCCCAGATTCTGAATCCCGATGGCCCGCACCGCCGCGGTCAGCCGCTGGACCCGGGTTTCGGGACATTCGCCGTTGGGGCAGGCCAGTTCCGGGCCGCGCCGCACCAGCGCCGCGCCGCAGCACGGGCAGGCGGAGATGATCGCCGGGCGCCGCTCGCTCCCCGGGGTGCTGGCGGCGATGTAGGGGATCACGTCTCCGGCCCGCTCCACGATGACGCCGTCGCCGATCTCGAGATCCCGGTCGAGGATGTTCTGGACGTTGTGCAGGGTGGCCCGGCGGATGGTGACGCCGCCCAGCTCCACCGGGTCGATGAGGGCCACCGGCGTGAGGCAGTTTTTGCCGAAGCTCCACTCCACGTCCCGGAGGACGCTCCGGGCCCGCTGGTTGGTGAATTTGTAGGCGATCGCGCCCCGGGGATGGTGGCTGGTGGCGCCCAGGGAATCGCTGAAACTCCGGTCGGCGAACTTCACCACGACGCCGTCGGTGGGATAGGGGAGGCCGGAAATGTGTTCCACCAGCGTTTCCCAGCGGGCGGAGAGTCGGGAAAGGGGGATTTTTTCGCTGATGAGCTCGTAGTCCACCAGGGTCAGGCGCGCGCCCTGGCGCAGCATGTCGCCGATGTCCTTCAGCCCGATGATCCCGGCGACGGCGTTGCGGGAATTCTTATAGCGGCTGCCGTCGGCCTTCACGATGCGGCTGTAGAGGTCGGCGAAGTCGTCGTTGCGGATGACGATCTCGCCGCGGCTGTCCCGGTCGGGGCGGCCCCGGTAGCCCGGGGCTTCCAGTTCGATCAGGGGGAGCTTGTCGGTGATGATCTCTCCGGTGTAGCCGTCTCCCCGGGTGGAGAGCACTCCGGCGGCGAAGCTGGCGGAGATCCCGTCGTATTTCGGCTGGACCAGCAGGGGTTCGTCGGGGGTGCGGGCGTACTTTTCCGCCCAGTCGAGGACCTCCTCCAGGGAATAGGCCTTATCCAGACTGAGCATGGGGACGCGGTAGGTGATCTTGCCCGAACCGGCGGCGGCGGGGGCGTTGATGCGGGTGATGAGGGGATGGCCGGGGTCGAGGCGGGCGAGTTCCCGCAGGAGGTCGTCGTATTCCACGTCGGAGATTTCCGGGCTGGCCTGCTCCCAGTACCGGCGGTTGTGGTATTCGATGAGTCGGACAAGTTCTTTTACGCGTTCGGAAGGGTTCATATTCGTTTCTCCGGATGAATAAGGTGGGTTTCGGGAGGCGTCCGCCGCCGCCATTGCCCGGGCGGAGCGCCGTATTTGCGGCGGAAGACGCGGCAGAAGTACGCGCAGTCGCCGTAGCCGCAGCGCTCTCCGATCTCGGCGACGGAGAGATCGGTCTGACGGAGGAGTTCCGCCGCGTGGTTCATCCTCTCGTCGGCGATGAAGCGCGCCGGAGTTTTGCCGTTGGCCTCCCGGAAGCGGCGGATGAAGTATTCCCGGCTGTACCCGGAGGTCCTGCACATGTCCTCCACATTGTGCAGGGGGGAGCGGTGGAGCAGCATTTTGGCCTTGGCGTCGAAGCGGAGATTTCCGGCTTCGCCGCGGTCCAGCTCGGAAGCCAGCGTCATGAGGAATTTCATGGCGAAGGCCGCCGAATCGTAAATCGAAATCACTTTGCCCGAGGCGAGGGTTTCCAGCCACGAGGCCGCCAGCGGCAGGATCGCGGAGGAGGCGTCCGTGCCTAAGACGCTCCCGGAGATGCTTCGGAGGTCGGCGAAGAGCCTGCGGTGCATGGCTCCCGAGAAACACAGATAGATCGCGTCCATGTGGCCGCACTCCCGGGTCAGCCGGTAGATATGCTCCTCGGGCACGGAGAGCAGCATGGTCTGTCCGGGGCGGAGGAGGGTCCGGGCGCCGCCGAGTTCCAGCCGGATGCCCCCGGAAATGATGTACTGCCAGAAGCTGAAGTCGTCGTCTCCCCGGTTCATGCCGTCGTAGCAGTAGCTGGCGGAGGCGGTGAAGCAGCGGCCTCCCCCGCAGCAGAAGATCGGCGGCGTCACGGCCCCCTCGGTCAGAAGCGCGAAAAGATGGGGCTGCGGCGGGATGAAGGAGTCGCCGGAGATGTGATTTTGCATTTGAAAGTCCAATTTTTCGCTGTTTCCGTCCTATTGGACAAAGTCTCCGATATGCTATATTAATACAAAATACCACTGTTCCGAAAACTTTTCAACCCCGCAGGAGTTTTTTTATGCAAAAATCCGTTTCGCCTGCCGGAGCTGCGTCCGTACAGCATCTGCCTCCTGAGCGTGCGCTGAGTTTTCACCATGTGAAATGTTCTCTTTATCCACATATTTAGAGCGGAAAATCCACAGGAAACCGTTTGATTGCGGCGTCGGCGCGGAGTATATTGCCGACATGTCCGTAATTTTTTGAAATCAGGAAAGGAAACGTCATCATGAAGCAGGCCGTTTTCGCTCCCGGCATGAAATTCGAGAGCAACACCCTCTATACCGCTCCCGGCGGGGAGTATCACATCACCCTGAAAGATTCCGTCCCCCTGGCCGGCAAAGGATATGCGCCCCGGGATGAATTCGTCAACTACGGGTTTCACCTCGACGGGCTGGAAAACGTCACCGTGGATCTGGGGGGAGCGACACTGATCTTTCACGGCAGGATCGCGCCGTTCCTCATCGAAAACTGCCGCAACGTCACCTTGAAGAATTTCGCAATGGATTACGACCGGGACTATTATTCCCAGGGCGAACTTCTCAGCATCGACTCCGGCGGCATCCGCCTGAAGTGGGATCGGAAGAATTTCCCCATGGAGGTCGTCGACGGCGTCCCCTGCGCGGTGAGCGAGACCTGGCGAACTCCGCTCAACGAGGGGCACATGCTGTGGCAGCCCTACGATCCCCGTACCCGGGCTCCGGCGGAAAATGCCGGGTGCATCCTCGCGGTTTTCGGGACCGATGACTACGATAAAAATCCGCCGCTGCCCATCCATCATCTGGAGCTGGCGTCCACGGACGGCGACGTCCTGAACATCCGCGGCGAATTCCCGGAAACCTGGAAGCCGGGGATGATCATCACCATGACCCACGAGAAGCGGGACAAAAACTCCATACTGACCCAGGACAGCGAAAACATAACCGTGGAAAAAGTCCGCCTGCTCAGCGGCGCCTCCATGGGATTCGTGGCCCTCTTCTCCAAAGACATCACCCTGCGTCACTTCGACATGTACCTGGACCGGCGCAGCCGGGGGCTGGTCACCATAAACGCCGACAGCGTACATGCCTTTCACTGCACCGGCAAGTTCGTCATCGAGGACTGCATCTTCGAAAACATGCTGGATGACGCGGTCAATATCCACGGCAACTACAATATTGCGGAGAAGTGCTCCGGAAACGATCTTGCCGTGCGGGTGCCCGGTCACGGCGTCGGAAATATAAAGTGGTACCGGCCCGGCGACACTCTGGCCGTTCACCGGGGGCGGACCCAGGAGACCCGCCGCGAAGTTACCGTGAAATCTTCCGTCAGCTCCTCCGCCGAATGTCTGTCGGTGGTGTGCGACGCGGCGGATTTCGCCGAACCCGGCGACATCATCGAACTCATGGCCATGCCGGAAATCATCATCCGCCGCTGCATCTCCGGGAAAAATCGTCCCCGGGGCTTCCTCCTCTCCTCCGGCGGCCGGACTCTGGTGGAGGATTGCGTATTCCACAACTGCAGCACCGGAATCCACTTCACCGGCGACACCACCTACTGGTACGAATCCGGCCCGGTGCGGGACGTGACCATCCGTCACTGTTACTTCCGGGACTGCGGGTACTGCGGCGACTCCTATCCCATCGCCGCCGATCCCCAGGTGGAGCTCAGCCCGGCCGCGCCGTCTTTTCACCGCAATATCCTCATTGAGGACAATGTCTTCGCCGGGTTCAGCAGAGGCCTCCTGCGGGCTTCGGATTCGGAGGGCATCGTCATGCGCCGCAACACCTTCATCGCCACCTCTTTTTATCAATGGCGGGAGGAGGAGCCGGTGGTGCTGAAAAATTGCCGGAACTGCGAGATCGAGATCCCGTAAAAAACCGGAGAAGGGGGTTTCCGCTTCGCGGCGCCTTGCAATTCCGCCCGGCAATGATATATTATCCGGTCGGTGAATACGGAATTGCGAGGCCGAAAGGAACGGGACGATGAGCGTGAAGAATCTTCGGTGGATCAACATCACACCCCTGCTGAAGGGGGAGGACGCGGAGAAGATCGCGGAAGACCTGAAATGGCTGGCGGCGAACACCGTCGTGGAGGCCGCGGCTTTTTCGTGCAGTCTGCACCCCGAGGGCGATCCGGTCTTCGACAAGGCCGCGGTCCTGGGAGAGCGTTTCCTGCGGATGAAGTCCCTGCTGCGGGATTCCGGCATCGCCTGCGGCCTCCTCCTCCAGTCCACCATGGGCCACGGCTGGGTGCCGGACTCGCCCGCGCCTTTCGACCGGGTCGAAAACCGCGACGGATCGCGGCCCTACACCATGTGCCCGCTGGGAAGGGATTTTCAGGCGTACCTCCGCCGCCAGATCGCGGCGCTGGCCGCCTGCCGCCCGGACTTCATCATGCTGGACGACGACACCCGGCTCATCACCGGCCACGACGGATGCTTCTGCCCGCTCCATCTGGAGGAGATGCGCCGCCTCACCGGACGGAGTTTCACCCGCGGGAGCCTCGTCGCCGCCATGCAGGAGGATTCCGGCCTGGCGGAGACCTTCGACACTCTGCTCAGAGACAGCATCATGCGGCTGGCCGGGATCATCCGGGAGGAGATGGATAAGGTCGATCCCGCCATGCCCGGGAGCTTCTGCTGCTGCGCCGGGGACGTCCGCCACGCCGGAGAAATCGCCGGCGTCATGGCGGGCCGGAGCGCCGGACGGACGATACGCCTCAACAACGGACGCTACATCATCGAGGGGCTCCGCGACATCCCCCGCTGGCTGGGATTCACCGCGCGGCAGCTGGCCGCGCTCCCCGGCGACGCCCTGATCCTGGACGAGCCGGACACCTGTCCGCAAAACCGCTACTCCACCAGCGCCGCCGCACTCAACCACCACATCATCATGGGTTTGCAGGAGGGTTGCGGCGGCATCAAGCTCTGGATCACCCGCATGGCCGAATACGAACCCGCCTCCGGGACGGCCTACCGGGAGATCATGAAAAGGAATTCCGGACTTTACCGCAAAATCGTCGAACTGGCGCCGGTGTGGGAGGGAGTGCGCATCCGATTCTCCGCGCCTCCGGTCCTCCCCGAATATCCGCCTCTGCACCGGAACTGGGCGGAGTGCGCTCTGGGCATCATGGGCATCCCGGTGAGTTTCGGCCGCGAACCGGGGCGGATCACCGCCCTGAGCGGCGAGGAGGCGGCGGGAATGTCGGACCGGGAGCTCAGGGAGATTCTCGCCGGAAACGTGCTGCTGGACGGCAGTGCCGCCATAGCGCTCACCGACCGCGGATATTCCGGCCTCATCGGCGTCCGGGCGGCGAAGTGGAATCTGCCCACCCCGGCCTTTGAAACCGCGGAACAGTGGAGATTCCCCGGAAGCTGCGCCGCCGCCGATCTGCGGGACGTTCTGCCCGGAGCGGTGCGGCTGTCCACCTTTTTCAGCCGCTCCGCGGCGCTCTCCGACGAGGCGGAGGCCATTGCCCCCGGCTCTCTGGAATTCGTCAATCCCGGGGGCGGGCGGATCATCACCCTGGGCGCGATCCTGCCCGGGGATTTCTCCCTGACCAACTATTATTTTTACAACGCGGCCCGCAAACGCCAGCTGACGACGCTCCTCCGCCGTTTCGGGGAAAAACTCTGCTGGTACACCGGAGACGCCCAGCTCCTGCTGAAAACCGGCCGCTCCGCGCAGGGCGACCGGCTGGTGCTGGCGGACAACCTCGGCTACGACCCCCTGGAGGTCCTGCCGCTGGCGATGCCGGAGCTCCCCGGCGGCGTTCAGCGTCTCTCCGGCGGCGGCGAGTGGGAGGATGTGCCTTTCACCGCCGCGGACGGCGAGGTCATCGTGCGGACCCGGCTGGACACGATCTCGCCGGCGATCCTGCGCATATTGTGAACAACCCGGCTGCCGGCATGGCGCCGGAGCCGAAACATTCAAATCAAAGGAGAAAAAAATGTCGAATCAGGTCATCCGGAAACGCGGACGTCTGGAGCGTTTCGCCGAAGCGATCCGTTCGGGACGGATCACTCTGGGATTCATCGGTGGCTCCATCACCGAGGCCCACCGGCCGAGCAACTGGCCCTACTTCATCACCAGCTGGCTGCTCCAGCGTTATCCGGGGCTGCGGATCCGGTGGGAAAACGCCGCCATCGGCGGCACCGGCAGCCTCTCCGGCGGCTTCCGCTGCGAAGAAGATCTGCTGAATGAAAACTGCGACATCGTTTTTTTTGAATACGCGGTGAACGACGGCCCCGGTCCCGAGACCTTCCGCACCCGGGAGGGTCTGCTCCGGATGCTCCTGGCCGCCGATCTGGACGTGGTGATGGTGCATACCTTTTGTCAAGGGCATTACGAGGACATGGCCGCGGACAAAATGCCCCAGGGTATTGCCGAACTGGAGCAGCTGGCCGAACATTACAACGTCTCCTCGGTCTGGGTGGGCCTGCACGCCTACAACGAGGTGAAGGCGGGACGCATGACCTGGGAGGCCTGGCTTCCCGAGGGTCTGCACCCCGAATACATGGGCAGCAGCGTTTACGCCGAGGCCGTGATCCGGTTTCTCTCCGATGAATTGTCCGCTCCGGCCGCCAAACCCATCCTCCGGGGCGCCGCCATGCCGGAACCCATCGACCCGAAGTGCTTCCAGAAGTATGTGGAGGTGCCCTTCGACGATGTCGAGTTTCTCGGTCCGTGGCACATCCAGCGGGAGGTGAAGCAGTCCTTCTTCCGCCACGCCCTCGTCACCGCCGCCGACGGAGCTTCCATCCGCTTCAAATTCAAGGGCCGGGCGCTGACCATGATGCAGAGCTTCGGAAAAACCTCCGGAGTCTTTCAGTGCTCCATCGACGGCGGCGAACCCGTGGAAATCGTCGGCGATCGCGACTGGTGGGTCCCGGACGCCGAATGGGCACGGCCCTTCCTGCTGGCCGATGACCTGAAGCCCGGAGAACACACCTGCACCTTTACCGTCCGTCACGGCAACCGTGCGGAGTGCAAGGGCACGAACTGCCGCATCCTGTCGATCAAGAGCGTGCTCTGAGCATGAAAAAAGGCTTCCGGATCGCTCTCATCGCCGCGGGCGCTCTGGCGGTATGCTGTGTCGGCCTCTATCTGCTGACCCTGCATGAGCTCCGCGTCCGGACGCTGCTGCCCAATTCCAGTCACCGGCCCTCGCCGGAACCGGTGACCTGGATCGAGGCCGCCCCCGGCGTCCGGATCGCCGCCTTTTATCTGCCGGCGCCCTCCGACGACACCCTGACCGTGCTTTACAGCTACGGAAACCTCGAGGAGCTGGCCGGAAAAAAATACCTCCTCGAGGCGGTGCACGCCATGGGGTACGGAGCCGTCGGCTACGATTACGAGGGCTTCGGCTCCTCGGACGGCGAACCCGACATCTTCGCCGCGCTCCGGGATGCCGACGCGGTGTGGGAGTTTCTGGTGAACGAGGCGGGAGTCCCGGAGGACAGGATCGTCGTGGCCGGATTTTCCATGGGCACCGGTCCGGCCTGTTATCTGGCCTCCAAACACCCGGCGGCAGGGGTTTTTCTGGAATGTGCCTTTGCCTCGCTCCTGCAGATCGTCATCCCCTGGAGCGGCTGGCCCCTGGACCCCTACGACAACGAGAGCTGGC
>JAZMZH010000091.1:0-4193 GCA_045585875.1 Victivallaceae bacterium | reverse complement strand
AGCCTCAGATTCCCCACATGCACCTCGCCCGTCGGGGCGTCGGTGAGATACACCGCGTCGGAGAATTTGAGGGGCGAGGCCGATTCGGCGTTCTCGAAACGGGGGACGGTGCGCCACTCCCGCATGAAGACTTCGTCGGGGTCGAAATCCACCGCCTCCGTCTGACAGTTCCAGGCGACCTCGCCCACCAGCACCAGTTCGCCGCCTTTGGTGTGATTGTTGCACCAGGTGGTGCCGTCGTAGCCGGTCGCTCCGTTGGGGCCGGAGTAGTTGGCCAGCCGGAAGATGCCGTCGGTGAAGTACCAGGTGCTGGCCCAGACCTCGAACCCGGCGTCGCGGACATCATCCAGCCCCGGATAACGTTCCGCGGCCCCGTAATTCCAGTAGTTGACGATGATGTCTTTGGAGAGCAGCTCCATGGCCAGTTCGGAGGGGATGATCGCGCCCTCGGAGATCCCGCCCAGCTGCTCCCGGCGGCCGCCCAGCTCTTCCGCGAAGAGCATGTCGTGCCAGATGATGGAGCGGCAGTTGCGGGAGGCCAGATGGTCGGCCAGAAAGTTGAAGGCTTTCGCGAAGAGCCGGGCATTTTCCTCCGGCGTCTTTTTCAAAGCCTGAAAATAGCCGTTGGCCTCGTCCCCGCCCAGTCGGAAATAAGGCGGATTGTCGAAGATCTCCAGCAGTTCGTCCAGCACCTCTGGCATGATCTCGTAAAACTCTTCTCCCTCGATGTCGTGACCGATCACATGACCCGAGGCGTCCTTGAGCAGGGCAGCCTGGGGGCCGGTGGAAATGTGGCTGACGAACTGGGTGTAGGGGAAGGCCACGACGCCCCGGCTGTTGCTGAAGCGCACCAGCTCCTCCAGGTCCTTCCGGCTCCAGGGGGTCGGACGGTTGGGTTTCACATACTCGCTCTCGTAATTCGCCCCCACGGTAATGGAGACGAAGTTGAAGCCGTGCTCGGCCATGGCCTCGATGATCTTTTTCGAGGAGTCCAGACGCTCCGCGTCGTTGAAGGGTTCCCACCAGCACATGGTGAGCGTCATCAGCCGCACCGGGAAGTCCGGCCAGTCGGCAATGGCGATGGCGGGGATGGCGAAGCTCTCCTGATCGTAGAGGGTGAAGGGCTGCTTCAGAAGCGCGAGGAAGCGCCCCGCCGCCCGGAACATGCCCTCTCGCGTCGCGGCCCCCAGCTCCACGCCCCTGTCGGTGATCGCAAGAGTGTAAAACTCAGGGTTGCCGTTTCCCTCCGCGCTCTTCAGCGCCACACAGGCGGAGGCTCCGTCGGAAACCTCCCAGCCGCGTGCCCGGAACTCCTCCTCCAGCCAGGCGGCCGCCTCGGGGAAATCCTCCCCTCCGTCGATCCGCCACTCGTAGCCGAAGACGACCGGCTGCTCTCCGACCTCGATCTCCTTGGGCGCCGGAGTCAGCACCGGCGCCGGGGTTGACGCCGACGCCGACACGCACGCGCCCTGCAGCAGGAGCAGTGCAATTCCAAGCCAATGTCTCATTTCTGTCCTCCTTTTTACGATCCCGCGGACAAGACTGTCCTGTGTTTCCGATACGGCATCCTTTTGCTATTAATCTAAACGCCCGGGGCGGATTGTCAAGGGATTTCCGTTCCGGAAAGCTCTTTTTTTGAAACAAAAATAATCTTGTTTCTGAAACAGAACTCCGGACGTAAAAAATCCCGCCGGCGGCGGGATGATTCACGAGGTCAAACCTTCAGGACCGGTCCGAGTTCACAGTCCCGGATCTTCACCGGAGCGGTGTGATACTCGATGATGCCGTATTTCCAGCCGGGGAATTCGCTTCCGCAGACAATCCGCACCCTGTCGAATTCCACCGCCCCGGCATTGGAGATGTAAAACACCCCCTCGGGCAGTTCCGGCGACCATTCGCCGTAGGGTCCGGCGGGATCGGAATTATGGGGCAGAGCGCTGCCGGCGCAGCGGAGCTCCACGTCCTGAAAGGATATGTTTCCGACGCCGCGTCCTCCGCATCCGCTGATGAGGGAGGCGCGGCTGAAAGTGCCCCGCACATGCCGGAAGGAAACGTTCCGGATCTCCTTTGCCGCCGGTTCGGCGGCGGCGCCCCGCACCTGGCTCATGACGGCGAAAGGCTTTTCCGCATCAATCCGCAGATCGGAAAAGATCACATCCTCGATCTGCACCCCCGCCGCCGGATCGGTGCCGTAATTGGAATTCAGCGCCACCGCGGTCTGGCAGTTGTGAAAGACGATGTTGGAAACGGCGACATTCCGGATCAGGCCGCTGCCCACGCCGATGCGGAAACCGTTGCAGTTGGTGTGCAGCACGCAGTTGCTCACCGTGACGTTTTCGCAGGGCCGGGGCTTTTTGAGCGGCTCCTCCCAGGCCCGCAGGGTGATGCAGTCGTCTCCGGAATCAATGATGCAGTCGGAGATCGTCACCCGGCGGCAGCAGTCGATGTCGATGCCGTCGGTATTCCAGCCCCGCTGATCGTTGAGGATCCGCAGTCCCCGGATCCGCACATCCTCGCAGCCGTGGCAGAAACAGGTCCAGTAGGGAGCATTGAAAAGCTGCACGTCGCGGATGCTCACATCGGAACATTCGCAGAGGTAGATCATCTGCCCGGGCCGCCGGATTTTCTGCAAGTCCGGCCAGGAAAAGAATTTTTCGTCGTGCCGCCCGCAGTCCGGCTCGGCCGCCTCCCCGTAAAAGGCTTTGCGGTTGCCGTCGATCCTGCCCTCTCCGGCAATGACGATATTTTTCTGCTCCACAGCGACGATCAGATGCCCGCCGGAGGTGTTTTCCAACTTTGACGCGCGGTTCTGCGGGCAGAAATCGGCCGGGTTGTAATCCTCCATGTCGGGGCTGGCCGTCAGGACCGCGCCGCTCTCCAGATACAGCCCCCCGTCGGAACGGAGGTAAAGAGTTCCGGAGAGGTAGTTCCCGGGCGGGAAAACAACCATCCCTCCGGCGTCGATCGCCCGCTGAATGGCGGCCGTATCCTTGGCGATCCCGTCGCCGACTGCTCCGAAATCTCTCACATTCCTCATTTGATGCACTCCCGATATGTTCTGGCTCTTCCCGGTAAAACGGACGGAGAAAACCCGCCCCCCGAATGCCCGGGGCGGCGGATTTCCGCCCGGTTCTTAATTTACAGCCGAATCCTCTTTTTTTCCAGCCGCGGAAAAGGATTTACTGCAATTCCACGGCGCCGACGACGGCGGCGCCCGCCGCCGCCCCGAGGGGGGTGAATTGCACGCTCACAGAGGCGGGTCTGTCTTCATCGGAATCCCACACCACGGCCAGCAGGCCGCCCGGCAGATAATAGAGCTTGAAGTTTCCGAAAAGCGAGGGATCGGGATAGAGGGGGAAATCCACATTCACATCGCATCTCTCCTCCCTGCCCCCGGCAGTCTCCACCGTCACCGTCGCCGCCGGAGCGGGCGCGTCGGCATACACATGCAGAACCGAGGAGAAAACCAGCACCACCGAATCCGCATCCTCCCCGCATCGGGCGGTCAGCGGCGGCAGAGGCCCGCCCTCCCCGGCCCGGGAGACGATGAATTCCACGGGACCGTCCGCCGTGATCTTGCCGGCGTTGCAGTCCAGTTCGGCGCCGATGGCCTGAACGCTCAGGACCGCGCCCTCCGCCGGAATCTCCGTACCTCCCCGTCCGTAGGAGTGACCGGTTACCCGGCCGTCGACGATGCTCCACTCCACGCCCCGGCTTTTCGCCCGGGGAGTCGTCTTGCCGCAGGAAGGGGTATAAAGCACCACGCTGTTGAAGGGACGTTCCGTATTGATGAGGGGGAGATTGAGCACAAATCGTTCGTCGGAACCGCTGATGAAGAGCTCCGTATCCGGACGCTCCGCCTTAAGCGCCACGATGTCGTCGGGCACGTCGAGAGCGGAAAATTCGGTCCGGACGGCGGCGAAGGGTTTCGCCTCGATCCGCAGATTCGCCACATCCACCTCTCCCGCCGGGGCGTCCGTGAGATACACCGCGTCGGAAAATTTGAGAGGCGCGGCCGATTCGGCATTGTCGAAACGGGGGATGGGACGCCACTCCCGCATGAAAATTTCGTCGGGGTCGAAATCCGCCGCCTCCGTCTGAGAGTTCCAGGATACTTCCCCCACCAGCACCAGTTCGCCCCCCTTGGTATGATTGTTGCACCAGGTGGTGCCGTCGTAGGCGATCGCCCCGTT
>JAZMZH010000090.1:0-1595 GCA_045585875.1 Victivallaceae bacterium | reverse complement strand
ACCACGTCGTCGCCGGTGTAGCTGGCCGGGCCCGGCATGAAGACCGCCAGCGCGGTGTCGCCCCACGCCGTGCGTCCGAAAAGCATCCGGCGATGATCCGCCGGGTCCGCCCCCAGCGGACGGCGGCCCGACCAGACCCGGTTGGCCACGGCCAGAGCCCCGGGACCGGAGATTCTGCCGATGTTGATGGCGCCGCCGGTGCCGGTGGCGATGGCGGCTATGGTGTCGGTGGTATTCAAAATTTCAGGCTCCGCTCTTGATCATGACCCGGGACGGCGCCTCGCCGAGCCCCCGCCATACCAGCTCCAGAAGTTCGCAGAGAGTGCGTCGGGCGCCGGGCCAGGAGGCCCCGAGGACCTCCGGAGCCGCGCCGGAAGCGCCGGTCACCACCGCGTACAGGGGCAGTCCGGTGCGTTCCATGCCGGGGAGCGATGCCAGCTTCCTCCCGAACTCCGTCAGAGCGCCGCCGGAAATCAGTTCGGTGAGGGGCAGTTCCCATCCTTCCGCCGCCGCGCACGGCCCCAGAGCGATGGTAAGTCTCCGGCAGGGATGTTCGCCCTCCCGGACCGTCAGCGAAACCGCGCCCGGAGCGCCGGAGCGATGCGGGCTTCCGGAGGCGGCGGTTCCGCTCCCGGAGCGCGGCGCGGGGATGCTCCGGCGGGAGAGATAATATTCGGCCAACTGGATGAAAAGTCCGGAACGGGCGCGGGGGATGCCGATCCTGTCAAGAGCCTCCCTCACCCGGGCGGCCACCTCTTCGGCCCGGGCGTCGTCGAGATGGAGATGGGTGCGCAGCAGCTCCGGCACCAGGATGCCGTCGGTTTCCAGTTCGGCCTCCTGGGTCCGGGAACCGACTCCGCCGCGGAGAAACTCCGTAACGCGCTCAAAGCCGGAATTCACGAGGATGCCGCGGAGCATCCCGTCCACCTCGCGGCGGGAAAAAATCCGCTGTCCGCCCCTGCCGGAAGCCTGTTTCAGGGCGAATTCAAGGGCAAAGGCGATATCCTCGGAGAGGTAGGCGTCGGCGCAGCCGGCGGCCTCAAAGGCATCCCTCAAAACGGCTTCGGCATCCCCCGGATCGAAACCGCCCAGCCTGCCGTCCTCCTCCCGGATTAAAATCGTGTTTTCATCCGCCCGCATCACCGTGATCCCCCGCAAATCCTCATCGCATCCTCACACAACCGCATGACCGCACACGCCGAAATCATCATCCTGTCCTCAAAACCGCATATCACCGCTCCGCCGTCTCCCGTCCGCTCAGCGCAGAGCGCGAATCTCCTCGATAAACTCGTCGACATCCTTGAAATTCCGATAGATGGAGGCGAATCTCACATAAGCCACGCTGTTCAGCTTCCGAAGCCCCTTCATCACCCGGGTGCCGATCTCGGAGGACGGCACCTCCTTGTCGAAATCCCGCTGAAGCCCCAGAGTCAGCTCCTCCACCAGCTGATCCTTGTCCTCGGAGGAGACCGGCAGCTTGCGGCAGGCCAGATCGATGCCGTGGCGGATCTTGTCGGCGCTGAGCTTCTCCCGGACGCCGTTACGCTTCACCACCATGAGATCGTTCAGGATCACGCTCTCGTAGGTGGAGAAAC
>JAZMZH010000089.1:0-3426 GCA_045585875.1 Victivallaceae bacterium | reverse complement strand
AAGGGCGGCACCATGCGGCTCGGCGCCTGCGGCTGCCGGATCGTGCCCGGCACGCTGGCCGAACGCTGCTACGGCGTCTCCATGATCCGCGAACGCCACCGCCACCGCTGCGAATACAATTCCCGATACCGGGAGGAGCTGGAAAAGGCCGGGCTGAAGGTCGGCGGCGTCAACCCGGAGCGCAATCTGGTGGAGATGGTGGAGCTGCCGGAACATCCTTTCTTCATCGCCTGCCAGTTTCACCCCGAATTCAAATCCCGGCCGCAGCAGGCCCATCCCCTCTTCGACGGGCTCATCGCCGCCGCGCTGAAAGGACAGGCAAATGCCCAGACGCACTGATATTCAGAAGATCCTCCTGATCGGCTCCGGCCCCATCGTCATCGGCCAGGGGTGCGAATTCGACTACTCCGGCGTCCAGGCGTGCAAGGCGCTCAAAAGCGACGGATTTGAGGTGATCCTCGTCAATTCCAACCCGGCGACGGTGATGACCGACCCGGAACTGGCCGACCGGACCTACATCGAACCCCTGACCTGCGACATCCTCCACGAAATCATCCGCCGGGAACGCCCCGACGCCATCCTCCCCACTCTGGGCGGACAGACCGCCCTCAATCTGGCGATGGAGCTGGAGGACCGGAAGATCCTCCGCCGCTACGGCATCGAACTCATCGGCGCCGACGCCGACGCCATCCGCCGGGCCGAGGACCGTCAGCTCTTTAAGGAAACCATGCAGAGCATCGGGCTCGACCTGCCCCGTTCGGGTTCGGCCCACAGCCCCGGCGAAGCCGAAGCCATCGCCCGGACCATCGGTTCGTGGCCGCTGATCGTGCGGCCGGGATTCACCCTCGGCGGCACCGGCGGCGGCATCGCGCACGATCCGGAGGAATTCGCCGCGATCGTGACCCGGGGGCTGGAGGCCAGCCTCAATCACGAGGTGCTGATCGAGGAGTCCCTCCTGGGCTGGAAGGAGTTTGAAATGGAGGTCATGCGCGACCGCGCGGGTTCCAGCGTCATCGTCTGCTCCATCGAAAACCTCGATCCCATGGGGGTACACACCGGCGACTCCATCACCGTCGCCCCCATCCAGACCCTTTCGGACCGGGAATATCAGGAGATGCGGGACGATTCGCTGCGGGTGCTGGAGGCCATCGGCGTGGAAACCGGAGGTTCCAACGTCCAGTGGGCGGTGGACCCCGGCACCGGACGGCGGATCATCATCGAGATGAATCCCCGGGTCTCCCGCTCCAGCGCGCTGGCTTCCAAGGCCACCGGATTTCCCATCGCCAAGATCGCGGCCAAACTGGCGGTGGGCTACACCCTGGACGAACTGCGCAACGACATCACCGGCACCACCCCATGCTGTTTCGAACCGGCGCTGGATTACGTGGTGACCAAGGTCCCCCGCTTCACCTTCGAGAAATTCCCCGCCGCCGACCCCACTCTGGGCACCCAGATGAAATCGGTGGGAGAGGTCATGGCCATCGGACGCAATCTGAAGGAAAGTCTGCAAAAGGCGCTGCGCTCCCTGGAGACCGGACGCGCCGGATTCGGAGCCGACGGCAGGGACGGCCGGTACGAATCCGCCCCGGACGAAGAACTTGCCGAACATCTCCGCCGCCCCGGCGCCGACCGCATCTTTTACATCCGCGCCGCCTTCCGGCGCGGCTGGGACGCGGAACGCGTTTACGAACTCACCGGCATCGACCGTTATTTCCTCCGGCATCTGGCCGAACTCGCCGCCTACGAGGACGAGATCCGCTCCGCCGGATCGGTGGAGGGCATGGATGCAACCCTGCTGCGGCAGGCGAAATCCCTGGGTTACAGCGACCGTCAGATCGCCTGGCTGCTGGGGGATTCCGAAGCGGCGGTCTCCGCCCGCCGCCGCCGGCTCGGGATCACGCCCGCCTACGGCGCCGTGGACACGTGCGCCGGAGAATTCGAGGCGATCACCCCCTACTACTACAGCTGCTACGCCGGACGCGGCGAGGCGCCGCGGGACGGCGGAGGCAAAAAATCCGTCATGATCCTGGGCGGCGGCCCCAACCGCATCGGCCAGGGGATCGAATTCGACTACTGCTGCTGCCACGCCTCCTTCGCCCTGCGCAAGGCCGGATACGAGGTCGTGATGGTGAATTCCAACCCGGAGACGGTTTCCACCGACTACGACACCAGCGACAAACTTTACTTCGAGCCCCTGACCCTCGAGGACATCATGCACATCTACGAGCGGGAAAAGTGCGTCGGCGTCATCGTCCAGTTCGGCGGCCAGACACCGCTGAACCTCGCCCAGGCGCTGAAAGCGGCGGGAGCCAACGTCATCGGCACCAGTCCCGACGACATCGATCTGGCCGAGGACCGGGATTACTTCAAACAGCTCGCCTCGGAGATCGGCATCCTCCAGCCGGACAACGGCATCGCCCACCGGCCCGAGGAGGCACTGGCGGTGGCCGCCCGCATCGGCTATCCGGTGCTGGTGCGTCCGAGCTTCGTGCTCGGCGGCCGGGGCATGGTGATCGTCCATCAGGAGAAGCATCTGGCGAAATTCGCCGAGGAGGCCGCCCGGGTCGCCGAGGGGAAACCGATCCTCATCGACCGCTTCCTCGAGCACGCCGTCGAACTGGACGTGGACTGCATCTCCGACGGCGAAACCACGGTCATCGGAGCGATCCTCGAACATGTGGAGCCCGCCGGATGCCATTCCGGGGATTCCGCGAGCATCACGCCGCCGCAGAATCTCTCCGCCTCCGTGCTGGCCCGGATCCGGGCATACGCCGAAGCCTTCGCTCGGGCGCTCCATGTGAACGGCCTCATGAATATGCAGCTCGCGGTCCGCGGTGAGGACATCTACATGATCGAGGTGAATCCCCGGGCTTCGCGTACCATTCCCTTTGTCAGCAAGGCCATCGGCGTCCCGCTGGCGGAGCTGGCCGCCCTGTGCATGACCGGGCGCAAGCTCTCCGAACTCGGCTTCACCCGGGAGGTGCACCTCCCCTACACCGCGGTCAAGGAGGCGGTTTTCCCCTTCGTCAAATTTCCGGGGGTGGACATCACCCTCACCCCGGAGATGAAATCCACCGGAGAGGTGATGAGTCTGGACCGCAATCCCGCCCAGGCCTATCTGAAGAGCCAGATCGCCGCGGGGAGCAAACTGCCGAAGTCCGGAAACGTCTTTCTGTCGGTCCGGGACCGGGACAAGGATGAAATCGTGCCGGTGGCGAAAAAACTCGTCGAACTCGGCTTCACCCTCTTCGCCACGCTGGGGACTTCGACCCGGCTTTACAACGAGGGCATCCAAACCCGTGCGCTCTTCCGGATCTCCCGGGGGCGGCCCAATCTGCTGGACATGATCCGCGACCACGCGGTGCAGTGGATCATCAACACCAGCGAATCGGGCGCGGAGGCGATGACCAACGAGGTCCGGATGCG
>JAZMZH010000088.1:0-42018 GCA_045585875.1 Victivallaceae bacterium | reverse complement strand
CGCCGGAGACTGCCCGGCAGAATGTCCGTCGTCAGTTCCCCGCAATCCCGAAACGCGCCCGCCGCGATCTCCGCCATGCCCTCCGGCACGACAGCTTCGGTGATTCCGCTGCCGGAAAAAGCCTCCGGCCCGGCGATGCTCAGGGTTTCCGGCAGCACGATCCGCAGTTTCCGACACCCGGCAAAGGCCCGGCCGCCCGCCTCCGTCACCCTGCCGATGTCGAGCTCCTCCAGCTCCGGACACCCGGCAAAGGCTTCCTCCCCCACCGCCGACAGCCGCCCCGGGACGAGCACCCGCCGCAATCCGGAGCATCCGGCGAAGGTCCCGGGCGCGATCTCGCTCACGAGCGGAGACAATTCCACATTTTCCAGCCCGGCGCAGCCGCGAAAAGCCCCCGCGCCGACGGCTGCCGTCCCGGCGGGCAGGCTGACGGAGCGCAGACGCGCGCAGGAGGCAAAGGCCTCCGCGCCGACGGCCGAAACCGAGGAAGGGATCTCCAGCTCCGTCAATCCGGCGCACCCGGCGAACGCCCCGTCGCCGATGAAGCGGATCCCCGCGGGCAGCACGACCTCCTCCAGAGAAGAACAGTCGGCGAAGGTCCTCTCCGGAAGCTCCTCCAGCCCCGTTCCGGCAAACTCGGCCCGCCGCACTCCGGCGCATCCGGCAAAAGCCCCGGGCCCCAGATATTCCAAATTCTCCGGCAGGGTGATCCGGCGCAATCCGGCGCACCCGGCAAAGGCCCCCGCGCCGACGGCCTTCAGCCCCGCCGGGAGCGTGATCTCCTCCAGCGCGGCGCAGTTTTCAAAGGCTCCGTCGGCGATGATCTCCACGCTCTCCGGGATCCGGCAACGCTTTTCCCGCAGGGCGGAACTGTATTTCACGAGGATCGTGCAATCCGCATTGAACTCCACCCCCTCCGTCCGCCGCCGCTCCGCCGCGGACCGCTCCCCCCATGACGCATAAAAGCGCCATGCCGCCGCCGCGGCCAGAAGCGCCGCGACGGCGAGGATCACCGGCCGCGCCCTTCTGAAAATCCGGTCACGCATCGGCCGCCGTTCCCGCCCGCGGCGCCGGTATGGTCATGGCAAAGGCGGTGTTGGCCAGAGCCATGACCGAGGCGAAGATGAAGAGCACCCCGAATCCGTAACGATCCCAGACCCATCCCCCCGCCAGGGCCGCCAGGATGCTGATGAGATGGTTGATGGATATTCCGGTGGTCAGGCTGGAGGTCACCTCCTCGCTGTTGTCGGAAATATCCCGGACGTAAATGCTGGTGGCCATGGAGGTGGTGCTGATGACCGCGTCCAGCACGAAATTGACGCATACCACCCAGTAGGCCGCGGAATGATCGAAGATCCGGTCGGCGTAGCCGTAGACACAGCAAACGAAAAACAGCACCACCGTGTCGTAGATCATGACGTTTCGGTAACCGATACGGTCGGTGAGCCGCCCGATGAGCGGAGCGCAAAAGATGTTCACCAATGCGCATATCCCCATCAGCACCGCCATGGTCGAGGTTTCCATGCCGTAGTGGAGGATGAGCACATAAGGAGCAAAGGTCAGAAAAATCTGTTTCCGGGCCCCGTAAAAAAGTTCCAGAGCGTAGAACTTCATGTACTTGCGGCGGAAATAAAGCCGGGGACGCCGGATCTGAACCCGGGGATCGTTCCGGAAACAGACGATGGCGGTCACCGCCGCCAGCAGCAGCAGAATAATCATCCCCCAGGTGAAATTGTAGAGCCAGAGCTGATTTTCAACCTGCAGCCACCGGACCCCGGCGAAAAAAATCAGCGCCGCCGCCGCGCTCCCCGCGACCGTCCCCAGATTCATGGTGCCGGCCACCAGCCCCAGGGAGCGCCCCGCCATGCCGTCGCGGGCGATGCGCATGGCGATGGAGCTGCGCACCGGCATGAGAATGTGCTCCCCGGTGCTCCAGACGGTGATCAGGAGGATGATCAGGACCTTGTTTGACGCCATGACCAGCCCGGCAACCCCCACGGCGGCCACCAGCGTGCCCACTTTGAGAATCTTCCAGTCGGAGATCCGGTGCATGAAAAGGATGATGAAAACCAGCATCAGCCCGGGAAGTTCCCGGAAAAATTCCAGCAGTCCCCGGTCATAGGCTCCCATGTGCCGCACATCCGCCAGGTAGTTGTTCAGGACCGCCGTGAAACACCCGGCCGCAATCCCCCAGAAAACAGTGCTTGTGAAAAACTGTCCGGCGCCGACGCCGGGGAAAAAATATCCTTCAGCCCGCTTCAACATATATTCCCGTCCGATTTCTCCGATTACGGGCGCAGTCCATCCGCTCCCGGTTGACGCATAATATACACCGGATACGGCGAAAAGCAACAAAAAAAAGGGACCGCGGCACCACGCCGCAATCCCTTTTCCGGGTCTTCAGAGCTTATTTGTAAAGCGGCCCGAAGTTGGCGCAGGCGCGATAATCCGCGCCCTCCTTATCCATGCCGAAGGCATTCCAGGCGCTGGGCCGGAAGATCTTCTCCTCGGGCACGTTGTGCATGCAGACCGGGATGCGGAGCATGCTGGCCAGCGTGATGAGGTCGGCGCCGATGTGGCCGTAGTTGAAGGCGCCGTGATTGGCGCCCCAGTTGGCCATGACGCTGTAGACGTCCTTAAAGGCCCCGCTGCCGGTGAGATTGGGCACAAACCAGGTTGTGGGCCAGCCCGGGTCGGTGCGGGCGTCGATCTTTTCGTGGATCTCCGGAGGCAGTTCCGCGGTGTAGCCCTCGGCGAGCTGCAGTACCGGACCGAGTCCCTTGATCATGTTCACCCGGCTCATGGTCAGAGGCATGCCGCCCCTGGAGAGGAAACGGCTGGAGAAGCCGCCGCCGCGGAAATACCCGAGATTGGCCGGAGTCCACTCCACCGCGTCGCAGCAGGCTTTTGCCTCCGCCTCGGTGATCTCCCAGAAGGGCTTCATGACGGGTCTGCCGTCCCGGCTCTGGCGTCCGGTGGCGTCCATGGTGGTGGCGCCGGAATTGATGAGGTGGATGAGGCCGGGATACTTCATTTCGCAGCCGGTGGCGGCCTTTACCGCCTCCGGACTCCAGTAGGTGCGGACATCGGAAAATCCGCTGGCGGTATTGGTGAGCAGATGGCCGAAGAGCATGGCCACGCCGTTGAGGCTGTCGTTTTCGGTGGCCAGCACCATGGCCTCCCGGATGCCGTTCCAGTCAAAACTGGAGCAGAGCAGCGTTTCGGTGAAGTCGCCGTTGGGCATGAAGTCGGTCCACTGACGCTGTCCCTGGAACCCTCCGGCGATGGCGTTGTGGCCGCAGGACTCCTCCACGAAGCCCATCTCCGCCAGCCGGGGATTGCCCTTCATCAGATCCCGGACGATCATCGCCATCTTGGTGACGAAATCCCAGATCTCCCGGTGTTCGGCGGGGCTCTTTCCGGCGGCGCCGTTGTAGACGTCGCGGTTTTCGCGGCAGTTGGCGGCGACCCACTTGCGGGCGGCCTCGTACTCCTCCTTGTCGTAGATGCCCTCCTTCACCCGGCGGATGATTTCGGAGGAATCCACGGATTCGCAGCGCATGTTGAAGTATTCTTCAAAGAGATCGCAATTCACGATCGACCCGGCGATGCCCATGGCCACGCTGCCGATGGAGAGGTAGCTCTTGCCCCGCATTTCGCCCACCGCCACCGCCGCGCGGGCGAAGCGGAGAATCTTCTCCGACACATCCCCGGGAATCTCCTCGTCATCGGCATTTTTCACATCGCAGCCGTAAATGCCGAAGGCCGGAAGCCCTTTCTGGGAGTGGGCGGCCAGCACCGCCGCCAGATAAACCGCTCCGGGACGCTCGGTGCCGTTGAAGCCCCATATCGCCTTTTGGGTCAGAGGGTCCATATCCATGGTTTCGGAGCCGTAGCACCAGCAGGGCGTCACGCTCAGGGTGGCGGTGACGTTGGCGGCCTTGAACTTTTCGGCGCAGAGGCTGGCCTCGTAAACCCCGCCGATGGTGGTGTCGGCGATCACGCACTCCACCGGAGCGCCGTCGGCATAACGGACGTTGGAGGAGATGAGTTCGGCGGCCTTGCGGGCCATGGCCATGGTCTGGTCTTCGAGGGATTCGCGGATGCCTTTGCGGCGGCCGTCGATCACGGGGCGGATGCCGATGCGGGGATAAGCAAATTCAGACATGGTTGACTCCTTTTTTTTGAAATTCCGCTTGCACAGCGCCGTTTCGGGCGCTATATTTCTAAATATAACAGACGATTCTGAACAAAACAAGCATTTTTTTATGAATAAAAGCCAGCAAAATATGAATTATAATGCGCTGACCAGGCTGTTGGAATTTCACATCACCTGCTGCGAATACTGCCGGAAACTCATCAACCCATGGCACTACGGATACACCCTGACCGGAAACTTCTTCCGCCTTTACTGGAATGACAGCAACGAGGCCGGCGTCCTCATAAACGGCCGCAAACATCCCATGACCAGGGAAAACTTTTACCTGCTGCCGCCGAACTGCAATCTCCCGACCTTCTGCAACAGCAGTTCGGAAAAGCAGCTTTTCGTGCACTTCCAGCTGAACAAATACCGCTGCACCTCCCTGCTGACCGCAATCCCGGCCGACGAAGACCTGATGTCCACAGTCGGAAAACTCATCGCCGCATTTGAGGCGCCGGACGAGCACCCCGAGCGCGAACGGATCTTCCTCGCCATGGCCTGGTGCGGCGGCGTCCTGGCGCGGCTGCCGGAAAACGTCCTCACCACCGTCCCGGTGGATCTGGCCGTCGAGCGCGCCTGCGCCATTATGGCGGAATCCCCCGGCGAAGCGCCCGACATTTCGACGCTGGCCGGGACGGTAAACCTCTCCGCCGCGGAGTTTTCAAGGAGATTCAAGGCCGCCGCCGGCATGCCGCCGTATGCCTACCTGAGCAACATGCGCTACGAAATCGCCGCCTCCATGCTCGCCGACGGCAGCGGCTCCATCGACGAGATCTGCGAAGTGATCGGCATCCGGGACCGCTTCCACTTCTCCCGGGAATTCAAAAAGCGCTACGGTCTGCCTCCGGCAACCTATCGCCGGATGATGCAGGGGACAGTTCCGCCAGAAAAGCCGTAATATCCCAGAGGGTTTCGCCGTCCACGGAGTGTTCCCGCCCCGTGACGTCCACCGAGTCGCTCCAGAGATACTCCTCCCCGTTGTTTTTGAATCCGTGGAGCAGGCGCAGATGAAAGGCGATCTCTTCATCCTGTTCGCCGGAGAGCACACACCACAACAGCGGCGAGCCCTCCCGGAGCTTGCGCCGCACCAGCTTCAGAAACCGCTCCCGGTTTTCGCCGTCGGCCTGACGCATGGCGTGAAGCACGCTTCCGTCCAGTCCGGAGAGCCCCACGGTCAGGAAACGGACGGCTTCCTCGTCGTCCATGCCGTGAATCCGCCTGAGCGGGAAACGTTTCTTCCCGAGTTTCCGGGCCTTCCGGTTGTAGGCCTCCAGAAAATCCGCGATGGCGGCGTAGGAAAAATAATCGCCGTTGCGGTAGAGCATCCGACATTCCAGACCGGTGACCGGAGCAATCCCGTTGAGCACCCGGTCCACCGCCCCCAGCTCTATGCCCCGGTCGTCGCGGCATCCCGTCAGCGCCGCCATCATCGCGCAGTCCACGCCGCTGTGGTAATATCTGGCGAGGCGGGCCGCCGCCGCCGGTACGCAGTAATTCATGTCCCCCTGGGAGAGCGGTGGGATATTCAGCTTCACCCTGTCGGAGCCGCCGCGGACGGCGACGGCTCCGTCGGCAGCAAGCACCTCCTCCGGAGCGTCGTCCCAGGGCGACAGCAGCATCCCCATGTAAAGCAGCCGCCGCTCCGGCTCCGCCGTCACCGTCCAGAGGTAAAGAGTCCCCCATTCGCCGGTCCAGGAGACGCCGGAGAGGGTGCACCGCTCCGAACGGAATATCACCTCGGGCTCGGCGGGCCCCGTATCCAGTCGGCGGCTGATGTTGTCGGCCACCCGCAGCGGATCGGCGTTGACATTGAAATCCATCCCGTCGGCGGCTACCAGCATGGTGATGGATTCCAGCGTGCCCCCGGGCCCGGAAAGGCTGAATTCCGCCGCCGCCAGCGGCATGTCCGCGAAACAG
The DNA here is from genome assembly GCA_045585875.1 of Victivallaceae bacterium. Classification (GTDB taxonomy): domain Bacteria; phylum Verrucomicrobiota; class Lentisphaeria; order Victivallales; family Victivallaceae; genus JAVBQJ01. Next base: position 35,900 of record JAZMZH010000088.1, on the reverse strand, counting down.
AGATCCGCTTCGCTGAGCTCGCAGGAGTAGTGAAATCCCTTGCCGCGGAGATCGCTCCAGAAGAAATCCCCCGTCTCCCGCCACTCGGGCGGGAAATCCCCGGCGGTGAATTCCCAGATGCTCTCCGGCCGCCCCGCCTCCCCGGCCAGCCGGAAAAGCCCGTCGATGTCGAAGCGTTCCGCCCCCATGGCGGCCGCGGACGCCAGCGCCCAGACCAGCGGCAGGATTCTTTTCAGCCCCGGCCCCATCTCACGCCCGGCGCCTCCGGGAAATCCCCCAGAAGAGCAGCAGCACGAAGAGTGCTGCGGCAACCGCGAAGATCCCCCCCGGGAGCTGCGCCGGAGCCTGTACCGTCTCCGTCCACACCAGCACCGCTCCCGCATCGGCAAAGACCCCGGTGGCCAGGGGCATGTGCAGATACAGGGTCCGCAGACCGGCCGAAGGCAGGTTGTTGCGGAACGACGCGGTCATGTCCGCAACCGCCTGCTGGGACGAGAAGATCCTTTCGGCCACATCGGCGACATCGGCCGCGGCGCCGTCGGCGGCCCCGGATTCCCGGGAAACCTTGCGGCGGCGGAGGTCGAGATTCCGGGAATTGCTCAGGCTGTTGTACCGGAGCATCATGCCGTAAATGTCGCTGCGGGAGCCCGCGTCGCCGCTCCGGCGCATGGCGCTCTCAAAGGCGGAGTTGGCGGCGATCAGTCCGCTCTGGGTGCTGACCCCGGAGAAAACCGGCAGCGGTTCCTTTTGGCCGCTTTTCGCGGCATAGGGCGCATAGACATCCTCGGCAAGGAACCCTCCCAGAGCGGAGGCTTCGCGGAAGCTCCCGCTCTCGTATTTCAGCGCCAGATCCCCCTCGCCCGAGATCCGCCAGCTCATGCCGGAGACCGGAGCCCCGAAGCCGGGCGCCTTAAGAATGAGTTTCTCCCCGGCGACCGGTTTCTCATGCTTCACCACATACTCGATGGTCAGCTGCTGCTCCCCGTCCCTGAGGGGCAGGAGCAGGCGCCCGTCCTCATCCACCGGGGTGACGGCGACGCCGTCCACGGCGGACCCGAGGAATATGCCGCCCTCGGGCAGCCGGAACTCCAGAAATCCCGCGCCGTTGTTCAACACCCTGCCCGCCGTCAGGGATGCGGTCTCCACCCCGTTGGCGCCGACGAAGCCGTTGATGAGGACATCCTCGACCGTGAGGCGGCAGGTTTCCGCACCGGCATTTTTCACGGTGCCGCAGAGCAGCTGCCAGTCGGAGCCCACCACATTCCACGCCTCCAGCGGCAGTCCGGAATTGTCGTCCAGCATCCCGAATTCCCGCTGATCCAGCCGGGAAATTCCGGTGCCGGAGGGTACGGACGGCTTCAATTCATCATCGTCCACCGTCACGCCGAGCCGGCCGGAAATGCTGCCCCCGGCCTCCGGGAAATCCATTGCACCGAGAGCGACCCCGTCGGCATTGTCGTAAAAACACCGGCAGACCAGACGGTATTCCTTTTCGATCCCCCGGGAAAAGTCGATCCGGCAGAGGCGGTCCTCCAGCCGGGTGACGCGGGAGATGTACCGCCCGTCGAATTCAAAATCCTTAACCCCCTCCGGCATCCGGACCAGCAGGGACTTGACCGAATTGTTTTCGATCCGGACCTCGTTGACGAATACCGCCTCGGCATCGCTGTCCCGCAGACGCAGCTGGATCCGCTGATTGACGGCGATCCACGGCGCCGCCTCGCTGACGGCGAGCCGGAGTTCCCAGTCGCCGGAGAGGATGCGGAAGGATCTGCTCCGGGGGGTCTCCTCCCCGGTGTCGTTCAGCGCCAGTTCCCGCCGGGAGAGCACCGACAGAGTCCGTCCCTTGCCCGCGACGACCTCCAGCTCCCCGCCGACCCGGGCGGCGCCAAGGAGCGCCGGATTGGGCACGGTCATCACGGCCGACGGCGGCCCCATGCGGACGAATTCGCAATGGATATACTCCGTGCTTCGGCGCAGCGGTTCGGCGAAGACGATCCGGATCACGCCGTCGCGGCTGTTCCACTCCGAGGGCGTTCCGGAGGTGACTTTCAGCGGTTCAAACCCCTCGGGGACCGCGATGCGCTGTTCAAAGACCGCGCCCTCCTCCACCTCCAGGCGGTAATCGCACTCCAGCACCGTCCGGTCGTCCGTCAGTCCGACATTCACCGTGCCGAATGCCCGCACCCGCGGAGCCACATCGCGCACCGTTGTCCGAAAGACATAACCGCGGTCGTTCAGGAGATAGCGGTGTATTTTTTCCTCGCCGGACGCCACCCGGACCGCGCCCTCGGGAGGCGTCACGCTGAACTGCTTCTCCTCCCCGGCCTGAAACTCGACGATGCCGCTGGCGTAGACGCAGTCCGGCGCCGAACAGGGCACGAAATCCATCCGGATCTCGCCGTCTCCGATCACCCGTACCGCCTCGACGCAGATGTCGAAACCGCCCCGGGGCGCCCGGGTGAAGTTCACCGTGACCGCGCCGTCTCCGTCCCTCCGCCAGAAATCCATGCCGGGAGCCGCGACCTCCAGGACCTGCCAGTCCGCCCCGGGCATAAGCCGGACGCTCCGGACTTCGCCGCGGTTGGCCGCGATGTGCGCAACGATGCCGCGCCGGACCGCGCCGGGCGCGAAAAAGACGTTTTCATGGATATTGGCCGCGGGCATGACCTCCGCCTCCGCTCCGGATTCCTCACAGCGGGCGGTGAAGTCCCCGCCCGCGGAGGGCATGACGAAATCCACCGAACCGTCCGGATTTTCACTCCGGCTCACGGCTCCGTCCACCCGCACCGGACCGATGCCGCGCTGACCGCACCGGACCGCGCCCCGGATCGCGGGCGGCAGATAAAAAGAGGCCAGACGCCCCCCGGCATCCCGGGTCACCGGCACGAGGAAGCGAATCGGGATCCGGTATTCGCCGTCCTCCGCGATCTCCACTTCCCAGCCGTCGCCGGTGTTCCGCAGCTTCATATCCTCATCGTCCAGCTCGGAAAAGAACACTCCGTCGCCCGAGGCCAGACGCACAACGCAGGGACCGTCCGCATGGACTTCCACCACGCCGGAGACCGCCAGACTCCCGTCGGACCACTCCAGATCCATATCGTAGCCGGGGATCTGCACCGTATCCGCCCGAAGCCCGGCGCACGCCGTCAGCAGCAACAGCGCCAGAGCCGTCTTTTTCCAGCGGCAGAGGGCGACGCCCGCCATAGCCGGGGCCGCCAGGATCCCGAACGCCGTCAGGATCAGACAGGCGGCGACAGTCCCGACCGGGGTCAGCGAAGCGCCCCAGAGCGCCCCGAGCACTCCGGCGAATACCGCGACGCCGCCGATGATCCGGGTCCTGCGCCAGAAGAGCAGCACGATCCCCGCCGCCAGCACCGCCGCTCCGATCAGGGCGAAGCATGCGGAAAAACCGGAGACGGCATCCGGAGAGGAGATTGCAAAAACCACCTCGCTGCCGGAATTCCCGAAATCCGCCGCGGTTTCAAAAGTCAGCACCCGGTTCGGTTCTTCCGCAGGCGTGTCGGCCAACGGTCCGAGCCGATCCAGGGCGGTCACGATCCCGGCAACCGTCCCGGCGGCGCACAGCACCACGGCGACGATCCCCATCACCCGCCTCCGCAATGCGAAAGCGATCCCGGCGGCCGCTCCGGCGAGCACCGCCGCGGCGATGCAGATCATTATCGGCACACATCGGCGGATCAACGGTCGGACGATCGGCGAACTCCATGCGCCGAAGCCGGGCACGAAAGACGAATCCCCCCCGCTCGCGCCCGCGGCCATATTTTCCGGCAGTCCGACGCTGACCCGGCGGCTGATGATCGGCGCCTCCGGGACCGGCAGCGGCACCGTCATCTCCCGGCGCGCCCGGGCCTGCTCCATATCCAATGCCAGAGCCATGACGAATTCCACATGGATAAGCTCGTCGGGATTTTCCGGTCTGGGCAAAGAGATCAGGGTGCTGGCGCCGTCGGTGACCGGCTGAACGGGTGCGCCGTTTACGCTCACCCTCCACATCACCGCCCCGGCGGGCGGCTTCAGACGGAGAAACTGGGCGCGGATATTCTTAAGCACATAGTTTCCGGTGACGACGCACTGGCCGTCGGCATCGGCCTGACAGCGGTAATCGGCCTGCTGGATGATCGTCGGCAGCGTCTCCAGTCTGGAACCGGAGCGAATCACGGTCTCGCCCCGGGCGCCGGGGGCCAGCCGCCACGCCTGAAGCACCCGGCCGTTGATCATGGCGGTGTACTCTCCGGGCAGCTGCTCCGGCAGAATGGCGGTGACGCCGTCCGGGGTTTCCGACGCCTCCGGCTTCATTACCGGAGTCCCGGTGACGGCGGCGAAGCAGGAACTCACCTCGGCGCCGCCGAGTATGGATATGCCGCCGTAGGTTAAGGCGGCGCCCGCGCCGCCCGCCAGTTCAAAAGAGGCCAGAATGGTCACCGCTCCGGTGGTGCGCCGGGCGAATGTCACCCGGCGGACCGTGAATCCGTCGCGGCCCTCGATTTCACGGACCGTGGATACGACGGCGTTTCCGGAACCGGTGAATTCGATGTTGCCGCATTCGGAGGGAAATTCAAAGTCCATTTCGTCAAAGGGCGCCCCGGTGCAGTCCAGAGTGAAAAGGGCAAAACCGCTGCTTCGCCCGTCGCCCACGGTGTAAAGCTCGAAGATTTCGCCGGAGATGCGTCTGGGCGCGGAAGTCGGGACGCAGTTCATGCTCCAGGGTTCGTCCCGGGATATTCCCGAAGCGATGGTGTAATTGCTGCGCACCGGCAGCGTGTCCGCGGGCACGCCGGTCAGGCCGCTGAGGATCACGCTCCCGGCCTCCACCGCCGGATCGCAGATGAGAGCCGCGTGACCGCGCCCCTTCGCGCCGACGATGCGGAAATCGCCGGAGGCAAACTCCCGCCCGATAACCGGATCGGCCTCAAACACCAGCGAAAATTCCGTCTCTCCGGAAATCGGCGCGGGAAATTCCACCACCCCGCGGCTGATCCCGCTCCCGTCCTCCGGGAGCATGACGAAATCCGGCTTGCGCCCGTCGCCCGAGATCAGATCCTGAAACCGCCACTGACTGCGAAACGCCACCGTCAGCTTCCCGGCCGGAGCCTGACGGATATTGACTTTGAAATCCGCCTTGGCGCTGAAGCGTTCCGGAGCCATGGTCACCCGGACCATGCTCTCCGACGAGATCTCGGGCTCGCTGACCCGCAGCGTGAAGCGGGCGGGATCGCGGCCGCCGTAAACCGCGAAATACTGCCGTCCGCCGCCGGATTGGGCGATGCGCACCGGTTCCGGCCTGGGGACCCGGACCAGAGAACCGTTTTCCGCAAGCTCCAGCGTCAGCCCCTCGGCGGCGGAAACCTCCCACGTCGATGAAAAATAAGCCGCCTCGGGTTCGGGACTGGAAATCGTGAAGTCGCAGGGCAGCGATGTGACCGGCCTGGACAACTCCATGGTGATCCGGTAGCCGCCGGAAACCTTGTCGGCGAATTCGGCGGTCAGACGCGAATTTTCGGCATCAAAACTCCAATTTTTCAGCTCCGGCACCGCCTCCACCCGCACCGGCGTCCACCCGGCGGGCAGCGTCCACACGGATTCGCCGATGCCGCCGGAGGAGAGCTGACCGTCGGCCCGCATGACGAATTTCAGAGTATCCGCCGCCGCGGCAAGTTCGCATTTGCCGGAGAGACGGAGCACCGTTTCATCGCCGCCGGCGCTTTCGCCCTCCAGGAGACGCCAGGTCACCACCGCGTCGCCCAGCTGCCACGCCCGGGCGTCGCCGTCCGCGAGCGATCCTTGCAGTTCCGCATCCGTGCCGGGCCCGTTGATCCGGCTCCTGACGCTGCCCCGCAGCACCGGAAATTTCAGTTCCGCCCGTCTCCGGCTCCCTTCGCCGGAGGAGCGTACCGTGAAACGCAACCGGCAGCGCACCGTCCCCGGCCGCCTGATCCTGAGCACCGGACCGTCGGAAGCGGTGAGGATGTCGGCCCGGGGCGCACGGGAGAAAAATCCCGGCGCACGGCATTGGAATTCGCCGCCGTCGGCCAGCGCGGCCGCGCCGCTGAAGAGCGGGATCCGCGCCTCTTCCGCCTCATTGACCACGGTAAAGGTGAAATCACATACCGCATTTTCCCCCAAAGTCATCTCCATGACCGCATCCCGGACTGCAACAAGCGCGGGCGGCTCCGGCTCGTCGGCCGCGGCGGCGACGCTCCATAACAGCATCGCGGCGAAAAATCTGAACAATCCCTTCGGCATGAGAGCCTCCCTTCCTCTGTATTATTTGGACAACTGCATCAATTCCCTGAAGATCCGGTACTCCGCCCCGGCGGGCACCAGCCCGATCACGGCGTCAATGCCGGCCCGGCCGTCCCGCTCCGGATAACGCATGCTCCCGGCCCATTCGGCCAGGGCAAAGGCCAGCCGGAAATCATCCCCGGCATCCGCGAAATCCACCCGCTCGCTCAGGTCGATCCGGCAATTCGCCTCCGTGAATCCCACGCTTCCGGGCTCCCGGCTGCGCACCGTCATGTCGGCGACCCGCCCGCTCTCCGCGCCGGGACGCATCCGCAGTTCGTAGATCGCCGTCACCTGACGCCCGGAGGGCAGTCCGGCGGCGCGCACCGAATCGTTGCGGAAATCCTCGGCGGCCATGCGCCGCCGCTCGTAACCGGCCAGCCGGTAGGCGGCCACCCGCGCCGGATCGAATTCCACCTGGATCTTCACATCGTCGGCCACGATCCGGAAACTCGATTCGAAATCCCGGTCCAGCATTTCCGCGGCGTCCTCCGGAGTCTCAGCCCGCAGAAAGACGCCGCCGCCCGCCTCGGCCAGCTCCTCGCCCCACCGGTCGGAAGTGCGTCCGGAAGCGTTGATCCCGGAGCGCGCGCTGCCGCCGAAGGCCACCACATTGAATCTCAAATTGGAATTGCGCGCGTCGCGCAGCAGATTCAGCATCATCTCCGCCATCCCCTCCTCCGGCACCGAGCGCAGATCGGTCACCAGGATCGCCACCTGCCCGCGGGCGGAATTGCGGCGGCGGCAGAGGGAGAGAAATTCGACGATCTCGGCATTGATATCCTCCTCCCCGCCGCCGATATGACGGATGTCCATGGTGTCGGCGGGTTCGAGATGGGAAGCCAGCGTCCCGGGAAATGCCTCCGCGCCGGCCTCGGCCCTGCCGATGGCCATCGAGCCGGAAATATCCGCCAGCACGATATAGTCCACTCCGTCTCCGGCGAACTTCCCGCTCCCGGCGCCCGCTCCGGCGGCCTGAATCGACGCCCGGAGCACCAGCAGATCGCCGCGGAAAGGATGTCCGGCCAGACGCAGCGACGGTTTCAGCGCCGCGTCGCCCTCCGGGTGCGGATAATCCCGGTACACCGGAGCGTTGACGAACTGCTCGATCCGCACCGTCTCCGGTTCCGGGCGGAAACCCTGCCGGAGCATCTCCGCCGCGGCTTCAAAACCGGCCCGGTCGCTGTCGCTGGAAAAAGTCGAGCAGGGTTCCACGGCCGGGTCGATGAAGCCCTCCTCAAGGGCGGCGGTCTTTTCCTTTCGCCGCACCGCATCTCCCGTCGGGACCGTATCCGCCCCCTCTTCGTAAGCGGTGCGGATCAGTATCTTCGCCCCGGGAGACGGTTTCGGCTCCTCCGCCGCCTCGCAGATGTCCTCAAAGACCTCCCGATCCGCGGCAAGGCCGAAAACGGCGTTCTCCGCGGCGAAATCCGCCGGAGCCGCTCCGGCGGACTTCGCCGTCATCACCATCGGCTTGGCGGCGGCGAGCTGATTCCGCCCGCCTGCCGCGGCGCCGGTGCGGCCGCCGCGGGCCGCATTTGCCCTTCCGCCGGAAACGGCCGACCGGGAAGCGGCAGGGGCGGCGGGCGGCGGGGGAGCGAACTCCGAACCATTCCCGAACGCCCTTCCCGCAGCCCCGTCGGAGCAGGCAGTCGATTCGGCCATGACACGGTACTCGTCGGCGGCGGAAAAAGTTTTACGCATCCCCCCCCTCGAGCGGCTCAAGGTCGGCAGCGACACACAGACCATGAGCGCCACGCTGGCGGCGATGCCGACGGCTCCGGCCAGACGCCACCACCGGTCGGCACGACGCCGCAGAGCGATCCTGACGATTTCATCGCGTCTTTGCGCGTCCAGCACGGGACGGGCGGGCAGATCCATCGCCTCCACAGCTTCCCGCCCCAGCGCCTCGGCCTCCGGAGTGATCTCCATGGGTGCGGACTTTCTCATTTTCCCTCCTCGCTGAAATGTTTTCTCAACCGGGAAGCAAGATTCTTCAGGGCCGAGTGCAGATGCGCTCCCACGGTCCCGGAGGAGGAACCCATGACCGCCGCGATCTCGCGGTAGCTCATGTCGCGGTCATACCGGAGCATCAGCACCGCCCGCTGGGCCCCCGGCAGCTCCGCCACCGCCTCCCGCAGGATCCGGCTGCGCTCATCGCGGCACACGCTCTCCTCCGGCGACCCGGATTCCCCGCAGAAGTTCTCGGGCGGATCGCCGACGAACTCAAACCGCTTCCGGCTCCGGAGGATGTTCAGCGCCCGGGTCCGGGTGACTTTGTAGAGCCAGGCCCGCGGATTCTCCGGAGCCCCGCCGCGAACGGCCAGCGCCTCAAACGCGGCCTGCACCGCATCCTGAGCCAGACCGCCGTCCCCGAGGACGCCCCGGGCGAAACGCAGGAGTTCGCTCTGATGCGCGTCAATCAGCCTGTTCAACTCCGGAATATCCACTTATGCCGTCCCTGTTATCCGAACTTCCTCATTGACTATGACACCGGCGCCGGGCGGTTTCTTTAGCCGAAAAATGAAATTCCGGCGTTTTTTTCACATTTCCAGCCGTTTCCGCCAGTTTTCGATCTCCCCGGCCACGGCCCTGAATCCGGTACCGCCGGTGATTTCCCGGGCCGCCACGCTGGCCTCCGGGTCGAAAAGCGCCGCAAATCCGGCGTCGGCCAGGGGGATGCACTCCCGCATCTCCTCCACCGTCAGCTTGTCCAGGGGCTTGTCATGTTCGCGGCTGTACTTGACCAGAGCGCCGACCTGCCGATGCGCCTCCCGGAACGGCACCCCCATGCCGACCAGCTTTTCCGCCAGATCGGTGGCCATCAGCGCCGGATCGCCCGCCGCGGCGGCCATGCGCTCCGGATGGATGGTCATCGTGGCGATCATCCCCGGCCAGATGCCGAGGATCGCCGCCATCGTGTCGATGGAGTCGAAGAGCGGCTCCTTATCCAGCTGCAGATCGCGGTTATAAGTCAGCGGGAGGCCCTTGCAGAGGGTCAGCAGGGTGACGAGATTGCCGACGCAGCGGCCGGAACGGCCCCGGGTGAGTTCGGCGACATCGGGATTCTTCTTTTGCGGCATCAGGCTGGAACCGGTGCAGAAGGAATCCGCCAGCTCCACGAAATTGAATTCCTGAGAACTCCAGAGGATGATGTCCTCGCTGAGCCGGGAGGCGTGCACCGCGAAAATCGCCGCCGCCGCCGCAAATTCCATGGCGAAATCCCGGTCCGCCACCGAATCCATGCTGTTGCGGGTCACTTTCGGGAAGTCCAGCAATTCCGCCACCATCTCCCGGTTCAGCGGCAGCGTGCTCCCGGCCAGCGCACCGGCCCCGAGAGGCATGACGTTGATCCTCCGGCGGCAGTCCGCCAGCCGCTCCGCGTCCCGGTCGAACATCTCCGCGTAAGCCAGCAGATGATGGGCGAAAAGCACCACCTGCGCGTGCTGCAGATGGGTGAAGCCCGGCATGATGACCCGGGGATTCTCACCGGCTTTGGCCACCAGGGCCCGCTGAAGTTCGCGGATCATTGCGGTAAGGCGGTCGATCTCGCCCCGCAGATAGAGGCGGATGTCCAGGGCGATCTGATCGTTGCGGCTGCGGCCGGAGTGGAGACGGGCGCCCTCGGGCCCGATGGCCCGCGTGAGCTCGCTCTCGATGTGCATGTGGATGTCCTCCAGCTCGGCCTTGAATTCAAAATCTCCGGCGTCAATGCGCCTGCAGATGTCGTCCAGCCCGGAAATGATGGCGCGGGCCGAGGCTTCGGGAATGATGCCGGAGGCCCCCAGCATGGCGGCGTGAGCCTTGCTCCCGGCGATGTCCTGAGCGTAAAGTCTGCGATCGTAGGAGATCGACTCCGAAAACGCGATCAGCTCCGCGCGTCCCGCTTCTGAAAATCTGCCACTCCAAAGAGCCATATCCTGTTTCTCCGTATTTGAATTGATTTCCCGTAAATTTCCTAAACAATGACGCCGTCGGCCAGCTTCACCACCCGGTCCGCCCGCTCCGCCGCCTCGGCGTTGTGGGTGATCATCACGATGGTGAGCCCGGAATCACGCAATTCGCCGAAGAGCTTCAAAATCGCCTCCCCGGAGGCCGAATCCAGATTGCCGGTGGGTTCGTCGGCCAGCAGCACCCGGGGAGATTTCACCAGCGCCCGGGCGATGGCGGTGCGCTGCTGCTCGCCGCCGGAGAGCTCCGAAGGGTGATGACGCAGACGCTCCGACAGCCCGAAACGCTCCAGGAGCTCCAGCGCCCGGCTCCGGCACTTCCGGCGGTCCATGCCGGCCAGCAGATTCGGGAGCATGACATTTTCCAGCAGCGTCAGCTCCGGCAGCAGCTGGTAGGCCTGAAAGACATACCCGAGCTCCGTCGCCCGAAAGGCGGAGGCGGCACGGGACCCCAGACGCCCCAGATCGGTGTCCCGGAAAAGCACTCTGCCGCCGTCCGGCTTCTCCAAAGTGCCCAGAATGTTCAGGAGCGTCGTCTTGCCGGACCCGGAAGCCCCGAGCAGAGCGCTCCATGCGCCGGAGGGGATGCGCCAGTTCACCCCCCGGAGGACCTGAAGACGCTTCCGGCCCGCCGGATAACTTTTGCAGACATCTTCACAGACAAACACGGTTTCGTCATTCATAGCGCAGCGCTCTGGCCGGATCGAGTGATGCGGCGCGCGCCGCCGGCAGGAGCGCACCCAATGTACAGAGAATCACGGCGCAGCCGCCGATCAGCAGCAGATCCGAAGCCACCAGCTCCGCCGGAAGTTCGTTGAAATAGTAAAACTCCTTGGGAAAGGGATCACTGCCCCTCGCCCGGAGAAAAGCCAGCACATCGTTGCGGAAGATCACCAGCAGACATCCGGCGCCGATCCCCAGCACCGCCCCGATGATTCCCACGATCGCCCCCTGCCAGACGAAGATCCGCAAAATCTGCCCCGGGGTGGACCCCAGAGCCTTCAGGGTGCCGATGGCGCGGGTTTTCTGATAAACGGTGGTGATCAGCGTGTTGGTGATGCTGAAAGCCGCCACCAGCACGATGAAGATCAGAAGAAAGAACATCATGCGCTTCTCCATGGCCAGCACGCCCAGCATGGCGCGGTTGCTCTCCTGCCAGCCGGTCACCCGGGGCGCGCCGTAGGGATAAAGCCGCTTCAGACCGCTCCGGATGGCGTCGAGGATGCCGTCCATGTCGTAGGGATCGGGCACCCAGCCGAAGATCGCCGTGGCCGAATCCCAGGGCATCCCGTAAAGCTCCGCGGCATCGTCGACCTCCGCGAATATGAACTGCCGGTCGAAGTCGCTCTTGCCGAAGGAGAAGATCCCCGCCACCTCAAACTCATGGGGCAGAAACACCTCCTTGCTGTCGTTGAACTTCACCGCCCCGGAATCGCTCACCTCCACCAGCTCGGCCAGTTTGTTGGGGGCGTGGATCAGCAGCTTGTCCCCCACCCAGATATTGAATTCGTTCGCCACGTCGCTGCTCACGAGGATCTGCCCCGGGGCAAGTTTCCAGGTGCCGGCGGTCACAGCGCGGGAAAAATCGTAATGATCCTCCAGCCCCGAGGAGTCCACTCCGATCAGCATCTTGGTCACGAAGCGCCTGCGGTTGTCCTGCACCAGCGCCGGCATGCAGACCGCCCTCGAAGCCCTGCCTCCTGCGGACTCCACCAGCGAAATGATCTTTTCGGGCTCGCTGATGATCCGGTCATAGTGGCTGATCTGAAAATGCGCCTGGGTCTCAATGAGCTTCTCCTTGAAAAGATCGATGAATCCGGTCATGACCGCCAGCACGATCACCAGCACCGCCACCCCCAGGGTCACCCCCAGCACGGACAGAACGGCGATCAGCGAAACCTCGCTGCGCCGCGGCTTCAGATACCGGAGCGCCAGAAATATCTCTGCATTCAAAATTCCAAACCTCTCTTCCGATCTTCACGCCCGGAAACCCCGCCGGAAAAAACTCCGCGGCCTTCCGAAGCCTCACATCGTCATACTTTAGCACGTCAACGGCGTTTTTGCCACTGGCGGAAACGGATTTCAGCCAAATTAACCGGCTTCGGCGCAAGAGGACGGTACTGTCCGAGCGGCGAGCCGTCGGTCGGCGGCATGCGGCGCCGTGAGCCCGGCTCCGCATCCGCCTGTCGCACGATCCGGTCAAGTCATCCTGCGACACGGTCTTTATTTGACAAACGCCGAAAAGCGGGGTATATTAAATGAAGTTGTTTTCCGCAGATCACCCAAGGAGCGAGACCGCCGGTCCGGCCTCATAATGATATTTTCATCCCACATCTTCATCCTGTTCTTTCTGCCGGTCGTGCTCACCGGTTATTTCACACTCTCCCGGCTGCGCCGGGAATGGCCCCAGAAACTCTTCCTGGTGTGCGCCTGCCTCTTTTTTTACGCATGGTTCAACCCCTCCTATCTGCCGCTGATCCTCGCCTCCATCGCGGTGAACTACGCGCTCGGACGGGTGCTTTTCGCCGCCGCGGGCCATCGGAATCTGCAAAAAACGGCGCTGCTCCTCGGCATCGTCTTCAATCTGGGGCTGCTGGGATACTATAAGTACGCGGACTTTTTCATCACAAACCTGAACGCCCTCTTCCGGACGGACATACCGACCCTCCGGCTGCTGCTGCCCCTGGGGATCAGCTTCTTCACCTTTCAGCAGCTGGCCTATCTGGTGGACATCTACAAAGGCGATCTCACCGAGCGTTACAATCTGCTGACCTACTCGATCTTCGTGACATTCTTCCCCCAGCTCATCGCCGGTCCCATCGTGCTGCCCAACGAAATGATGCCCCAGTTCGCCTGCGCGGCCAACCGCCGCCTGAACTGGGACAACGTGGCCGGAGGTTTTTACGTCTTCGCCATCGGACTGGCGAAAAAAATGATGATCGCAGACTTTTTCGGCCGGATCACCATCGAGGCGTTCAATCCCGAGATCGGCTCATGGCTGGGAAACTCCTGGGCGGGGGCTTTCGCCTTCTCGATTCAGATGTACTTCGACTTCTCCGGGTACTGCGACATGGCCATCGGTCTGGGGCTGATGTTCAACATCAAACTCCCGGTCAACTTCGACTCGCCCTACAAATCCGCCAGCATCGCGGAATTCTGGAAGCGCTGGCACATCACGCTGGGCCGTTTCCTCATGACTTTCGTCTATTTCCCGCTGGGCGGTTCCCGGTGCAGCATGCCGCGGAAACTTCTGAATCTGCTGATCACCTTCACCCTCTGCGGTCTCTGGCACGGGGCAGGATGGGTGTTTCTGATCTGGGGCTTCCTCCACGGGCTCTGCATCTGTGTTTACAACCTCTGGAAAACCTACAGCCCGATCCGCCTCCCCAAATTCCTCGGCGTGGCGCTCACCTTTTCCTTCATGCTCATCATCGGTCTGCTTTTCTCCAGTCAGGATCTCGCCCACGCCGGGCGGCTCTTCTCCGGGCTGGTGGATTTCTCGCCGGAGAGTCTGCGCATGACCTGCGCCAACATCTCCACTACCGCCATCTCCATGTTTCTCGTCTCCATGGGGATCATATTTTTCGCGCCCAACGCCGTCGCCATGCTGAAAAAATTCAAGCCGGGGCTGCTGACCGCGCTCTACACCGTCGTGCTGATCGCGGGGTCGATCCTGTGCATGTCCCGCATCAGCCCCTTTCTCTACTTCAACTTCTGAGCCATGAAAAAGATACTCCCGCATTTGAAAAAAATCATCGGCCGGATCGACCGCCGGTACACTTCCCGGCACTGGACGGCGGTGATCGTCATCGCAACCCTCGCGATTCTGACCTTGCCCGCGATCATCACCATAGTCCTCGATCCGTTCATGCGCTATCACGCGCCCTTCGACTGGGCGATGCCGGAATTTTCACGGGAATATTACCAGATACCCGGGGTGCTGCGCCATTTCGACTACGACACCGTAGTGGTGGGCAGTTCCATGAGCCAGAACTTCAGAATCGACGAATTTGAATCAGCCCTCGGCGGCAGGACGGTGAAGGCCACGGCCCGGGGGCTTCTGCCCGCCACCGGCAGGCTCTTCGTGGAGATCGCCGAGGAGAGCCGGCACGGCGAAGTCAGACGGGTGTACTGGGCGCTGGACATCCTGACCTTCAACGCGGACAAGGATGCCCACTACTGCCCGCTGCCCGACTACATATACTCCGGGAATCACCTGTACGACGTCCAGTACTGGTGGAACTGGACGCTGCTCAGCGATTACTATCCCGTGTGGCTGAAACCCCGGATCATCCGCAACTACAAGAAGCGGGACCGTCACCTCATCCGGACCGATCCCGCGCGGATGTTCTGCTGGGACTACCGGGCCGAACCGACGGGGCTGGAGGCCATGATCGCGGCCGCCCGGGAGGAACCGCTGAGTTTCGCGCCGATCCTGCCGGAAAAGGCCGACGAGTCCGTGCAGTGCAACCTGCTGGAGACGGTGCGGAAGTATCCGGAAACCGAGTTCACATTTTTCTTCTCCCCCTACAGCGTGTACTTCTGGTGCGCCATGGAGGAGACCGGATGCATCGAGAGCGCGCTGGCGTTTCGCGAGGCGCTGGCCGGGAAACTGCTTGCCGAGCCCAACGTCCGGCTTTACGATTTTTCGCGGGCCCGGGATCACATCTGCAATGAGATGGAATACAAGGATATGAGCCACTTCACGGGAGTGCAGAATTCCTGGATGACCCGCTGTTTCGCCGACGGCAGCTATCGAGTTGAAAAGCCTGAGGATGTACGAAGCAACAATCAGGAAATCCTCCGTCTGTCCGCCGAATACATGGAGAAATTCCGCGCCGGATTTCCGCCTCCGGCGAGAGCGAAACAGCGCTTCTCGCATCTGGTGGAGCGGTAATCAAAGGCGCCGCGCGCCGTCGGGGCTGCAACGGCCCAAACCGGTCGTTACAGCGCTGAATAACGGCGATGAATTACGGATGGATCGCAAAAAAGACGAAATGGGTAATTTGAGTGTGGCTACTCGTAGAGTAACCACCGAAAATGCTCCCGGTTCGGACTTTTGCGAGCCGCCGAAAGACGCGCCGGGATTCGGCGCTGTGACGACCCATTATAAAGTGCTGTCGGCCTGACGGACGGCCTCCGCCTGTTCGCGGCGAAAGGCCAGGAGACGGGATTGGAGCTCGGGATCGGAGAGAGCCATGATCTCCACCGCCAGGAGGGCGGCGTTTTTGGCCCCGGCCTTTCCCACGGTGACGGTGGCCACCGGAATCCCCGGAGGCATCTGCACCGTGGAGAGCAGAGCATCCATGCCGTTGAACGGCTCGCAGCTCACCGGCACCCCGATCACCGGCAGGATGGTATTGGCGGCGACGGCGCCGGCCAGATGAGCGGCCATGCCGGCGGCGCAGATGATGACCTTGAGACCGGAGTCGGCCGCGGAAGCGGCGAATTCCGCCGCGTCGGCGGGCGTCCGATGGGCGCTCATCACCCGCCGGACCCAGGGCACGCCGAAATCATCCAGCACCTTGAACGCTCCGTCCAGGGTGCCGAGATCGCTCTTGGAGCCCATGATCACCGCCACTTGCGGGATGACGCCGCTCTCCATCATTCGGCCTCGGCGGCTTTATCCGCCGCTTCGGCGGCCTTTTCGGCCTCGGCGGCGGCTTCATCATCGGAAACGAATTCGTAACCGAGCAGCCCCTCGGCAATCTCCAGCAGAGCCACGTCCAGATGATTCTCCGAATCGCACTTCACCATGGGCCGTCCGCCCAGAGCCAGCTGTCTGGCCCGCTTGGCGGCGACCACGGAAAGTATCTGGGGATCGGCAATGACTTTTTTCGCCCGCTCCAAATATGCGTTGTTCATATTCTGCTCCTTTTTTAACCTCAGAAATCAATGACGGCGCGATGATTTTCGATCAAAGTCATATCCATGGACATGACCCGGAAATTGCGCAGTTCGAAGTCCGCTTCCCCGTCGATGATCCAGCGCTCGGCCACCGGCAGCAGTTCCGCGGTTTTCAGCGAATCCCGCAGCAGCAGCAGCCCGGTGAAGACGATGGTCTCCATCTCCACCAGATCCCGGGCCCGCAGATCGTGGTAGGCCTGATCCTTTTTGGCGGAAACCGCCTTTACCGCCTCCAGCAGACGGGCGTGCATTTTCATCACCTTGTCCCGGAGTTCGGCGGCGCGGCCCTCGAAAGGCAGCGCGGCCAGTTCGGCGATGCGGGGATCGTTGTCCCGCTGCACCACGCCGCCGATGGCGGCGACGACCTGCAGCTGAGTGGTGCCCTCATAGATGTTGGTGATGCGGGCGTCCCGGGTGAAGCGCTCGATATTGAAGTCCTTCATATACCCGGCGCCGCCGTGAATCTGCAACGCATCGTAGGCGATCATGTTGGCGGACTCGGTGGCCAGGGCCTTGCACATGGGGGTGAGCACGGCGGCCACGCGGGTGTAATACTTCTGTTTGGCCCGCTCCTCCGGAGTGGCTTCGCCGCTCTCGGCCTTCTCATTGTAGACGGCGCGGAGGTCCACGGCACGGGTGGTTTCATAGAGGAGCGCCCGGGCGGCGGTCAGGCGGGCCTTCATCCGGGCCAGCATGTCGTAGATGGCCGGGAATTTGTCGATGGAGCGCTTGAACTGCTCCCGCTCGGCGGCATATTTTCTGGCCTCCCGGAAAGCGGCTTCGGCGATGCCCACCGCCTGCGCGCTGATGGCCACGCGGGCTCCGTTCATCAGGCTCATGACGTAGCGGATCAGACCGAGGCGGCGTTTGCCGCAGAGCTGGGCGGGCACATCGTTGAACTGCAGTTCGCAGGTGGCCACGCCGTGGATGCCGAACTTATGCTCGATGCGCCGGACCACCAGCTGGGGACAGGCCTCGCAGATGAACATGGAGAGCCCGCGGCCGTCGGTGGTGCCCTCTTCGGAACGGGCCAGCACCAGATGCACCTTGGAACATCCGTTGGTGATGAAACGTTTCATGCCGTTGAGGTACCACTGACCGTCCTTTTCATAGGCGCGGAGGCGGACCGACTGGAGGTCGCTGCCGTAGTCCGGCTCGGTCAGGTCCATGGAACCGTCCACCAGTCCCTCGGCGAAAAGGGGCAGATACTTCTGCTTCTGCTCCTCCGAACCGAAAAGGTTGATGGTCTCGGAGATGTCCTGAAGGCCGAAAAGATTCTGCAGACTGGCGTCGGCCCGGGAAACCATCTCCGTCATCATGGTGTAGACGGAAACCGGGAAATTCAGACCGCCGAAACGGTGGGGCAGCATCACGCCCATGACGTCGGCCTTGCGGAGATCGCTGAGATTTTCCACCGTGAGGGGGTGGTAGGTCACTTTATTGTCCTTGAATTCCGGCCCCTCCTCGTCCACGATGCGCGAACGGGGCTCGATGTTGTCTCCGGCGATGCCGCCCACCACCTCGAGCACCTGGGCGTAATTGTCCAGAGCGTCCTGATAGTCCCGGGGAGCGGTGTCGAACTTGCCGGCATTGGCGTAATTGTCCTCCATCATCCCAACCGCTTCCGCCAGATCGAGATTGGCGAGCGTGTTGCGGAGATCGCGATTATCCTGAAAAAAATTAGCCATGTTCTTTGTTCCTATCGCTTATGCCTTGGCCTTGAAAGCCTTTATCATCATCGGCACGACCGCGTTCAAATCTCCCACAATGCCGTAATCGGCCACGGAGAAAATCGGTGCGCCCGGATCGGTGTTGATGGCGATGATCTTGCTGGATTCGGCCATGCCGGCGCGATGCTGCACCGCCCCGGAAATGCCGCAGGCGATGTAGAGCCGCGGCCGCACCGTCACACCGGTCTGACCGACCTGATGGTCATGGTCAATCCACCCGGCGTCCACGGCGGCGCGGGAAGCGCCCACCTCGCCGCCCAGGGTTTCGGCAAGTTCGCGGATGAGCTTGAAGTTCTCTTTGGAACCGACCCCGTAGCCGCCGGCGACGATGATGCGGGCGCCCTTCAGGTCCACACTCTTTTCCTGACGGACCCGCTCGATGACCTCCACCACCAGATCCTCCGGCTTAAGCTCCACCGGGACATTCACGACCCGGGCTTTTCGCGTCCGGTCGGGCTCGGCCAGCTTCATGACGCCCTCGCGGACCGTCACCATCTGGGGATCGTCCCAGGTGTTGACGATGGTGGCGATGATGTTGCCGCCGAACGCGGGACGGATCTGCATGAGCTTGTCCTTGTAGCTCCTGCCGTTGACCTTATCCTCGAAGTCGTCGATGGCCAGAGCGGTGCAGTCGGCGGTGAGGCCCGCCTTCTTTTCGGAAGCGATGCGGGGAGCGAGCTCCCGGCCCTTCATCGTGGCTCCGAAAAGCAGGATATTGGGTTTGTGCTCCAGGATCAGTTTCATGATCGTCCTGGCAAAGGGCAGCACGGTAAAAGGCTCCAGAC
Organism: Victivallaceae bacterium; assembly: GCA_045585875.1. Lineage (GTDB taxonomy): Bacteria > Verrucomicrobiota > Lentisphaeria > Victivallales > Victivallaceae > JAVBQJ01. The sequence continues at coordinate 17,222 of JAZMZH010000088.1, read as the reverse complement.
GCTCGTCCTGAGCCAGATAGACGGTATCGCAGCCGTAGGCGGCCAGCGTATCGACGCAGGATTCCACATGGTTGCCCAGGAGCAGGGCTTCGGTTTTCACACCGAGGCGGGCGGCCAGCTCGGCGCCCTTGCTGACGAGCTCGAGGCTGACATCGGCGATCTTGCCGCCCTCCTGCTCAACGAACACCCAGACGTTGCCAATTTTTTCGGACATGATTGATTACCCCAAAGTATGATCGCTGATGAGTTCATGGATGAGTTCGGCAATACCGGAAGCGGTGGGCTCGACGCTCTTGGCTTCACCGGCGGTAAGGACGACGGACTGAATATTTTTCACCTTGGTGGGCGAGCCCTTGAGACCGATGCGGTTCACATCGGCTCCCGCGGCCGCGGCGGTGAGTTCGGTGATGAGCAATCCCTGGGCCTTGAGCCGGGCGATTTCGGCCTCGGCGGCGGCGGCATCGGGAATCTCCCTGCGGACCTCGCTGGGGATGCGGGCGCGCTTGTACTTCATGATACGGCGGGCGGCCCGGGGACGGGGAGTGTTGGCGTCCACCACGGTGGCCAGCACCGGCAGGGGAGCGGCCAGAATCTCATGTCCGCCCTCGATCCCGCGGCGGGCGGTGATCCGGTCGTTTTCCACCGAAATGACCTCCTCGACGTAGGCGATCTGGGGGAGGTTCAACTTTTCCGCGAGCTGAGGACCGACCTGGGCGGTGTCGCCGTCGATGGCCTGACGGCCGCAGAGGATCAGATCGGCGCCCACGGTCCCGGCGCAGCAGCTGAGCGCGTAGCTGGTGGCCAGGGTGTCGGCGCCGGCAAAAGCGCGGTCGGTGAGGAGAATGGCCTCGTCGGCGCCGCGGCAGAGACAGTCGCGCAGGACGTTGGCGGCGTTGAAGGGGCCCATGGTGGCGACCACGACCTTGACGCCGTAACGGTCCTTGAGCTCGAGGGCCATTTCCAGCGCGTTCAGGTCCTCGGGGTTGAAAATCGCCGGCAGAGCGGCGCGGTTCACGGTCCCCTCCGGAGTCATGGCGTCTCCGGTGATGTTCTGGGTATCCGGCACCTGTTTTACAAAGACAAGTACAGTTTTCACAGTTTCACTCCTGTCGATTCTTGGACAAAAAAGCGGCCGTCGGCGGATCGGCAGATGCCGACATACAACAGTTTGAATAATATAGCATATTTTTGCAGGAATACAAGTTTTCAGGCTTTCAAAGCGTCAAAATGCGTCAAAATAAACCTTGCAATTTCCCCCGATCCGGCTTGACAAAAGCCTCCCGCGGTGATTTCTTATGTCGCACCAATGAGGAGGGGTGTTTTTATGGAGAGGAAAATTCGCGCCGACGCCGCCTGCGTCGGCACCGGCGCCATGGGCGCCAACCTGGCCCGCAACATGGCGTCGCACGGACGCCGCGTCCTGCTGTGGGACCGCACCGTCGAAAAAAGCGCTTTCGTCGCCGGCGAATCGCCGCTTTTCACCGCCGCCGCCGCGCTGGAGGAACTCCCGGCGCTGCTGAATCGTCCCCGGAAATTCATCATGATGCTCACCGCGGGAGACGCCACCCGGGAGATCGCCGGACGCCTGCAGAAACTGGCCGAACCGGGGGATGTCATCGTCAACGGCGCCAATTCCGCCCCGGACGAATCCGACATGCTGGCGGCGTCTCTGGAGGCCGCGGGCATCGGCTATCTCGGGCTCGGAATTTCGGGAGGCGTCCGGGGCGCGCTGAAGGGAGCGTCATTCATGGCCGGGGGGTCTCCCGGAGCCTGGCGGGAACTTCAGGAGATCCTCGCCGACTGCGCGGCCGAAACCCCGTCCGGGGGCCGGGCCATGGCCTTTTTCGGTCCGGGCGGCGCCGGGCACCGGGTGAAAAATGTTCACAACGGCATCGAATACGCCCAGCTGGAGATCATCGCCGAGATCCTCCGGCTCCTGGAGTGCGGCCCGGACGCGGACCACCGCGCCGCCGCCGACTTCTTCGACCGGTGGCGAAAAGAAAACGACCCGCGCAATTTCCTGCTGGAACTCACCGCTTCCGTGCTCCGGGAACCCGCCCCGGACGGAACCGGCAGTTTCCTCGACCGTCTGGACGACCGGGCGGAGAGCAAGGGTTCCGGTCCGGAGTGCCTCGTTGACGCCGTCGGCCTCGGATTTCCGGTCCCGGCCATCGCCGCCGGAGTGCAGATGCGTCAGCTCTCCGCCTCCCCCGAGTGGCGCGATCCCGCCCACCGGGCAATCATCCCGCGGCCCGCCCGTACTGCGCCGCCCGATCCGAATATGGCGGGCTCCGCCCTCACGGGAGCCCTGCTGGAGGCCTTCGCCGAGGGCATCGGACTGCTGCGCCGGGAATTCAGCAGCCTCGGCCTCTCCCTCGTCATGGAGGATCTGGTCCGGGTGTGGAGCGCCGGGTGCATCATCCGCTCCGCCCTCCCGGAGTTATGGCTCGACGCGCCGCCGGACGCCTCGTCCCGGCCGCCCCTCCTCCCGCCGCGGGCCCTGCGCTTCGCCGCCCCCTTCATGGAGGGATGGCGGCGCACGGTGAGCTTCGCAGCGGAAGCGTGCATCGCCGCGCCCGCGGTTTCGGCGGGATGGCAGTATCTGGCGGCCTCGGCCGATCCGGTGATGGCCACGGTGCTGGTGGCGGCGGAGCGGGACGCCTTCGGCAATCACGGCGTCCGCCTCCGGGGCGGGACGGAATCGTTTCATCATTACTGGAGCGGGAGTGCGCTGTGACGGGGAGCATGGAATACAAGTGGTGTCTGGAGATCAAACCGGCCCCGGCGATCCTGGTGCTGGCCGGAGCCGCCGGAAATCTGGCCGCGAAAAAGCTCTTCAGCGCTTTCGCCGAACTCAAAGCCGCCGGACTCTGGCCGGAGGGATCGCGGGTCATCGGCTGCGCCAGACGGCCGTGGAGCGATGAGGAGTTCCGCCGCTTCGCCGGGGAGCATATCGCAGGATCCGGAGGCCGGGAGGTGCTCGCGGACTTTGTTTTCGTGCCGGGAGATCTCGCCGGAGCGGAATTTCCGGCGCGGCTGAAAGCCGCTCTGGATCAAGTGCTCTCCCGGTGGCGGGGAGCGGTGAAACCGGCGCTGATCTTTCACTTCGCGGTGGGGGCCGCCGATCTGCCGGGCATCATCGGAGCGCTGGGAAACGCCGGATTTTTCCGCAATGCCGGGAAGAAATTCCGGGCTGTCCGCGTCATTCTGGAGAAACCTCTGGGCCTCTCCGGCGCCGACGCGGAAATCCTCGCGGCCGGACTGCGCCTCCATCTGAAGGAAGCGCAGATCTGCCGCATGGATCACTTTCTGGGCAAGGATTTCGTCAGAAATCTCCTGGTGACCCGCTTCGCCAACCGCATCTTCGAGCCCGCCTGGAATTCCACCCACATCTCCGAGGTCATCCTCTGCGCCGCCGAACACGACGGAGCGGAGGGCCGCGCCGGATACTACGACCGCTCCGGCTGCATCCGCGACATGTTTCAGAATCACCTGCTGGAAATGTTCTCCCTGACCGCCATGGACCGGCCGGATCCGCCCGGATCGGCCGGGATCGAAAAGGCCAAACTCCGTCTGCTGAAACAGGTGCGGGCGGCATCGGTGCGCACCGCGCGCTACGCGGGATATGCCGATCTGCCCGGAGTGGCGGCGGATTCGCGCACCGAGACCGCCGCGCTGGCGGTGCTGGAGGCGGAGACGCCGCGCTGGCGGGGCACCCGCTTCACCCTCTTTTCCGGCAAGGCGATGGCCCGGGACGAAACCTGGATCAAGGTGATTTTCCGCAGTCCGGACCGTTCGCCCTTCCGCCGGATCAAAGCAGGTGATTTCGCCGGAGACGAGCTGAAGTTCGCACTCCGTCCGCGGGAGGGCATGAGCCTCTCCCTCCAGGTCAAACTGCCGGGACCGAATCTGTGCGTGGGCTCGGCGGAGCTTGACTTCGCCCTCCCGGCGGGAACCCGTCCCGCCCTCAGCGCATACGCCCGGCTCTTCGTCGAGGCCATGCTGGGAGAAAGGGATTCCTTCGTAAGCGAAGCGGTTTCCGCCGCGGGCTGGCGGATCTTCGACCCGGTGCTGGAGCAGCTGGCGCGGGAGCGGAGAGTCCCGCCGGAATACCCGCCCGGCATCGAGCCCGGAAAGCTCTTCCCCGGGGCCGGTCTGTGACGGCGCCTCCCGGCGGTTTCACAAGCCCAGCAGCCAGAGCAGAAGCGGCACCGTGCCCAGGGAGAGCAGCGTGGATACGACGATGGCGCTGCCGGCGAATTCATAGTCGCCGGAGTAGTTGCGGACGATCAGCACCCCCGCCGAAGAGCCCGGCATCAGCGCCACCACCATGGCGGTCTGATACAGAGTTTCCTCAAGCGGCAGCTGCTTCATGACCCCGACCGCAAGCAGCGGCAAAACGATCAGACGGCAGAAGGAATACCACAGCAGATCCCTGGTGTCGCCGACCAGTTTGCGGCATCCGTCGGGAAGCGCCGCGCCGATCAGCACCAGCATCAGCGGCACCGTGATGCCGCCCAGCATCCGGATCGTGGAATCCGCCAGTTTCGGAATCGGACAATCGGCGGCGGCGACCAGAATTCCCAGCAGGGCGGCGGCGAGATTGGGATTGATGAGCTTTTTCAGCGTCTCCCGAAGGCTCCCGCCGCCGAAGGGCAGGATGCCCAGCGTCCACTGGCTGATGGTGAACCCCACGCTCATCAGGAGCAGCACCGCCACATGGGCGCCGCCCCAGATGTCTTCCACGATGATGATCGGCAGAAAAAGAAAATTGTTCAGCGTGCTCAGGTGCATGAAGGCACTGCGGCGCTCCGGCGTCCGCTGCTTCAGTACGGCCGCAAGGGGCCAACCGGCCAGAAACCAGAGCGCGGACATGCCGAATCCCAGAAGCGGCGGCAGCACCATCTGGCTCCAGCCCGCCCCCCGGAGATTGTCGCTGACCGACGAAAAGACCATCATCGACATGAACACGTTGATGGTGAAACGGGTCAGCACCCCAAGGTGCTCGGGACGCAGCATCCCGCGCCAGCGGGCGAATGCCCCCACGCCGAATGCGATGAAAGTCTGAACGATCGCGAATACAACCTGTCCTATCATGATCCGGTTAATATACACCGGAATTGAAATTTCATCAAGGCAGGATCCGCAGAATTTCGCTGATTTCCCGCAATCTCCACCGGAGGGGGTTTTTGGCGTGAAGCTTCAGCAGGACGGCATCGGCGGGACGGACCGGATGACCGTCGGCCCCGTAAAAGAAGCAGGTGTTGTCGCTCACCACGATCCTGACGATCCCCCGGCGGGCCGCCCGGATCCGCAGTCTGGTGATCTCCAGCAGATTCTCGAGACAGGCGGGCATCCGGCCGAAACGGTCGCAGAGTTCTTCGGCGAATTCGTCCACATCATCCACGCTCACCATTCCGGCCAGTTTGCGGTACGCCCCCACCCGCAGACGCTCGCTGGGAATGTAATCCGGCGGCACCGCGGCGGGCAGAAACCCCTCCGGCGCGGCATGGGCCATGGCGACGAAGTCGATGTCCATCTCCACATCCGGCAGAAATTCAAACCGCTGATCCCTCATCCGGGCCACCTCCTGACGCAGGAGCTGACAGTACAGCTCGAAACCGATGGCCTTCAGATGCCCCGACTGTTCCGCACCCAGGATGTTGCCCGCGCCGCGAATCTCCAGGTCCCGCAGAGCCAGCTTGAACCCCGCTCCCAGATGGGTGTAGCGGCGGATGGCCGCGATGCGCTTGTGCCCGTCGTCGGTCATCAGCTCCCCCCGCGGCACCAGCAGCCAGGCATACGCCTGACGCTTCCAGCGTCCCACCCGTCCCCGGAGCTGATAAAGTTCGGCCAGCCCGAAGCGGTCCGCCCGCTCGATGATGATGGTGTTGGCATTGGGCACATCCAGCCCGGATTCGATGATGGTGGTGCACACGAGGATGTCGATCCGGCCGTCGAGAAACTCGCTCATGATCAGCTCCAGGGCATCCTCGTCCATCTTGCCGTGGGCCACCTCCACCCGGGCGTCGGGAAAGGCTCCGGCCAGGCGCTCCCGGACCGTTTCGATGGAGTTGATCCGGTTATGCAGGTAAAAGACCTGACCGCCCCGGGACAGTTCCCGGGCCACGGCCTGACAAATCACCTCGTCGTTGAACTCGGCCACCACCGTCTCCACCGGCAGACGCAATGACGGCGCGCTCAATATGGTGCTCATATCCCGCGCCCCGGCCAGAGCCATGTAGAGCGTGCGCGGGATCGGCGTCGCCGACAGCGTCAGCACGTTGATCTCGCTCCGCAGCCGGCGCAGTCGCTCCTTATGCTTCACCCCGAAACGCTGTTCCTCGTCGATGATCACCAGTCCCGGGTTGCGGAATTTCACATCCGGCGAAAACAGCCGGTGCGTCCCGATGAGGATGTCCACCCCTCCGGAGGCGGTGCGGTCCGTGATGTCCCTCTGACTGGCGGCGTTCTGAAACCGGCTGATCATCTCAATGATGAACCCGGTGGCAGCGAAACGCTCCCGGAAACTGAAAAAATGCTGCTGCGCCAGCACCGTGGTGGGCGCGATGACGGCCACCTGATACCCGGAGGCCACCGCCCGGAACGCCGCCCGCATGGCGACCTCGGTCTTGCCGTATCCCACGTCTCCGCACAGGAGACGGTCCATGGGCCGGGCCCCCTCGAGATCGGCGTTGATCTCGTCGATGGAGCGCAGCTGATCCGGCGTCTCCCGGTATTCAAACCGCCCGGCGAAACTCTCCTCCTCCAGACGGTTGATCTTCATGGGCAGGGAATGGACCGACTGACGCACCGCCTGAAGCCGGAGCAGTTCGCCGGCGTACTCCCGGACACCGGCCCGGGCCATCTCCTTGCTCTTCTGCCAGCGGACGCTTCCGGGTTTGGAGAGCGCCGCCTTTTCCGAACCGATGTAGCGGTGGATCAGATTGGCCTGACGCACCGGAAACATGATCTTCACGCCGTCGGCGAATTCCATCACCATCATCTCCCGCCGGGAACCGTTGGAATCCACTTCGCGGATGCCGCGAAAGATTCCGATGCCGTAATTGACATGCACCGCGTAGTCCCCGTCGTCCAGATCCGCCAGAAAGGCCGCCTCCCAACGGTCGGATTCCACGCTTCCGGTCGTCTCCGCGCCATTCTCCGTGCCGGAAAGACGTTTTTTGACGATGCCGAGAAATTCCCGCTCGGTGAGAATCGCGCTCCGGTCGGCCGTCAGCAATATCCCCGACGGGATCGTCCCGCCGAGGATCTCCACCCGGCCGAAATCAACCCCGTAGTCGTCGCACCATTCCCGGAGATGGGACATATCCCCGTCCGGTTCGGGAGTGACCATGGCGATGCTCCAATCCTCCGCGGCCAGACGCTTCAGCTCCCCGGCCAGCAGACGGAAAACCGCCTCCCCGGCGCCCGCGGAACTTCCCATGGCGTCCGCAAGTTCCAGAAAAGCCGACTTGATCTCTCCCCCCGCCTCGGGCATGCCCGGCGTGCCGGGAGCGTAAAACCCCCGGTAATGTTCGGCCCCGGCACAGCGTCCGACTGCCAGCTCCCGGCGCTTCAGCCCCTCGGCGTCCGAATATTTTTCCAGATGCCGGACGATTTCATCCGGGGCGACTTCCCACAGCACCGCGTCCGCCGCGGCGATGTAGTCATACACATCGCCGACGTCCTCATCCGCCGCATCGGCGCTTTTGCGGGGGATGATGCGGGCGCTGTCCACCTGACGCACCGTACGCTGGGTCACCGGATCGAATTCCCGGATGGTCTCCAGCTGGTCTCCCCAGAATTCCAGACGCACCGGCAGCTCCGCCGACGGCGAAAAAATGTCGATGATGCCTCCGTGACGGGCAAATTCGCCCCGGCTCTGCACTTCGTACTCGTCATCATAGTCAAAGGCCACCAGACGCTCCACCAGCTCTCCGAAGGGATATTCGCAGCCGGGCGTGAAGATGATTTCCCCGGACGACAGACGCTCCGGCGGAAGCGTCGGCGCCAGCATGGCTTCGCAGCCGGCCACCAGCCAGCGGTACTTGCCCTGCATAAAACCGTCCAGTACCCGGATGCGGTCGGCTTCCACCTCGGCGCTGGTCTGCCGTCCGCCGCTGCGCCCCTCCGGCAGCAGAGCGCAGGAGGGTTCGACGCCGACGAAGCGCCGGATCCCCGCGAGCTCTCCGGCCAGAGCTTCCGCCTCGGCAAGTTTGCCGCAGACGATCACGCCGCGGCAATTTTCATCCTCATGGCGGATGCAGCGCTCGATCCAGTAGGGCAAAACCCCGGCATCCGCAAATACCACCGGCTCCGGAGCCGGCATATCCAGAAATTTTGAGAGTTTTTTCAGATTATCTGTCATAATCCGCTTGACAAATCCGCTTTTTCGTGCTATATTATATAATCTATAGAGAGATGCTTCATTTTGCCGAATCGCCTGTCCGCGCCACCCCGCGAACTGTGCCGACGGCCGTCAGGGTTCGGGGGAATGCCGCGTCGCTCTTTTTACTATACCCGGTCTTTGCCAAAAAGCAATTCCGGGGATGAAAAAAACAGATGGAAACCGTCGCCTGACGGCGGCGCTTAAATCATGAATACGGGGGTTCCTGCATATGGCAGACAAAAAAAGCGGAAATGTAGCTGACTCGGAAGTGAAAAAGAATATCACCGCCGAGACCGCCCGACCGACCGCTCTCGGCCCGACCGGGAAAAAGGCGCCCGCCAAACCCGCGGCAAAGGCCGCTCCCGAGAAAAAAGCCCCGGTCGACGGAAAAGCCGTTCCGGCGGAGAAAATCGTTCCGACGGAAGAGCCCGACGAGATCGGTTACGACCCCGTCGCATTTTCCATGGCCTCCGAAGAAGATCTGGCTGCCGAAGCGGAACTGGCCGCCGAAGCGGCCAGCAAACTCGCCGCCCAAATGAGCGCCATGCCCGACTCATCCGAAAAAGCTGCGGAGAAAATGCCGGAAAACAGCGACGAGGATTTCCTGCCCGACGAGCCGGATTACGACTTCTCCGATCTCCCCAAGGCCTCTCTCCCCGACTCCATCCACCCCCGGCCGGTTTCCCGGGATTATGTGCCGACGGAAAAAAAGTACGGTCCCAAGGTGCGTCTGCGCAAACCCGGTTCCGGCGCCGCCGTGGATCGTCCGCATACCAAGGCGGAACGGGAAAACGCCCGCCGCCACGCTCTCGAGAGCCGGGTCTCCGGCGGCAGCAAAAATGATACCATGAAGCTCTACATGGAGGAGATCGGCACCATATCCTTAGTCAGTAAAGCCGAAGAGTCCGAACTCTCCGACGCCATCCACGGCGATGATCCGATCAAGCGCGAAGCCGCACGCAATGTGCTCATAAAGGCCAATCTGCGCCTGGTCGTAAAGATCGCCCACGACTTCAAGGGGCTCGGTCTGCCGCTCCTGGACCTGATCTCCGAGGGCAATATCGGTCTGATGCGCGCCGTGGAAAAATTCGACCCCGCCAAAGGCGCCAAATTTTCCAGCTACGCCGCCTGGTGGATCAAGCAATCCATGCGCCGGGCCCTGGCCAACCAGAGCCGCACCATCCGCATACCGGTCCAGTCCGCATGTAAAATCACCAAGATCAAATCGGGCCGGGTCAAGCTCGTGGATGAGCTGGGACGGGAGCCCACCGACGCCGAAATCGCCAAACTGCTGAATTTCAGCGAGCGTACCGTCACCGGACTGCGGCTGGCGGATCTCCGGACCTTTTCGCTTCACGATCCCATACAGCAGGGCGAAGAGGGGGAATTCCAGGACATCATCCCCGACCGCGCCGCCACCACTCCGGATCAGATCCTCGGCGACGTGGAGTCGGTGGATCGTCTGATCGCACTGCTGAGCGACCTTGAGGAGCGCGAAAAACTCATTCTCAAGATGCGCTTCGGCATGGACGGCTACAAAGAGCGCACCCTTGAGGAGGTCAGTCAGGCCATCGGACGCACCCGCGAACGGGTCCGGCAGATTCAGAATCAGGCGCTCAGCAAATTGAAATCCATGCTCGCCGACGAGGCGGGATATTCCAACGATTAACAATTCAACGCCGGTGAAAGGGGGTGAATCCATATGGCCATGCACACAGAGATCCGAGTAAAAAAGGGTGAACTCATCGACCGCGCTCTGCGCCGTCTGAAGAAGAAACTTGATAAGGAAGGCACCCTCAAGGAACTGCGGAACCGTCGTCATTTCGAAAAACCCAGCGAAATCAAGCACCGGGAGAAGAAAATGCGCCGCCGGTAATCCGCCGCCTTGCATCGGCTGCCGCGGGACAGTGAGTTCCGCGGCGGTTTTTTTTTTGAGAAGTTCGGGGGAGGCGGACGTTGAGGATTCACGCCGGGCGGCATTTCCCGCATTTGCGGCGGTTCACCCGCACAGTCCCAGCAGGATCACTCCGGCGAGGATCAGCAGCATCGCCAGAGCCTTTTTCCGCACATTCACGTCCCGAAACAGCCACGCTCCCGCCGCGAAAGTCACCACGCAGCTGCACCGGCGCACCATGGCAATCACCGAGATCTGCGTGTCCGGCAGTCCCACCGCGTAAAAATACAACCGATCGGCGGCGATGAGCAGCACCCCGGTGGTCGGGATGCTCCAGCGCCAGACAAATTTGCCGCGGCGGCGGCGGAAAAGGCCGATCAGAAATACGATTCCCAGGATCGCCGCCAGATCCAGCGAAAAATGAAACTGCATCTTCGCCCGGTCCAGCCCGACGGTGTTCAAAAGGTATTTGTCGTAAAGGGAACTCCCCGCCCCCGCCAGCGTTCCCGCCGCCATCAGCAGCATCCCCGGACTGCGCCAGGAGAATCCCTCCCGCGAGCCGATGATGTTGCAGAAGCCGTATCCCGCCAGGATCATCCCCATGGCGACGAACTGCATCCCCGTCGGCATCTCCCCGAAGATCAGCACCGCGCCCGCCAGCGTCCACAGAGGACTGCTGGCCCGGATGGGCGCCGCGATGGAGATGGGCAGGTCCCGCATGGCCCGGTAGCCGCACCCCCAGCTGAACGCCACCACGAGGCTCTTGACCAGGATCAGGGCCGCCTCATGCCGGGTGCACACCGCCGCCCGCTCGAATTCTCCGGTGCCCAGAGTCAGGAGGAGCAGCGCCAGCGTGCCCGTGCCGGTGGCGAAAAACAAGACCGGCGTCACCGCGTTTCCCCGGACCGCGTGCTTGATGCAGAGCTCGTAAAAACCCAGCAGCAGCGCCGAACCGGCGGTCAGTAAAAACCAAAACGGCATTTGCAGATACTCAAACATCTTTTAATATACACCGGGAGGCGATTTTTATCAAGCAAATCCGCCAAATCGCCGCGCCGCCGCTGGAAATATTCCCTGTTTCGGTGTATAGTACTGTACTGTAACGTGGAGAAACAACGCAGGAAAGAATATGACATCAGGAAAAATCAAAATCCCGGCTTCGGGACAGCGGATCACCATGAACGGGGCGGGGCGGCTTCAGGTCCCGGATCACCCCGTCATCGCGTTTATCGAGGGCGACGGCATCGGTCCGGACATCACCCGGGCCGCCATGAACATCTGGAATTCCGCGGTGAAACTGGCCTACGGCGGCAAACGGGAGATCGCCTGGATGGAGGTGTTCGCCGGAGACAAGGCGGAAAAAATCTACGGCCCCGGCGTCAACCTCCCGGAGGAGACCGTTTCCGCCATAAAAGAGTGTCTCATCGGCATCAAGGGCCCTCTGACCACCCCGGTGGGCAAGGGAGCCCGCAGTCTGAACGTGGCGCTCCGGCAGCAGCTGGATCTCTACGTCTGCCTCCGGCCGGTGCGCTATTTTCAGGGGGTGCCGTCGCCGGTGAAGCATCCGGAACTCACCGACATGGTGGTATTCCGGGAAAACACCGAGGACATCTACGCCGGGATCGAATGGGCGGCGCGCACCCCGGAGGCGGAAAAGGTCATCCGCTTCCTCCGCAGCGAGATGGGAGTTTCCAAGATCCGGTTTCCCGAGAGCTCCGGCATCGGCGTCAAACCGGTTTCGCAGGAGGGTTCGGAGCGCCTCATCCGCGCCGCGATCCGATACGCCGTAAAGGAGGGCCGACGCAGCGTGACCCTGGTCCACAAGGGCAACATCATGAAGTTCACCGAGGGAGCCTTCAAGAACTGGGGCTACGATCTGGTCCGGCGCGAATTCTCCGACGTGGCGGCGGTGGCCGCGGATTACCCCGACGGCGTCCCGGCGGGAAAAATCATTGTGAAGGACTGCATCTGCGACGCCTTTCTCCAGCAGATCCTCACCCGCCCGGCCGAATATGACGTCATCGCCACCATGAACCTCAACGGCGATTATGTTTCCGACGCCCTCGCCGCCACCGTGGGCGGCATCGGCATCGCCCCGGGAGCCAACATCAACTACACCACCGGCCACGCGCTCTTTGAAGCCACTCACGGCACCGCGCCCAAATACGCCGGGCTGGACAAGGTGAATCCCTCCAGCCTCGTGCTCTCCGGAGAAATGATGCTCCGTTACATGGGCTGGACCGAAGCCGCCGACCTGGTGGTGAGAGGCATCGAGAGGGCCATCTCCGACAAAGTGGTGACCTACGACTTCGCACGCCTTACCGAAAACGCCACCGAGGTGGGATGCTACGATTTCTCCCGGGCGGTCGTGGAACGGATGTGAGCAATCGTGGCGACTTCGCGGACCATGCCCGTCATCAGAGCGCTCACCGCCGATGACGCCGAAGCGTTCCGGAGCCTGCTCGCCGCCGCGGGATGGCTGGACCGGGACGCCGGAATCGCCTGCGTCGCGGCGATGATCTCCGGAGCCGACGTCGTCGGAGCCGTCGATGCGCAAAAGGGTCTGATCGGAGCCGCCAGAGGAATTTCGGACCGGGCCTCCGACGGCTACATCCAGGACGTTTTCGTACTGCCGGAGGAGCGGGGAAGGGGCATAGGCGGAGCCCTGGTGGACGCGGTGATCGCGGCATTGAAGCGGCGGGGGTGCGACTGGATCGGTTTGATCGCCACGCCCGGGAACAGCGGGTTCTACCGCCGGAAAGGTTTTGAAATCATGGAGCGGCATACGCCGATGCTGCTGAAAAATACGCAGAGGTGAAAATTGAAGGACATCATTCGTGAACTGCTGATCGGGATCGGCGAAGATCCCGGCCGCGAGGGGCTGAAAAAAACTCCCGAACGGGTGGAGAAAAGCCTGCGTTTTCTCACCTCCGGCTACGGCCGTTCTCTGGAAGAGGTGGTAAACGGCGCGGTATTCGACGCCCCCTCCGACGACATGGTGGTCGTCCGGGACATCGAATTTTTCAGCATGTGCGAACATCATCTGCTGCCCTTTTTCGGACGCTGTCACGTCGGCTACATCCCGCGCAAAAAGATCCTCGGCGTCAGCAAAATCGCCCGGATCGTCGATCTTTACGCCCGGCGGCTTCAGATTCAGGAACGGCTGACCCGCCAGATCGCCGACGCCGTGTACGGGATCCTGGACGCCGAAGGCGTGGGGGTGGTCATGGAGGCCAGCCACCTCTGCATGCAGATGCGCGGCGTGGAAAAACAGAATTCCGTGATGTCGACCTCCTGTATGCTGGGCAGTTTCCGCGACGAGGCTCCGGCCCGATCGGAATTTCTCCGTTTTGCAAAGGGCTGATCCCATGCGGGCATTGCTGCAGAGAGTTCGATCGGCATCGGTGAGCGTTGACGGCGAAACCGTCGGCGAGATCGGCCGCGGCATCCTGATCTTTCTGGGCGTCGCCGCCGGGGACGGTCCGGGCGACGCGGATTTCCTCGCCGACAAGTGCACCCGGCTGCGGATCTTCACCGACGGCGAGGATAAGATGAACCTCTCGGTGCGGGACGTGAAGGGCGCCGTCCTCAGCATCAGTCAGTTCACGCTGGCGGCGGATACGGCAAAAGGGCTCCGGCCCTCCTTCTCAACCGCCATGGAGCCGCAGGCCGCCGAGGAGCTTTACGAACGTTTCAATTCGAGATTGCGCGCATCCGGCGTGTCCTTCGCCGCCGGACGCTTCGGAGCGGATATGCAGGTGAAACTGATCAACGACGGTCCGGTGACCTTTTTGCTGGAGAGTTCAGGGAGATGAAAAGGATGAAAATCGCGGTGCTCGGCTCCACCGGCTCCATCGGAGAGAGCACGTTCAAAGTGTTGACGCAGTTCCCGGAGCGTTTCGAAGCGGTGCTGCTGACCGGCAACAACAACATCCGGCGTCTGGCCGAACAGGCCGCCATCCTCAAGGCGAAGCGGATCGCCACCGCCAACCCGGCTTTGAAGAGCGCCCTGGCCGCCATCGCCCCCCCCGGCACCGAAGTCATCGCCGGAATGGATGCCGTCACCGGGTGCTGCGCCTCGGACGAAGTGGACACCCTCCTCTGCGCCATCGTGGGCACCGGCGGTCTCATGCCCACCCTGGCCGCGCTGCAAAGCGGCAAAAACGTGGCCCTGGCCAGCAAGGAAGTCATGGTCTTGGCCGGGGAGATCGTGAACCGCACCCTGGAAGCGTCCGCCGGGACGCTGACGCCGGTGGATTCGGAACACAGCGCCATCTTTCAGTGCCTCGAGGGCAGGAGCATGACCGAAGTGAGGCGGCTTCTGCTCACCTGTTCCGGAGGGCCTTTCCGCACCTGGCCGGAGGAGAGGATCGCGCAGGCCAAAGCCGCCGACGCGCTGGCCCACCCGGTCTGGTCCATGGGGACCAAGATCACCATCGACTCGGCCTCGCTGATGAACAAGGCGCTGGAAATGGTGGAGGCCCGCTTCCTCTTCCGCGCCGCGCCGGAGCAGATCGGGGTAGTCATACATCCGGAGAGCATCGTTCACTCCCTGGTGGAATTCCGGGACGGAGCCATGCTCGCCCAGATGTCCGTGCCGGACATGAGATTCGCCATTCAGTACGCCCTCTCCCGCCCGGAACGCTGGGAGGGCGGCCTGCCGGAACTGCGGCTGCCCCTCCGCAGTCTCACCTTTGAAGACCCCGACGAGAAGCGCTTCCCGGCGCTCGGGATCGCCCGGCGCGTCCTTGCGGACGGCGGCTGCGCTCCGGCGGTGATGAATGCGGCCAACGAGGTCGCAGTGGCGGCCTTTCTTCAGGAGCGCATCCCCTTCCCCATGATCACGGGGACGGTGGAGCACACTCTGGATGCCTCGCCCTCCGCACCCCAGGAATCCTTGGAGCAGGTCGTCGAGGCGGACCGGGAGGCGAGAATCCGCGCGGAGGAATTCATCCGCAAACACAGCTGAAATTCAAACACACCTGGGAGAAGTGATTATGTTTCTGGAAATACTCGGCTGGATCGGCAGCCTGATCTTTGTGGTGGTTTTCATCGGCCTTTGCATATTCGTGCACGAGCTCGGACATTTCCTGGCCGCGAAGTGGCGCGGACTGCACATCGACGCCTTTTCCCTCGGCTTCCGCAAAATCTGGTGCAAAAAGATCAACGGCATCGAATACCGCATCGGCTGCCTGCCCTTCGGCGGCTACGTCGAACTGCCCCAGGTCGACACCACCGAGGCGATCCCCAAAGCCGCCGACGGCACCGAACTGCCCCCCGCCAAACCCCTGGACCGGATCATCACCGCCGCCGCCGGTCCCCTCTTCAATGTGATCTTCGGGCTCTTTCTGGCCTGCTTCGTCTGGATATTCGGCATGCCCATGCCGCCGGACGCGGCCAAACTCACCGAATTCAACGTCCTCTCCGTGGCTGAAACGAGCCCCGAATATCAGGCCGGCCTCCGCCCCGGCGACACCATCACGGCCTTTGGCGACGAACCTTTTGAAATGTCCTGGGCGGAATTCACCCAGGCCATCATGCTGAAACCGGGTCTGGAGGTGCATCTGGATGTCCGGCGTCCCGGCACGGACGGCGTCATCGACATCGACTACGTCGCCAGCTGCGCGCCGAATCCGGCCAAACCGGCCAAACTGGAATTCGAAGGCATGCCCTACCCCTTCTTCACGGTGGCCCTCCCCATCGAATTCCACCCCGACAAGGATTCCGCCGCCCGCCGCGCGGGCATGGGCGATACGGAATTCATATACTCCGTGGACGGCAAGCCCCAGTCCAGTCTGGATGAATTCCTCGCCAACATCATCGCCGCCGGCGAAAATCCCGTCACCATCGGCGTCCTCAGAAACGGCGAAGTCGTTCAGCTCCCGCCCTTCGCCTTCAAACGCTCCGAACCGGCCTTTCTCCTGGGCATCGGCATGGACGGCGACCGCATTACCGGCATCGCCCAGGACTCTCCGGCGCAGGCCGCGGGCCTTCTTGAAAACGACCGGATCATCTCCGCGGACGGTCATCCGGTGGGCGACGCGCTCCAGCTCCGCAGCGTCCTCGCCGCCGCGCAGGGCGCCCCGGTGACGGTGAAATTCATCCGCGGCACCACGCCGACCGAACTCGTCATCACCCCCATGCGGGTGACCAGTCCCGTTTTGGAGGGGTCCATTTCCCGCACCGGACACCCCAACCCCCTGCAGCAGTTGAAAGACACGGTGACGCTGAGCATCAACTCCCTCCGGGGGATGCTGCTCTACCTGGGCAACAAAATGGCCATCACCGAAACCACCAGCGCGGTGAAACCCCGGAACATGTCCGGCATCGTCGGCATGGCCACCATCCTCTTCAGCGCCTCGAACTCCTCCTTCATGACCGGGCTGTACTTCGTCGTGGTGGTCTGCTTCGCCTTGGCCATTTTCAACATCCTGCCCCTGCCGGTGCTCGACGGAGGACACGTCCTCTTCGCTTTGCTGGAAATCATCTTCCGCCGCCCGGTGCCGAGGGTGATCAACAAGGCCCTGACCTACCTCTTCATCGGTCTGCTGGTCGTCTTTATGGTCTACGTCACCTTTTACGACGTCAAACGCATCGTCAACGACTTCAGCACCGAGGAGATCGAACCATGACGCGGCAGGTCAGACTCCGCAATCTTACGATCGGCGGCGGCGCCCCCGTGGCCATCCAGTCCATGAACAACGTCCCCACCGCCGACACCGAAGCCGTGCTCCGGCAGATCCGCGGCCTCGCCGCCGCCGGATGTGAAATCACCCGGGTGGCCGTCCCGGATATGGACGCGGCCCGCGCCCTCGCCGCAATCACCGCTTCCAGCCCCATCCCGGTGGTGGCGGACATCCATTTCGACTGGAAACTCGCCCTGGCCGCGATCGCCGCCCGCGCCGACGCGGTCCGGATCAATCCGGGCAACATCGG
>JAZMZH010000087.1:0-2262 GCA_045585875.1 Victivallaceae bacterium | reverse complement strand
TGGGCACTCCGGTCTCCACGGACCGGAAAATGCTGTTGGCAAGATGCTGAAACTGCTCCGAACTCTCCGGATACCACGAATCGTTGGTGATGACCACCAGCATTTCCGCTCCCCGCAAGACGAATTCCCGGGAAATATAGTCGAAAATATCCTCGAAACAGATGTTGATCCCCAGCGGGACGCTCCATTCCACGGGTTCCCTGCTCCGGCCGGGGGTGAGGTCGTCGCCCATGTTGATCCTCTCGATCAGCGCCTCCGGCAGCCACTTGCGGAAGGGCACATATTCGCCGAAGGGCACCAGATGCTGTTTGTCATAGCGGGCCGACATCACCATTTCGCCGTCGTCGCCGCACTCCAGGAGGATGGCGCTGTTGGTCATCCCCGGCACCGGGACGTTGTGCAGCGGCATGAGCCAGTCGATGGTGCCGGTGATGAGCGCGGTCTCCGGATATTCCCGAAGCATGGCCGCAACCCGCTCCCGGTAGATGCCCGCCATGGGGGAATCGCCCCGGAAGGGCGTGCCGATGGTGGTTTCCGGCCAGATCACGAGATCGGGATCGAGTTTCAGGATCGCCCGGGTGGCCTCCGTGTTGAAGCCGATGGCCGCGGCGTCCTGACGGAGCCGTTCGGCGGAGGACATGCCGATACGCCGCAGAGGGGGATTGGGCTGAAGCACGCCCACGGCGATTTCGCGGCCGGTTCCCGGCATCTTGCCGAGCCATGCGGGGAGGCTCGCGGCGACACCGGCAGCCAGCAGCACCGCGGCGGTGACGACTCCGCCGGAAACGGCGTACCGCCCGCGCCGCCGGAAGGCTTCGGAAAAGGCCGCCGCCAGACCGGCGTTTACCGCCGCGATCAGAAAGGTTATGCCGGGCAGACCGGTCTGAGCCGCCAGATTGCGGATCAGAGGCGTATGCCATTGGGTCACGCCCAATGCGTTCCAGGGGAAAATATTCCAGCGCATGAACTCCACGATGGCAAATCCGGCCGCAACCGCCAGAGTGAAGCAGCATTCCCGGAGCGGATTCGCCCGCCGGGGCAGAATGTCCTCGCGGTGAAATCCGCCGTCCCGGGCCTCCGCGTCCGTCATGACGTAACGCCAGAGCAGCCTCACCCAGAGCGCGAAAAGGATCCAGTAGGCTCCGTAGATCGGGCCGATGCCGATCGCCGCCGCCGGGTGAATTTCCCGCAGCCAGGCAAATCCGGTCCAGCCGTATATGCTGCCCCACAGCCAGCCCAGCAGACCGGCCCCGATCCAGCCGGTCCCCCGCAATGCCATGATAAAAGGGATGATGCCGAACCAGGCGATCACGCCGGGCAATCCGATGCCGGGGAGGGCGCCGGCGGTCAGCAGCGCCGAAAGGACGGCGGCGGCGATGCGGTACCGGTTGGAGTGCAGACGGAATTTTTCAATGTCGAAGAGATGTGATAAGTGCAATTTTATTCCCGTTTCACTTGAATTTTTCGTAATACAGTGTAATTTAACTTATATTTTCCACCTTTCAAGGTGAGAACGGAAAAATTCTATGAATGATTGCTATGAATTTGATCATCTGGTGATCGGAAGCGGGCTGGCCGGGCTCTCAAGCGCCCTCCATCTGGCTCAGGCCGGTCACTCGGTGGCGGTGCTGACCAAACGGGAGCTTGCCGACGCCAACACCCGATACGCCCAGGGCGGCGTGGCGTGCGTGATTGATAAACTGGACAGCTTCGACGATCACGTCCGGGATACCCTCGTGGCCGGGGCCGGCCTCTGCAATGAAGCGGTCGTCCGCGCCATCGTCGAAAGCGGCCCGGAGGTCATTCACGAGCTCATCAATCTCGGGGCGCAGTTCACCACCCGGGGCGAACTGGGATTCACCGACGACACCGGATCCTTTCATCTGGGGCGCGAGGGCGGTCACGGCAAGCGCCGCATCCTCCATGCCGGAGACATCACCGGCGCCGAAATCGAGAGGATCCTCATTGAGGAGTGCCGCAAATATTCCAATATCAGTCTCTTTGAATACCACATGGCCATCGATCTCATCGTCAGCGGCAGACTGGGGCTGCCCGGCGACAACCGCTGCATGGGGGCCTATGCCATCGACACCAAAAGCGGAAAGATCAAGACCTTCGCCGCCGCATCGACCACCCTGGCCTGCGGCGGCGCCGGAAAGGTTTACCTCTATACCAGCAATCCCGACGTTTCCTGCGGCGCCGGAGTGGCCATGGCCTATCGGGCCGGAGCGGTCATCGCCAATATGGAGTTCATTCAGTTTC
>JAZMZH010000086.1:0-12443 GCA_045585875.1 Victivallaceae bacterium | reverse complement strand
GTTACGATCCCCGGGTCTGCCGGCTCGAGGGCGAATACCTGATGACCTGGTGCAACGGTTATCAGTACTATCCCACCATCGGCATCGCCAAAACCGCGGATTTCAAGACTTTTCATCAGCTGGAAAACGCCTTTCTGCCCTACAACCGCAACGGCGTGCTCTTCCCCCGTCGGATCAACGGCAAATACATGATGCTCAGCCGCCCCAGCGACAACGCCCACACCCCCTTCGGCGACATCTTCGTGAGCAGCAGTCCCGACCTGAAATACTGGGGCGAACACCGGCTGGTGATGAAGACCTGCATGCCCTGGGAATCCACCAAGATCGGCGCCGGTCCGGTGCCCATCGAGACCGACGAGGGCTGGCTGCTCTTTTACCACGGCGTGCTGACCAGCTGCAACGGATTTGCTTATCAGTGGGGCGCCGCCCTGCTGGATCTGGACGATCCGAGCCGGGTCATCGCCCGCAATAAGAGCTACCTCATGGCGCCGCGCACGATTTACGAGTGCATGGGAGACGTACCCAACGTCACCTTCCCCTGCGCCGCTCTCGCGGACGCCGCCACCGGCCGAATCGCCGTCTATTACGGCTGCGCGGACACGGTCACCGGGCTGGCCTTCTGTTATCTGGACGAGGTCATCGACCACATCCGGCACAAATAGTCTCCGGGCTCTCCGGCGGAGGCCGTCTCCGCCGGAGCCATGTCGATCCCGCCCGGGTCGGCGTCTCCGGCGCTTCCCAGGGCGGCGGGCTCACCCTCGCCTGCGCGGCACTGGTGCCGGAGGTGAAGCTGGCCGCGACGGTATTCCCGTTCCTCTCGGACTACCGCCGGGTCTGGAATATGGATCTGGCCGCCGGAGCCTACGGAGACATTAAGGAATATTTCCGCAATTTCGATCCCAATCACCTCCGGGAGGAGGCGGTCTGGACCCGCCTCGGCTACATCGACATTCAGAATCTCGCCCCCCGCATCCGGGCGAAAGTCATGATGCAGACCGGGCTCATGGACACGACCTGCCCGCCCTCCACCCAGTTTGCAGCCTACAACAAGATCCCGTCGGAGAAAAAATAGAGGGTGAAAATTTTTTTGCAATCATGGTCATACGAGCCGGAAATGTCAGAGTATTTTATGTATATGGCAATGGAGATAAAGTTTTCGGAATCCAGGGATATGTAAAGAAGACACAAAACATACCGGACCATGAATGAAAACAGGCGAAAAGAATTTGCAAAGCTCTTAAGCAGGGAGGGCTTATAAAATGAATCAATACCGTTGCGGCCATCAGACCGACGAAGAAATTCTCGCAGATGTGGAATTTCCTGCAGCACATTGCGACAAAGAGTACAAAAAACAAAAGGCAGAACGAAAAGCCTTTCTGAGCGATCCCGCAAATGCTGAACTGATCATCCAAACCCGTGAGCGCATGCAGGTTGCAAAGGCGCTTTACGATGCAAGGCATCAAGCGAAATTGACGCAAGCCGAAGTCGCGGAAAAAATGAAAGTCAGCAGACCCGTCGTGGCAAGACTTGAAAGAGGCAGGGGAAACCTGACCCTTGACATGATTTCGAGATATGCGCGGGCTTGCGGGAAAAAAGTCGCCGTGACCCTGCTGTAATCGCCTTTTTATGCTCGCCTGACCTGCGTCAGTCCCATCCCAATCAATATGTGTCTGTGCGAGGCTCAAAGCGCCGCCTGTTTACAAGTTTGTTATGAAGTTGTAAAAAAGTTGTGAAATCGTTGTAAATCGTTTTGGGTGCGGTCAGCCGTCATCAACAGCTTCACAAAAGACTGTGAATGATTCGGGATCGTAAATCATTCCTCCCAAGAATCTTGAAAACTTATTCACAAATTCACAGCGCATAATAATAATAACAAAAACATATAAGGAGATCTGTTATTCAAAGGTCTCTCTCTTTTTTTACAGGAAAGAACAAGAACATATAAGGGAATCTGTTATTTCAAGGGAACCTTTATCCCGAATGACCTGTCGGGAAATCTGTTATTCCATTCATAAGCCCGTATTTCCGGAAAGAGAAACGGAAAATCATGGAAAAAAATCCGTTCCGATTTGCATCCATGATCGCAGTGTACTATATTACCATCACACTTAAACAAAGGATTCTGCGGAGATGCCGATGGCGTTCAAAAAAGTCATACTGGACTTCAAGCGTGCTGTGCCCATCTACAAACAGCTCGTCGAGGAGTTCACCAACCGGATCATCAGCGGCGAGCTCGCCGAGGGAGATCAGATGCCCTCCATCCGCAAACTGACCGGAGACCTGAACATCAATCCCAATACCGTGGCAAAAGCCTACCGGGAAATGGTCGCCGACGGTCTGCTGGAAAATCGCCGCGGCATCGGCTGCTACGTCGCGAAATTCAACAAAAAGGCTTCCAACCTCTCCGCGGATGAGCAGCGGGAGGAGCTGGACCGGCTCTTCCACTCCTTTATATGCGGAGCCGATGCTTCCGGCATCGAACGGTCGACGGTGGCGGGTTTTCTGCTCGACCGAATCGAAGAAATCAGTAAATAACCCCAGTGGAGAAAAACTGCATCATGGAAAAATCCCAGACTTCCGGTTTGATGTTTCACAGTTGCGCCCGGGTTTTCAAGAGCAGAAAGATCTGGTGGCTTCTGATCCTGAACCAGGTCGTTTTCGGCCTGATCCTCTCTTATGCCCTGCCCATGACGCTGCTCGACTGTTTCGGAGTTGATATTTCCGCTTTGAGGAAAATGGACTGCTTTTACAAGTCCGGGGATTATTCCGTGAGCTTCCGGGCGATCTGCTTCGCCTGGGAATTGTGCGGCATCTGCTTCTGGAGTTTCGCCGGCGTGGTGCTTTACAGCGAAATCATCCGGGCCTGGAACGGTCAGGCCATCAGCTGGCGCCGGGGATGGAGTTTCGCCTGGAGCAATCTGAAGGCCATCCTGCTCTGGGGCGTCTTCACCTTTCTGGTGAACGCCCTTATCGGCTGGGCCGGAGAAGAGGTCGGCGGCGGCTTCAAAGTGGCGGCCGGGATCGCCAGGATCGTCTGGTCGGTGCTGATGGTGCTGATCATCCCCATCCTCTCCCGGGAGGAAAATCGGGCCAATCCCTTTGACAACTTCCTCCGCGCGATCATGCTCTTCGGCCGGGTCTGGAAGGAAGTGTTTCTGGGGGTGATATGGATGCTGATCCTCGGCTATCTGGTGTTGTCGCTTCTGGGAGGGATGTGTCTCCCGGTGCTCTTCTTCGCCTACTTCTGCGAACCCGCGCGGCCCGTTCTGCGGGTGCTGAGCGTACCGGGAGGGATCTTCATGTGCTGGCTGGCCGGGAGCTTCATGTATCTGGTCTACGCCTTTTACCTCTGCGGCGCCTACATCTTCGCCAGCGAGGGCGCCATGCCCTTCTCCTCCGGAGGAGAAGAGGAAGCCGAAGAGGACGCGGCGGAGTGATCGGAAGAGTTTGCCGGACGCTTTTCCGGTATCCGCCGATTTCGCTCTTCCGCTCCGGTGCGGTCAGAACCCACGGGCTTTGCGGATGGTTTCGTAGGCCAGATTGATGCTCTGCAGCTTTTCCTTGGCCAGTTCGATGAATTCCTCGGATAGGCCGGAACCCTGGATCCGGTCGGGGTGAAACGCCTTGGCCTTTTGCCGCCACGCTTTTTTGACTTCCTCATCGGAGGCGGTTTCCGGGATGCCGAGGGTTTTGAAACATTCCGACAGGCTCGGATCCTCCCGGGCGGTGCTCCGGTTGCCGCCGGGTCCGTTTTCGGAAAAGAAATTCATGACGGTTTCCCGGGCATTGAGGATCGTCCCGGCATGAATGAGGATCTCTCTCTCCTCGGGGGAGATTCGCCGGTCCACCGCCGCCAGAGCGCAGAATATTTCCGCCATATTTTTACCGGAAGCGCCGGACATACGGCCGGAATTGATGAGAAGCGCCAGTTCGGAGACGATCTCCTCGAATGATCGGGCCGAATCGCGCCCCCGGTTGAATTCATTTTTAAGGATCGCCCGGACCTCGGGATTCAGGTCCATCCCGTTCATGATCTCCCGTACGAAGTTGGCCTCGTCCTGACTGACCCGCCCGTCGGCTTTGGCCAGTTTTCCGAGAGCCTGAAAGAAGAGCGAAATCCCCCGCAGGGAGGCGTCCGTACCGGAACCGGTTCCGACGCCCGTTCCGGCTTCGGGCCGTTCCGGCTTGGAATTCATCATGACCCCGATGCCGCCGCCGATGATCGCGCCCAGGGGACCGCCCAGCATGCCGCCGATGACGGCGCCCAAAATGCCTTTTCCGAGACCCATTTTCGCCCTTTCCTAAAAACACCATCCGCCGTTGCGGAAGATCGGGACCCTGCCGCCGTCTCCGGTGATGCCGGTGATCGCCATATCGTCGGTGCCGACCATGAAATCCACATGGATCATGCTGTCGTTCACCCCCGCCGCCCGGATCTCCTCCCGGGAAAGTCTGGAATAATCCCGGACGCAGACGTCGAAACCCCGCCCCAGCGCGAAGTGACAGCAGGCGTTTTCGTCGAAGAGGGTGTTGTAAAAGAGGATGTTCATCCGGTTGATCGGCGAATCCGCCGGGATCAGGGCGCACTCTCCCAGATACGGAGCGCCCTCGTCCATGGCGATCATCTTTTCCAGCGCCTCCTGACCGCGGCGGGCTTTTACCTCCACGGCGCGGCCCCCGGAAAAGCGGATGGAGAAATCCTCGATGAGGGTGCCCTGCCAGGAGAGGGGTTTCACCGCCCTCAGCAGGCCCTCGGCCTCGCCGCGCCGGGGTGAGGTGAACACCTCCTCGGAGGGGATGTTGGGGTTGAATTCCCGCCCGGAGAGGTCGGTTTCACTGGCTCCGGCGAAGACGCCGGCCTCCATCAGTCCGACCCGGAAGTCGGTGCCGTTGGCGGAATGATACTCCAGGGCGGTGAAGCTGTACCGGTTCAGGATGCCGCATCTCCGGTGAATTTCCCGGTTGTGGAGCTCCCAGTTTTCGGAAGCGCTGCCGGCGTCGGCCCGGGAAGCCTTCAGGATGGCTTCCCACAGCAGTTCCTCAGCCTCGCCGGATGCGGCGTCCGGAAAAACCTTGGCGGCCCATTTTGCTCCGGGCACCGCGGCGATGCACCACTGGTGGCGACTCTCCATGGCGTCGCGGTAGGGTTTGATTTTCGGGAAACGCGCCATCTGACCGGCGGCGCGTTTCCGCTGGTCGACGCCCTCCATGCCGTCGGGATCTTCGGAATCCAGCCACAGCACCGCGGGCAGGGTTTCGCTGCGCCACTTGAGCCGGGATAATTCCCACTCCTCAATCGTGGAGAGGGCTTCCTCGGACTGGTAAAGCTGGTCGAGTCTGGCCAGGGGCATGTCCCGGAAGTCGACGAAGACCTTTCGGGCGCCGTGCCGGTAGCATTTTTCCGCGGTCATGCGGACGAAATCCGGCTGATCCAGCCCGGCGGTGATGATGACGTCCTGTCCCGGGGAGATATTCAAACCCCGGGCGACGATGAGTTCGGAATAAGAGTCCAGCAGTTTTACATCCATGGATGAGAGGGTCTCCGTCGGTTTCGGTCCCCGCCTGCCGGTGAGGGCGGCCGGGATGGTTCGGAATCGGTTCATACCGGTACGAAAAAGGGGGAAGCGTCCGAAGAACGGTGTTCCGGTTTTCCATTTTCCCGGAGCATACCAAAAAAGAGGGACCGTCCTCCGATTTCATATTTCCCCGAAGTTTTACAAAAAAGAGGGACCGTCCTCCGATTTTATATTTTCCCGAAGCATTACGAAAAAGGGGAACCGTCCGAAGAACGGTCCCCCCGAGTCATCGTTTCCGCTTGCGCGAGACGTTACTTGTGAGCAACGGCGGTGGCGGTCATGATGGTGGTGACTTCGTTGACGCCGAGGATGTTCTTCATGGCGAAGTCGATCTGGACGTCGGTGATGTCATCGGCGCCGGGCACCTGGGCCAGAATCGCGGCCTTGAGGGTGGCATAGGAGGCGTCGCCGAGGGTGATGCAGCCGAAATAGCTGTTGGTGACCGCGGTGGCGGTGACGTTGCGCTGGAGGACCTTGCAGTCAGCGGCACAGACGGGAGTCATGTAGGCGTTGGCCTTGTAGTCGCTGAAGAAGTTCGGGGAGAGCGCGGCAGCACTGGGGGAGCCGCCCCTGTCCTGGACACCGGCACAACCGGTCATGAGGATCGCGGCCATGACTGTTCCGGCGAACATGAGAGACTTTTTCATTTTCTTACCCTTCCTTTAGGTAGATGATTGACGCAGGACAGGAACCGTTCCTGTCCGCTCTCACCAATACTTTAGAGCAGAAAATGGAAAAAGCAAGTAAAAAAGTGAAGATTTCATAAAAAAATGCCGCCGGAACGTAAAAAATGGCCGAAAAACGGGATGCGGCGGCAAAAAACGCGCTGTTTTACGGGACGGGAGGAACAGGCCGGGATACGCCGGACAGGCCATGACAGGCAGGGCGAACGGCGCGGGAGCTCCACAGCACCGTGCGCTCCCGACCAATGCGCCGGAGCCGCTCAGCCGCCCGGAGTGCGTGGTCCGGCTGTCGGGCCCGGGCGGCCCGGTCTCTATATCTATATAAATAAGGGGCGGTGCGGCTTTCATTTTCCCCGGTAAATCGAAGAACATGAAATTTTTTTGCTTGAAAAGATAACAATCGATGCTATATTAAAAAACAGATGGCTGGAATAGAAAGGCGATAGGGGTATGAAAGAAAAGTTTTCAGCAAAAATCACTTTTTCGCAGTTACAGTCGCGCTTTGGAGCCGAATTGAAATCGACACCTACCCAGATTCGTTTTTCAAAAGATGTCAAGGCATTCGTCAACAAAATGAATCAAGCCAGTGCTGCCACTGTAAACAGTTCTCTTGTTTTTAAGTAGCGCTATGCATGAACATCGATTAGCCAAATCCATATCAATAGATTTTTACTCTTTTGATGCGGATTTTTCCATTTTTCATTTTCTTGCAAATAATCATTTGCTTGACACTTCTGCAATCCATCGTTGTTTTTCATTAGCCAGATCAGTCCCATGCAGGTATAAAAGTTTTGTTTGGGAACGGCTTAATCCAGCCGGGGAAGGCATTATTTTAGAAGAAAACAACGCGATGAAAGCCGCTTTTGAAGACTATTACTGCAAAACTATAGTCAGGGTTTCATTTTGGAAAAAACAGGAGGCAGATGTAAAATGTTTTAATATTTCCTCCGAAGACTTAATAGGATATCTCATAATAAAACACGATGTCAGTCAGAGTGCAAACATTGACGGACCGCATGTTTTTGAAGCTGTTTTTCCCAAATACGACCACCCTCACAACTGTTCGCACGACGAAAGAGAATATCAAATCCGAATCGGGGAAAAACTTTTTGACGCACGCGGAGTGATTTTCTGCCAACAGAACTCGGTGTTCAAATGCTGCGCGCATGTGGCACTATTCTCGATATTGTCGCTATTCGAGCAGGATAAAGAAATTTCATTTGCCAAAATGAATGAAATTGCAGGAATTGTATTGCCTAACACGGGATTGGGACCGGAGGCCGTGCAAAAAATACTTCGCTATTATGGGATAGATTTTTGCGATATTGATTACGATGAAGCAGAAAAAAAGAACCCGAAGATAAAGGAGCAAATTCCTTTTCAAAGGCTTGCCTACGCAGGAATAGAGTCTGGCGGGGGCGCTCTTGTGGGATTCAGTTTGGAGCCGCAGGAAACCAAGCCTCCCGAAAGGCATATGATTCCATTTTTTGGTCACACCTTTAATAAAGACACATGGGTCCCGCACGCGGATATTTCTTATTTCCGAGTATCTTCTTCATTGAGATATATTCCCAGCGACAGTTGGACCAGCAGTTTTATCGGGCATGATGACAATTTCGGAGCAAATTTTTGCATCCCAAAACTTTATATTCAAAAAGAAAAAGTAAATTACGCAGTGGAAATTTTTCGCCCCGGCGTAAAATACAGCGGGTTGATTGCGGAAGCATACGCAGTACAGTTTTTATATTCAGCAATCGTGAGCTGTACTTGTTTTGAGGATAACTTTTGGTTCAAGGTTCTTAAAAATGCAGTCCCGCGAAAAAATATTATTCTTCGGACAATTGCATTGAAAAAAGAAGAATATTTTTCATCCTTGTTGACAGTTGCCGGAGCGCAAGACAAAAGCATTATTGATACTGTTCGTGAAGCATGGCCGGACGTTTTTTGGATCACGGAAATTTCCCTGCCGCAATTATTTTCCGCAAACGAGGAAAAAATTGGGGAAATTGTTATGGATGCAACAGAATTTCCCGACGACCCCAATCGGTACAGTTGCTTTTTGGCTGCCCGTCTCCCGGGGTTATGGTTTTTTTGCGAACAAGAGGATGCCACCCCGAAGTTTTCTTATTTGCCGAGCGATATAAAGGGCCACATACATAATTTTACCACATTTTCTCCTGTTTATCCTCCGAGAGTTGCGGATTAATCAAGTTCCCGCAATATTTGCACTCAATCCGGCAACAGCCTCTTTTTTGGCATGCGTCATTTCTGACCTCCGGATTCAAAAACTCCAATTGGGTTAAGTGAACCCGAATAACGGATTTCCCCCCCAAAAAACGGATTATGAGAAAGTCCATGATGCCTCGTTAATCCTGACTGGAAACGACAGCAAGCGTTGCGAGCCAAAACCGCGCAAACCTGAATCTGCGCACTTTTCCGGGCCCGGGCGGCCCGGTCTCTCTACCTATATATAAGGATTGCCGCGGCGGGGTTCGGCGGGCGGACCCCGGTTTTTTCTGGCGGCGGTATTTGTTATAGCAAAATTATAGCAATACACCAAAAAATTCAAGAAAAAATTGAAATTTTTTTGGTCCGCCTCTTGACTTTTACCAAATTATTCAGTATAATAATAACAGAACGAGAGCGCGCGTCTAAAAAAACCGTAACCTTTAGAAAGGAAACCGCAAGATGAAAAAGCTCTTCACACTCATTGAACTGCTGGTCGTGATCGCGATCATCGCCATTCTCGCCAGCATGCTGCTGCCCGCCCTCTCCAAGGCCCGGTTTGCAGCGCAGAACATCAAATGCACCAGCAATCTGAAGCAGATGGGGCTCGGCACTCACATTTACGCCAATGACAACGATGACTATCTGATGAGCGCCGGCAATGCTTATCAGATTTATAACGATCACAGATATTACGATTCCGCGATTGCTCCCGATGGAAATGTTTGGATGCTGGGACACTGGATTTCCCAGCTGGTGAACGGTGGCGGCGTCCCCAGGAATGTTTACCATTGCCCCATGCCGCCGTCCTCGCTCGCCGCGACGTTAGCTGCGATTGACGCCGGAACCAATTCGGACCGGGTTGCCGGTTTCGGTTACATCGCCGGCGGTGTGCCCAACCGTGTTGTGGCCGCGGATTTGGAAGCGGCATTCCCGTATGCGCCCGGACGCACCACCGGTTACAATCCGCAGAACACCCTGTTCATGGATCTTACCCATGGCACCAACGCCGGTTTGCAGGCTCACTCCAAGGTGAATCAGAACCGTGTCGCTCTGGACGGGCATGTCGAGGGGCATAAGTTCGCCGAATTGACTTTGACGACAAGCGGCGGTGAAAGCTGGTACTGGTACCCCAACAAGGCGAACTGATACAGGTCCGACGCGCTCTTCCGCCGCATGAAAGTGGAAAATCTGCGAAACCCGGTCGGCCGCATCCGCGGCCGATTGGGTTTTTTCCGTTCATCGGGGGTTTCATAGGCGATATCATAGCAAAAGAATAGCAAAAAAATAAAAATTTCCGAAAAAAAACTTCTCTTATTTGAAAATCCGTTTGTTTCCGGGTGTTCCCCGGTGTACAGTACCTCCGCGCTCGAGATTCTGAAATTTGAAATCGGAACCGCCGGTTCGCCGGCAAGGAGAAACAGCATGAGAAATTTTGTCAGAAAACTGGCGGCGGCCGCGTGCTGCCTCTGTTCGCTCACGGCATGCGCCGTCATCGTCGGCGACCAGGTCGATCCGTCGGGACAGGCGCTGATCTTTGATAACAACGGCGCCATGATCG
Source organism: Victivallaceae bacterium (assembly GCA_045585875.1). Classification (GTDB taxonomy): domain Bacteria; phylum Verrucomicrobiota; class Lentisphaeria; order Victivallales; family Victivallaceae; genus JAVBQJ01. Next base: position 2,397 of record JAZMZH010000086.1, on the reverse strand, counting down.
GACTGGAATTCCGGCAGTCTCCCCTGCTGGCGGAGGGTACATTCTCCGGTTTCACCATAACCGACGCCGAGACGGGTCGGACGGAGAGAGTCAAAGGGCAGATGGCGTACGATGACGACGGAGCCATCTTCATAGGCAGGGCTGCCGAGCTGGGCGTGGAGCTGACCGCCGGACTGATCCAGCATGACGCGGACGCCACCGATATTTATGTGGAAGTCTTTGATCCCACCCTCCGGGATCGGGCGCTGACGGTTTCATTTTCCATCGCCCTCGCCGAATCCGACTGGAGCTTCGGCAATACCTGGGGCGATCATTCCTGGGCCCAGAAGACTTACTCCGGCAGAGGGTACTCCCAGTACGACGACCTGAGCGGACACATGGTTTCCGTACTGCCTCTGGGTGCGGTGTCCGACGGCGACAACGGCGTCGCCATCGCACATTCCATGCTGGATCCGCGTTTCGTCAGTTATCACTTCAACGTGGACGGAAACGGCGTCGGCGTCCTCACCGCGGACGTGCACGTCGGACTGGCCGCGGATACGGCCCGTTTCCCCGGCAGGGCATTTTTCGCACTGACCCTTTTCAGTTTCCAGCCCAAAGACGGCTTCCGCTCCGCCCTGTCCCGCTATTACGATCTCTTCCCGGATTGTTTCTGGCATGATTCGAAGTACGAGGGCGCCTGGGCGCTGTGGGTGAGCGAGCTTGGCGCGGCGAAGGAGTGCGGCATCGGCTACAACCAGTGCGAATATGAATATCTCAAAAGCGACATGTTCGCCAAGAACAAGGAGGCGGGGCTTTTCAGCGCCCAGTATTCGGAACCCTGGGGCTACTGGATGCCCCTTCCCAAAGGCTGGGGAAAGGAGCATTTGAGCACAGAAAAAAAGAATTTCGCTCTGAATCACCCCCTGATCACCGCCGATTACAAGGCCCTGCTGGAAAAAGACCTGGGCGATGAAGCCGAGGCCGACCGCTTCCCCGGCATCACCCGGGACTTCGCCGTCCGCGCCCTCGAAAACACCGTGATCTGGCGCAACCCCGACGGCGAATGGAGCTTCAACTGCAATTACGCGTTTCACTGGGGGAAGCGCGGCGCGGAGGGGTGCGAAGGCATCATCGTCCTGGCCGATTCCAACCCGGAGATTCCCTCTCCCAACCGCTGGGATGTGCAGATGAATCAGATTCACTATGCCGAAAAAATGGCGGCGGAGGCAGGCGGCCGCGTCGACGTGGTCTATCTGGACAGCCTGGTGTATATGCTGGGATGGAACGAATACAGCTTCCGCCGCGATCTCTGGCAGTACACCGACGTGCCGCTCACCTGGGCCGTGGTGAACGGCAAGGCGATGCCGGCCTCGCACCAGTCGCTGAACAACGCGATGTTTCTCCGCAGACACTGGGATTTCTGCCGGGAAAACCGGTATCTCTCCATGGGCAACAGCTGGTCTCCCGTCGTGCAGTACTGCATCCCGTGGCTGGACATCCTCGGCGCCGGAGAGCACTCCAGCCGCGAGAGCCTGCCGCCGCTGGCGGATTTCGCCACTATGCGCGTGCTCTCCAAGGACAAGCCGATTTCTACCATGGATTACGTCCTGAGCTTCGCGGACGTAAGCGGGGAAACCGTGGAAAAGCGCATCAACTATCTGCTGATCTACGGAGTCTATTCCGGGACCGCCAACGCCTGGAACAATCCCGATGTGATCGCCAAATTTGCCCCGGCCATGAAGAAATACGCCCCCATTTTGAAAGCCGTCAACGAGGCCGGATACCAGGTCGAGACCAAGGTCGGGATCTCCGGCAAGCGCAGCGGCAATATTTTGGTGGAGCGCTGGGGCACTTCGCCGGAAACGGGGCTCTATCTCACCTGCCGCAACACTTCCAAACAGGAAGCCGAGGTGGTGCTGACCTTTAAGGAGAGCGATTTCCTCGGGCTCTCCAGCGCCGTGCAGCACGCCCCCAATCAGGCCATGATGGAGGAGGCCGCCCGAAAGAAGATTTCCGAGGTTTCGGAACTGGTCGACGGAAACGAAATCGTCATGGAGAAAAATGGCGAGACCACGACCCTCCGCTTCACTCTTCCCGCGGAGAGGACCCAGGTCATAAATCTCCGGTAACTTTTGGCGCCGCCGCGAATCCGTGACGTTTTGCGGCGGCGCCCGACCTCGGGAAAATATCGGCAGTCGGGGCATTTGCGGTCATGGCATTTTCCCTTTGTTTAAAACGTGCTGCCGTAATCCCGGGACATTTTTCAAAAGGCAAGATAACGTCCGAAAAATTGCGCACATTTTTGAAGAGGTCGTTTGAAAAGTGACCTGTTCTCTGATTGATTATAGTAACCACACAACAAATCAATCAAAAAAAGGAGAACAGGTCATGGAAAATGTAGTGCAAGAAACGAAA
>JAZMZH010000085.1:0-21328 GCA_045585875.1 Victivallaceae bacterium | reverse complement strand
AGGGCGTCCTCGCACATGGCCGGGGCGAGGAGCTGCATGCCGACGGGCATGCCGCTGTCGCGGCCGAGCCCGGCGGGGATGGAGACGCCGCAGTTTCCGGCCAGATTGAGCGCGATGGTGAAGATGTCCGACAGCTTCATCTGGAGCGGATCGGCTTTTTCCCCGAATCGGAAGGCCACGGTGGGAGTGACCGGCGTCGCCATGAGATCGCATTTCCGGAAGGCTTCGTCGAAATCGCTCCGGATGAGGGTCCGCACCGCCTGGGCCCGGCGGTAATAGGCGTCGTAATAGCCGCTGGAGAGCACATAAGTGCCCAGGAGGATGCGCCGCTGGACCTCTTTGCCGAATCCCGCGCCGCGGCTCCTGAAGTAGGTGGAGATGAGGTCCCCGGCGACTTCCCGCTTCCCGTAGCGGATGCCGTCGAAACGGGCGAGATTGGCGCTGGCCTCGGCGGTTGCGACGATGTAGTACACCGCCACCGCGTATTTGGTATGGGGCAGGGAAACCGGCACGATTTCGGCGCCCAGACGACGGAAGTCCTCGATCCCGGAGGCAAAGACTTCGCTGACCTCGGGAGCGATGCCCTCGGCCTTTACATACTCCTCCGGGAGTCCGATGCGGACGCCCTTGAGATCGCCTTTGGCGAGAGCGGCGGCGACGGCCGCCGAGGTTTCGGCACGGGGCGCGGGCAGAGATGTGGAATCCGCGGGATCTCCGCCGGATATGATGTCGAATATCGCCGCTGCGTCGGCGACGCTGCCCGCCAGCGGCCCGATCTGATCCAGACTGGAGGCAAAGGCCACCAGCCCGTAACGGGAAACCCTGCCGTAGGTGGGCTTCAATCCCACCACGCCGCAGAAACCCGCCGGCTGCCGGATCGACCCGCCGGTGTCCGAACCCAGCGCCGCGGGCACGAGACCGGCGGCGCCGGCGGCGGCGCTGCCGCCGGAGGAGCCGCCGGGCACCCGGCCGACGTCCCAGGGGTTGGCGGTGGGGCCGAACGCGCTGTTTTCGCAGCTCGAGCCCATGGCGAATTCATCCATATTCAAACGACCGAAGGGGATGAGACCGGCGGCTTCAAGACGGGCAACGGCGGTGGATGAATAGGGACTTATGACGTTTTCGAGCAGTTTCGAGGCGCAGGATACCCGTTCGCCCTTCACCGCGATGCAGTCCTTGATGCCGACGGGCACGCCGTCGAATCCGGAGAGAGCGGCGCCCCGCGCGCGCCGTTCATCGGATCGCCGGGCTTTGGCGAGAACGGCGTCGGCGTCCAGCTCCAGAAAGATGTTGAGATCCTTCAGCCGTTCGGCCCGTTCCAGAAGCGCTTCGGCCGCCTCGCATGCGGTGACTTCTCCGGCGGCAAGCTGCCGCCCGGTTTCGAGGATGGACGTGAAACGGGACATTTCAGCTCATACCCTCCCCCGGCAGGACCTGAGGCACCCTGACGGTTTCGTCTTTGACCGTGGCCGGGGCGTTGGCCAGCATGGCCTCACGCCCGAAAGGCGTGCCCGGCACATCTTCGCGCCAGACATTCACCAGGGGGGCCGCGTGGGCGGTCGGCTCAATGCCGGTGATGTCGAGCTCCTGGAGGAGCTCGATGTAGTCCACGATGGCGTCCATGTCCCGCTGCAGGCCCTCCCGCGCCTCCGGAGCGATCTCCAGACGCGCCAGACCGGCCACGGCGTCAAGATCGACCTTTGCCATTTACTTGCCGGAGTGTTCCAGGGTCAGAGTCTTGGTCACCAGGTCGCAGACTTCGGTGGGTCCGAAATACTGGATGGGACCGGGATAGACATAGGCGGTTTCCGCCGCCCAGGTCTCGCGGTTGGCGGCGAAGAACCGGAACGGCGCGCCGTCCAGCTCCACCAGGGCCTTGCGGATCACCGGCTTATCCTCGCCGTGACGGTGCTCGATATTCATCATCATGGTGATGGGGATGCCTCCGGCCGTCCACTTGTCGGCGGGCTGCATGGTGTTGCGGACGCTGGACATGTAGCCGGTGAGCCCGGCTCCCAGCAGGGCTCCGGCGTTGAACCCCAGACTGTAGCAGTAGTCGGCGTCGTAGTTGCTGGGGGCGGCGCAGCGGCCCTCGTAGCCGAAGAAATGGGTCTGAGTGCTGAATTTGCCCTTGTAGCGGCCTTCGGCGGCCCATCCGGCCAGCTTGGTCTTGACCATGGCGGCGAGCATTTTTTCGGTTTCGATGAGGGAGACCTGCACGTTGCCGTGGGGGTCGCGGTCCAGACAGAGCTGGGTCTGGATCCCCTTGGGCAGGGATTCAAAGACCGCTCTCGAGGCGTCGGAGAGGCGCTTGGCGGCAAAGGCGATCTTGCCGTCGGCGTCGCAGGAAGCGAATTCCTGACCTCCGGCGGCCACCAGGTCGTTGAGTTCGGCGATGAGCACCTTGATCTCCGGGATGAACTCCACCAGTCCCTCGGGAATGAGGGCGATGCCGAAATTCATGCCTTTGGCGGCCCGGGCGGCCACCACGCCGGAAATGTATTCCACGATTTCGTCGAGAGTGCTGCGTTTGGCGGCGACTTCCTCGGAGATGATGGCCACGTTGGGCTGGGTCTGAAGCGCGCACTCCAGAGCGATGTGGGAGGCGGAGCGGCCCATGAGCTTGATGAAATGCCAATATTTTTTGGCGGAATTGGCGTCGCGGCCGATGTTGCCGATGAGTTCTGAATAGACCCGGCAGGCGGTGTCGAATCCGAAACTGGCCTCGATCTGGTCGTTCTTCAGGTCGCCGTCGATGGTCTTGGGACAGCCCACCACCCGGATCGGAATGTTGTTCTTTTTGTAGTATTCCGCCAGCAGACAGGCGTTGGTATTGGAGTCGTCGCCGCCGATGATGACCAGACAGCGGATGCCCAGCGCGGCGCAGTTGGCGGCGCCGGTGTCGAACTGCTCCTTTTTCTCAAGTTTGGTGCGGCCGGAGCCGATCATGTCGAACCCGCCGGTATTGCGGTAGGCGTCGATGATCTCGTCGGTGAGCTCCATGTACTCGTTTTTCACCAGACCGTCCGGCCCCTTGAGGAAACCGTAGAGGCGGTTGGATTTGTCAAGGCTCTTGAGGGCGTCGTAAAGACCGGCGATGACGTTGTGGCCTCCGGGGGCCTGGCCGCCGGAGAGGATGACGCCGGTGTTGAAGCTCCTGACGGCATTCGCGGAGGGTTTGCCGGAAAAGGAGACCTCGGGGCTGCCGAAGGTGGCGGGGAAGAGGGCTTTGATCTTATCGGTGTCCCCGGCCGAAGTTGTGGCCGCGCCTTTGATGCACTCGACCGCGGCGCCGTTTCGGAGCGCCGGAGGCAGTTTGGGAGAATACGCGGCACGGGCCGCCTGCAACGGAGAAATTTTCATTTTCAACCCTTCCTTATTTTTTGACGGTGCTTCCGAAATCACCGGCGCCCGGCGGAATTGCGTCCCGACAACCTGAGCACCTTTCCTCAAAATTGCCGAACCCGTTTCCCGCCGACAAACCGGAATTTGCCACCGCTGTTTCTATGTTTGGAGCCGGCTGCCGGATTTGAACCGGCGACCTGCTGATTACAAGTCAACTGCTCTGCCAACTGAGCTAAGCCGGCCCGGTCCGTTTACTGAACTTGCGCCGAGGCGGCCTGTCTGCCGGTGAGACGGCGGTAGGCCTCCTCGTATTTCTCAGCCGTGCGCATGACCACCTCGGCGGGAAGCTCCGGACCGGGAGCCTTCTTGTCCCAGTCGAGGGTTTCCAGATAATCGCGCACGAACTGCTTATCCAGACTGATCGGGCTCCTGCCGCAGACATAGGTGTCCGCAGGCCAGAAGCGGCTGGAATCCGGAGTGAGCACCTCGTCGGCCAGGATGATCCTGCCGTCGCAGAGCCCGAATTCAAATTTGGTGTCGGCGACGATGATCCCCCGCGATGCCGCGTAGTCCGCCGCCCGGGTGTAAATGCTCACCGAGAGATCCCGGAGCGCCGCGGCGGCTTCGGAACCGACGATTTTCACCACTTCCGCATAGCCGATGGCTTCGTCATGGGCGCCGACCGCGGCCTTGGTGGAGGGGGTGAAGAGCGGCTCGTCAAGTTTTTCCGCCATCCGGTAGCCCGGACGCAGACGATGCCCGGAAACCATGCCCGATGCCTGATAATCCTTCCACCCGCTGCCCACCAGGTAGCCGCGGACGATGCACTCCACCGGATAGATTTCGGCCTTGCGGACGATCATGGAGCGTCCCTGGAGGTCGCCCGCGAAAGCCGCGAGCTCGGGCCGGGAACTCACATCGGTGGTGATCAGGTGATTGGGGATGTCGCCGAGATACTCGAACCAGAAAACGGAAATGCCGGTGAGCACTTTCCCCTTGCCGGGGATGCCGACCGGCAGCACCACGTCAAAGGCGCTGAGACGGTCGGTGGCCACAAAAAGAAGCGCGTCCCCGAGGTCGTAGACATCCCGAACTTTTCCCCGGTTCACCAGAGGCACTCCCGGGATCCGGCTTTCGATCAGCGCGCCGTTGCCGTCATAACGCATTTCCGCCCCCGCAATCCGTCAGTTGGCGCTGATGGCGGTGATGCGCACGCGGGTGAGATTCTGGCGGTGGCCGATGGTGCGGCGGTAGCCCTTGCGGCGCTTCATCTTAAAGGCCCACACCTTTTTGGCTCTGAACTGATCCACGATCTCCGCCTGGACGCTGGCTCCGTCCACCAGGGGGGAGCCGACCTTGAGATCGGCGTCGTCGGCCTTTACGGCGAGGACCTTGTCAAAGGTCACCTTGTCGCCGGCCTTGCCCTCGAGCTTCTCGATTTCCACAAACTCGTCGATGCTGACTTTATACTGTTTGGAACCGGTTTCGATAATCGCGTACATTTTCAAATCTCCTGATGTTTTTCGGCATTTCATGACGTAATTCAGAAATATAATATACCATGACAGGCGGTATTTTGCAAACGGCGGTCGGGTTTTTTGAAAAAAAAAGCCTTTCCCGCTGGCAAAAAGCCGATTGACGCGCTATTGTAATGGAAATCCCGCATATCAAGGAGAAGCGATGAAAAAAGCAGAAGTCCTGGCCGACGCGCCGGCGGTGAGTCTCGCCCTCGATACCCTCGCCTCGGCAATCATATCCGATCACGCCTCTCCGGAGGACATCATCCTCGTCGGCCTCCATCAGTACGGCGTCGCCGTGGCGGAGCGGCTCTGCGAAATCATCGAAAACCGCACCGGAGCCCGCCCCCGGATGGGAAAACTCGACATCACCATGTACCGGGACGACATCGGCCTGCGCCCCACCCTCCCGGCCATCCGCGAAACCTCCATCCCCTTTGACATCGACGGGGTCGAGGTGGTGCTGGTGGACGACGTCCTCAGCACCGGACGCACCATCCGGGCGGCGCTGGACGCCCTGACCGATTACGGCCGTCCGAAACGCATCCGCCTGGCGGTCCTGGTGGACCGGGGCCGCCCCGAATATCCGATCCGTGCCGACTACTCCGGCATGATCGCGGACTGTCCGCCGGAGACCCGGGTTTCGGTGGAGATCGGCAGCGCCCCGGAGCGGGACTGCATTAAACTGGAAAGCTGGAAACAGGAGAAGTTCTGATGATGCAGCAGACTTGGACGAGAAAAGACCTTCTCACCATATACGATCTCAGCCGCGAGGAGATCGAAACCATCCTCGACACCGCCGAAGAATTCAAGAAGGTCTCGGCGCGCAATGTGAAAAAAGTCCCGGCGCTCCGCGGCAAAACCGTGGTGAATTTCTTCGTCGAGCCCAGCACCCGCACCCGGGTGAGTTTCGAGCTGGCCGAACAGCGCCTCTCCGCCGACATCATCAACATGGTCGCCGACGCCTCCAGCCTCCGCAAGGGCGAATCCCTCCTGGACACCGTGAAAAATATCCAGGCCCTCCGGGTGGACCTCATCGTCATGCGCCACTCCGCGCCCGGCGCCCAGAACTTCATCGCCCGCAATCTCGACTGCGGCGTGGTAAACGCCGGAGACGGCGCCCACTCCCATCCCACGCAGGCCCTGCTGGACATTTTCACCATCCGGGAGAAAAAAGGCCGCATCGAGGGGCTCAAGGTCGCCATCGTCGGCGACATCCTCCACAGCCGGGTGGCCAGGAGCAACATCTGGGGGCTCCTTAAGCTGGGCGCTCAGGTGACCGTGGCCGGTCCCGCCACTCTGGTGCCGCCGGATTTCGCCCGAATGGGCGTGCGGGTGTGCCATGATCTGAAAAGCGCCGTCAGCGACGCCGACGTGGTGAACATGCTGAGAATACAGCACGAACGGCTGAACGCCTCCTACTTCCCCAGCGTGGCGGAATATTCGCGATTTTTCGGCCTCAACGCCGAGACCGTGCGCTGGATGAAGCCGGACGCGCTCATCATGCATCCGGGCCCCATAAACCGGGACGTGGAGCTGGCCAGCTGCGTGGCCGACGGCAAACAGTCCGTGATCCTCGAACAGGTCACCAACGGGCTTGCGGTGCGGATGGCGGTGCTCTTTTTGGTGGCCGGAGCCGGGAGAAAGTGATCATGACCAAAATCAACAGTAAAAATCTCATCGTCCGAAACGCCAGGATCATCGACCCGGCGCGCAATATCGACGCCGTCGGCGACATCGGCGTCATGGACGGCATCTTCACCGATCCCGGCAAAGTTCGCGATCCGGAGTACATCGACGCCTCCGGGCTGGTGGCCGCGCCGGGATTCATCGATCTGCATGTGCACCTCAGACAGCCGGGCAACACCGCCGCCGAAACCATCGCCACCGGCACCGCCGCCGCCGCCGCCGGAGGCTTCACCTCGGTCGTGGCCATGCCCAACACCACTCCGGCGACGGATTCGGTGGGCACCATCGAGCTGCTCCACCGCAGCATCGCGATGGACGCGGCCGTAAAGGTCCACCTGACCGGGGCCATGACCAAAGGGCTGGCCGGCGAGGAGATGAGCCCCATCGGCAGTCTGGCCAACGCGGGCGTGGTCGCTCTCACCGACGACGGCAGATGCGTCCAGAACAACGACCTCATGCGCCATATCGTGGAATACGCCAAAAGCTTCAACCTCCCCATCCTCGATCATTGCGAGGAAAAGAATCTCATGGGCAGCGGCGTCATGCACGAGGGGATATGGTCGCTCCGGTTGGGGGTCAATCCCATTCCCGCCATGTCCGAGAGCCTCATCGTGGCCCGGGACATCCTCCTCTCCCGCATGCTGGACTGGCCGATCCACATCCAGCACATCAGCTGCCGCGACAGCATCATCCTGCTCCGGGACGCCCGCAGACGGGGGATCAAAGTCACCGCCGAAGCCACTCCGCACCATATTTCCCTCACCGACGAAAACGTCAAAAAATTCGACACCAACTACAAGATGAATCCGCCCCTGCGCTCCGAGGAGGACCGCCTGGCCCTGATCGAGGCTCTGGCCGACGGCACCGTCACCGCCATCGCCACCGATCACGCGCCCCACACCGAAACCGCCAAGCAGGTGGAGTTCGATCACGCGCCCTTCGGCATCATCGGTCTGGAAACCGCCATCCCCGTGACCTTCAAAATTCTGGTCCGATCCGGCGTCATGTCCATCTCCGACTGGATCCGCAAATTCACCGTCGGCCCCGCCGAGGTCCTGCGATGGCGCGATTATTCTCTGGCCGAAGGCAATTCCGCGGACATGACCCTCATCGACCCGGATTGCGAATTCGTCATCGACCCCGGCCAATGGCGCAGCAAATCCCGCAATTCCCCCTTCGGAGGGATGACCGGATGCGGCCGGGCGGTCATGACCATCGTCTGCGGGCGGGTGGTTTATTCCGGACGAAACTGACGGATTTTACGCCGCAAATCCGACGGCACGGTTTGGTCTCCGCACCGAACCGTGCTATATTATTGCAAATGTCATCGATTTTTTTCAGAGGAGTACATCATGCTCAACGACCGGGATTATATGCGCGGCTCCGCCGCCGGATCGGAGGACCGCTCGCGCCGGAGCGCCCTTAACGCGCTCTGGGCCCTTATCGCCGTCAATATTCTGTTCTGGCTCGGGAGCAGCCGTCTGGGTTTTCTCGCCCTGAGCTCGGCGGGCCTGAAACAGGGCTGCTGGTGGCAGATCGTGAGCGCCATGTTCATGCACTTCGACTTCTGGCATCTGCTGGTAAACATGTACGGGCTCTGGCTTTTCGGCAGCCTCGCCGCGCCCTTTCTGGGACTCCGGCGGTTCCTGATCGTCTACTTTTCCGGCGGCATCGCGGGCAATCTGCTCTACGCCCTGATCTTCTGGCAGCGCGATTTCGTCCTCATCGGCGCCTCGGGCGCGCTCTTCGGCATCATGCTCTCGGTGGCCATGATGATGCCGGAAGTCCGCTTCCTGATGCTTTTCGTCCCGGTGAAGGCTTCCACGCTGGTGGTGGTCTACACCGCCTTTGAACTTCTCGGTCAGCTCGCCGGTTCCGGCGGCATCGCCCATCTCGCCCATCTGGGCGGATTCGTCGGAGCCTATATCGCTCTTAAGGTGCTTTACGGCCGTTCCGTCGCCTGGGACCCGCTGGGTTTCGCCCGGGGCCGCGGCGGACCCGTTTCCGGCGGCGGAGGATTCCGGAAGAGCGGATTCACCGTTCACTCCGGGAGCGAATACCGCTCCCGTCCGGAAGACGACGACGGTTCTCCGGTCTCCCAGGCCGAAATCGATTACCTGCTGGACAAGATCTCCAATTCCGGCATCAACTCCCTCACCCCCCGGGAACACGCCCGGCTGAAACGGGTCCGGGAGGAAATGCGGAGGCACTGATCCATGCCGCTCACCACCGACATGTTCGACTACGATCTGCCGGAGCGCCTCATCGCCCAGCACCCGTCGCCGGAACGCGGCGAAGACCGGATGCTCGTCGTCGACCGCGGCTCCGAGGATTTCCGGATCGAGCCTTTTTCCGAAATCGTGAAATATTTCCGCTCCGGCGACGCCATGATCTACAATGACACCAAAGTGCTGAGGGCCCGCATGTTCGGGGTGAAGCGCTCCGACGGACACGCCCGGTTTGAAATTCTCCTGATCTCCCCCGTCCCCGAAACCGTCAATCACTGGTTCGCCCTCCTGAAGCCCGGCAAAAGAGCCGTCCCCGGCGCCGTCATTGACATCACCGGGCGGGATTCCGGCGCTCCGGTCGGATGCGCCTCCGTCATCGGCCCCGGCGGCGACGGCGCCTACGAACTCGACCTGGGGGATACCGACGTCGAAGAGCTCTTCCGCCTGGCCGGACACGTGCCCCTGCCTCCTTATGTGAAACACGGCGACACCCCTGTGGACGCCGAACGCTACCAGACCGTCTACGCCCGTATCCCCGGAGCCGTGGCCGCCCCCACCGCGGGGCTTCATTTCACCGACGCCGTCCTTGCCGAAATCGCCGCCCGCGGCGTCAGATCCGCCCCCGTGACTCTTCACGTCGGACCGGGGACGTTCCGCCCGGTGACCGTCAGCAACCCCGACGAACACGTCATGCACACCGAATACTGCGAAGTCCCGTCCGCGACCGCCGAACTCATCCGCTCCGTCCGCCGCGGCGGAGGCCGCGTGCTCGCCGTCGGCACCACCACCGTGCGCACCCTCGAGAGTTTCGCTTCCGACGACCCCGGCCCGGTTTCCTCCGGACGCATGTCCACCGGCATTTTTCTCCGTCCCCCGTACCGGCCCCGGGTCTGTGATCTGCTGCTCACCAATTTTCACATGCCCCGCAGCACCCTCATGATGCTGGTCAGCTGCTTCATCCCCCGCGAGAAACTCCTCCGCGCCTATGCCTTCGCCATTCGTCACGAGATGCGTTTCGCCAGCTACGGCGACGCCATGCTCATCTTATGACTTCAGGCCGTCCCCTCGGACCGTTGCGCGGTCTTTCTTGCCCTCTTTTCCCGTTTCTCATTTGACTTTTTCTTTTCCCGCATATATATTACTTCCGCGGTTTTGGCCGAAGTGGCGAAATGGCAGACGCACTAGACTCAAAATCTGGCGGTAGCGATACCATGTGGGTTCGACTCCCACCTTCGGCACCACCCCTCCCGGGGGAATGTCTTTCTCCTGTTCCCGCCCGCCGACGAAGTTTTTCTTCTCCAGCTCCCGCCCGACGGCGAAGTTTTTCTTCTCCAATTCCCGCCCGACGGCGAAGTTTTTCTTCTCCAGCTCCCGCCCGACGGCGAAGTTTTTCTTCTCCAGCTCCCGCCCGCCGGAGATTTCCTGCGGGAGAGCAATGGAATTTTACGGCATAAACCGTCGAAGATCCAACAGGAGGAGACAGCAGGATCGCGGCGAAAAAGAAAAGGACTTGCAAATTTCTTTGCAAGTCCTTGATAATCAAGATGGTGGTGGGAGATGGATTCGAACCATCGAAAGCATAGCTAGCAGATTTACAGTCTGCCCCCTTTAGCCACTCGGGAATCCCACCGGGCGTTTCACATAATATATATCGTTATCAGCCGGATGTCAAATGAAAAAGGGATCGGTTTTCAGGAAATTCCCGTCTCCGCCGCCAGCTCTTTGAAAAATTCCTCCATCACCCGAAACCGCTCCGCCGCCATTTTGCGCCCCGGTTCCGTCAGCATTTTCCCGGGCAAGTGACGCAGTTTCACCAGAAATTCCCGCCAGGCCGTGTCATCGCGCCCGTAGGCTTCGCCCCGCAGCGCCTCCTCCGTGCTGTTGTGCAGTCTGGCGCCGCACGCCCCCGCGAATAAAAACGCACGGCCTATGCCCGCCGCCCCGAGACTGTCCAGCTTGTCACCGTCGTAAACCGCCGCTCCCTCGGGCGTATCGGGCTTCTTCCCGCCGCGATAACGGTGACTCTCCACCACCCGGCTCACCCGGAGCGCAAATTCTTCGCCGTACCCCTCCCGCTTCAGCAGATCGCAGGCCATCGCCGCTCCGGTTTCCGCATGGCAGACTCCGTTGCCGCGTGCCGCGTCCTCCGCCGCACGGCCGATGTCGTGCAGCAGCGCTCCGGCCTCCACCACGTCGCTGTCGATGCCGGGGATCTGTCCGGCGATCTCCAGCGCGTTGCGGCGCACCCGGAGCGTATGGTCGAAATCATGGCACCCGCCGGCATCGCGGAAAATACCCCGCACCAGCTCCTCCAGGCGCTCCAATTCCTCCCGGGTCATAACATCCTGAGGTTGGCGGCGATGCGCTCTTTCACCGAGCGTTCGTAGCGGTCAAGGTCTTCGATCGTCAGACGCGCCACTCCGGCGGCCATGGCCGCTTCGGCCACATACCGCGCCACCCGCGGCACCACCCGCGTATCAAAGGGCTTGGGGATCACATAATCGCATTTCAGGGGATTGGAGCCGGAAAAGATTCCCGCCTCCGCATCCGCGGGATAAGCCTTCGTCAGATATTTCAGCTCCGCCCCGGAGATCTCCTCGGTCGCGATCTCCGCCAGCGCGCGGGACGCCGCCAGCTGCATCCCGGTGGTGATGTCCGTGGCCCGGACATCCAGCGCTCCGCGGAAAATGCCGGGGAAGCCCAGCACATTGTTGATCTGATTCGGGAAATCGCTCCTCCCGGTGCCCACCACCGCCGCCCCCGCGGCCCGGGCCAGGCCGGGATCGATTTCCGGAGTCGGATTGGCCATGGCGAAAATGATCGGGTCCGGGGCCATCGTCCCGATCATCTCCGGCGTCAGGCAGCCGCCCACCGAAAAGCCCAGAAAAATGTCCGCTCCGACCAGAGCTTCAGCCAGCGTTTTCACCGGCAGGTCCGTCGCGAAGCGTTCCTTTTCGGGATTCAGACCGGCGCGCCCCTTGCGGATCACGCCCTTGCTGTCGCACATGACGATGTTTTCCCGGCGCGCTCCCGCCGTGATGTAAAATTCACTGCACGAGATGCCGGCGGCTCCGGCTCCGTTGACCACGAAGCGGCAATCCTCGATCTTCCGTCCGGTCAGCTTCAGCGCGTTCAGGATCGCGCTCAGGCTGATGATCGCCGTTCCGTGCTGGTCGTCGTGAAAGACCGGGATCTTCATCTGCGCCTTCAATTCCGTTTCCACCCGGAAACACGCCGGACTGGCGATGTCCTCCAGATTGATCCCGCCGAAACTCGGCTCCAGACGCTTCACCGTTTCGATGATCCTGTCCGCGTCGCTCCGGCCTTCGGCGGTGAAAACTCCGCCCAGACAGAGCGCCACCGCGTCGATGTCGGCGAAACGCTTGAAGAGCACCGCCTTTCCCTCCATCACCGGCAGGCCGGCCTCGGGGCCGATATTTCCCAGCCCCAGCACCGCGGTGCCGTCGGAAACCACCGCCACCGAATTGCCGCGCCCGGTGTATTCCCAGACGCTCTCCGGGCGGTTTTTGATTTCAAGGCACGGCGCCGCCACTCCCGGAGTATAGGCCAGGGAAAGATCCTGAGCAGTCACGCAGGGCTTGCTGGGACGCACGGTGATCTTGCCCGGCGTCGGTTCGGCATGGTACTTCAGCGCCCGTTCTTTTGATGTGTCGATACTCATTTCTCAGCTCCATAACTTCAAGGCATGAGACCCCCGCCCGGAAATCCCGGAAACGAGGGCTCCGCGATGGTTGACAAACTGCCGCTTTTCAGTCCAGCTCGGCCAGCGCCGCCTTGCGGGAGAGCCGGATTCGGCCGTTGTCGATGTCCAGCACCTTGACCGTCACCATGTCGCCCACATCGCAGATGTCGCGCACCTCGCGCACCCGCTCGCGGTCCATTTCGGAAATGTGCAGCAGCCCCTCGATGCCCGGGATGATCTCCACAAAGGCTCCGAATTCCTTGACGCCGGTCACCCGGCCGCGGTAGATCTTGCCGATCTCGGCTTCCGCGGTGCAGGCCAGCACCCGGGCCTTGGCCGCTTCCATCCGCGCCTTGTCCGAAGCCATGATCTTCACCGTGCCGTCTTCGGCGATGTCGATGGAGGCCATCGTCTCGTCGGTGATGGAGCGGATGTTCTTGCCGCCGGGGCCGATCAGCGCGCCGATCTTGTCCGTATTGATCTTGATCACTTCCAGCCGCGGCGCCCGTTCGCTGATCTCGGGCCGGGGCTTGGCAAGGGCCTTTTCCATGACATCCAGAATCTTGAGGCGGGCCACCCGGTCGCGCTCCATGCCCTCGCACAGCAGGTCGATCGGGATGCCCGGCAGCTTCAGATCCAGCTGGAATCCGGTGATGCCGTCCCGGGTGCCGCACACTTTGAAGTCCATGTCGCCGAAGTGGTCCTCCGCTCCGATGATGTCCGTCAGCAGCAGCGCCCGGCCGTTTTCGTCGGTCACCAGACCGCAGGAGATTCCCGCCACCGGCGCGGAGATCGGCACTCCGGCGTCCATCAGCGCCAGCGTCGAACCGCAGACCGTGGCCATCGAAGTCGAACCGTTGGAACTCATGATCTCCGACACGCAGCGGATCACATAGGGGAAGTCCGCCGGAATCACCTTGGAGACCGAACGCTCCGCCAGATTCCCGTGGCCGATTTCACGGCGTCCGGGGCCGGTGATCCGCCCGACCTCGCCCACCGAGTAGTTGGGGAAGTTGTAGTGGAGGAAGAAGCGCTTCTGCC
Organism: Victivallaceae bacterium; assembly: GCA_045585875.1. Taxonomy (GTDB): domain Bacteria; phylum Verrucomicrobiota; class Lentisphaeria; order Victivallales; family Victivallaceae; genus JAVBQJ01. The sequence goes on along the minus strand of JAZMZH010000085.1, from coordinate 7,805 downwards.
TGGCCATGGGATCCCCGGCCGCGATCAGTTCGTACTCCTGGGCGTCGCTGTCGCTGCCCAGGGTCGCGATCACCAGCGCCTGAGTCTCCCCGCGGGAGAAGAGCGCCGAACCGTGCACCACCGGCAGCACCCCGGCCTCCGCCGAAAGCGGACGGATCTCGTCGATGGCGCGGCCGTCGGGACGGTACTGTTTGTCCAGGATGATCCGTCGGGTCACATCCCGCACCAGATCATCGAAACCCTTGTTGGTCTCCAGCTGGAAATCCTCGTCGCTCATATCCGCGAATTCGCCCCGGATCGCTTCCCGGGCGTCGCTCAGGAGCGCGTCCATGGCCTCCAGCCGGTCCGCTTTTCCCGGGACCGTGCAGACGCCCTCGATCCGGTCGGCGCAGGCCGCCCGGAGCGCCTTGTCCAGCGCCTCCGGCACCAGATGGAGCACCGGGGTCTTTTTGGCTTTTCCGGCGGCTTTGGCCAGTTCCAGCTGGGCTTCGCACTGGGCCTTGATCACCTCGTTGGCGAAGTACATGGCGTCGCGCATCTCCGCCTCCGAAACGAATTCAGCCTCGCCCTCGATCATGATGACCTTATCCGGCAGACCGGCGTAGATCAGCTCCAGACGGCTGCGCTTCATCTCTTCCACCGTCGGATTGGCCACGAATTTGCCGTCGATCAGACCCACCCGGACCGCGCCGATGGGCCCGCCGAAAGGCAGATCGGAGAGCATCAGCGCGGCGCTGGCGCCCAGCATGGCCAGCACATCCGGGTCATGCACCCCGTCCGCGGAGAGCAGCAGAGCCTGCACCTGGACTTCGTCGTAGAAGCCCTTGGGGAAGAGGGGGCGCAGAGGCCGGTCCGTCATCCGGCAGGTGAGAATTTCCCGGGTGGAGGGGCGGCCCTCCCGCTTGATGTAGCCGCCGGGGAAACGTCCCGCCGCCGAATACTTCTCCCGGTAATCGACCTGGAGCGGCAGGAAATCCGTGCCCGGACGCGCCGGTCCGGAGCAGGCGGCCGCGAATACGATGGTGTCGCCCATGCGGACGGTGCAGGAACCGTTGGCCAGATTGCCCATTTTTCCCGTGGAGATTTCGATAAGCTTGCCGCCGTCGAAAGTACATTGAACCTTGTGCTCAGACATTTTTCATCCTTTTGTGAAGTTTTGCCCGGCCCCGAATGGATTGATGAAGGCGTACAGTACGGACGCGGCCGGAGGCGTTCCGCAAGCGGCGGCTTTCTTGTTCTCTCCGACAAATTCACGCGACGCCGCAGGCGGAACCGCGCTGCCGAAACTCTGAAAAGTGAATTCCAAAGCGGCGGAAGCGTCGATGCTCCGCGAATGGCCTGTGGACCCGTCGGATGACATTTCAGCCACCGAAGCTCTTCATAATAATATAGCATGCAAAGCCCCGGGAGGCAAATGAATATCCGTGCCGGAGGCGCAATAATTCCGGAATAATTCATTTTTCGGGCGCTCCCGGGCCCCGGATGCACAAAAAAAGGGCCGTCACCCTTCCGCGGCGGGTGACGGCGTCCTGTCGGCAAAACTGCGTGAGCAGCCGGTTACTCGTTGGCGAACTTCACGGTGGTGTCGCCGGACTTGTGCTTGTTCACATGGCCGTCGGCGAAGCCGTAGTTGGCGTAGTCGCTGTGGATGAAGTCGCCGTTGGCGTTGCTGTCGGTGAGGATGGCGCGGCCGTTGGCGTCACTGAAGAGGACGAACTGCGAGGCATTTTTGAGCGCGGTCATGCTGAGACCGAGGCCGGTGGCGCTGTTGCCGGCGACACTGTTGTAAAAGTAGCCGACGGTGTCCATCGTGCCGCTGCCGCCCAGAGCGGAAAGATCCAGGCTGTAACGCTTGCCGGTGGGGCAGAGCATGATGCCGGGGATCTTTTTGGGATCGCCGGCGATCTCGGTGGCGATGGCGGTGGCCATGGTGGTGGCGTTGTTGTAGCCCTCTCCCTTGAAGTTGCCCAGCTCGCTGCCCACGATGTAAAAGACGGCGAGACCGGCCAGCGACTGATTCGGCAGCAGGCTGTTGTCGTTGAGGGTGTATATGGTGCAGCCCTGGACGATCTGCTTCACATTGCTGGTGCACTTGATCGCCTGCGCGGCGGCCCGGGCCTTGCTCAGAGCGGGCAGCAGCATGGAGGCGAGAATGGCGATGATGGCGATCACAACGAGCAGTTCAATCAAAGTGAAAATTTTCTTCATCGGGAAGACCTTTCCTTTCGTTTCGTCTTGTTTCAATCCGATTTTGTTCTGTCCTCACGGCACCGGGCATCCGCGGTTTGCTCCGCCGCTGTGCGACAATATATATTATAGCACATTTTTTTAAAAAGTCAACCCCCTTTTGAAAAAATTTTTTGAAAATTTTGCATTTTCACAGCCGTCCCGTAAAAAAACGGTACTGCCGAATAGGACGGCGCCTGCCCGCACGGATGCGCCGTCGGGTTTGGAATCCGATGGCTTCATGCTCCGCCGGGTCAGAGGGGCACTGTTCCGGCAAGAAGCTCCGCCATCGCCTGATAGCCGGCAAAGGTGAGGTGCGTGCCGTCATCCCGTGCATAATCCGCCCGCAGCTCTCCGTTTTCGTCCTTGAGAAGGGAGTGATAATCGAGGAATCCGGCAAAATTCCTCTCCGCAATTTCGCGCAGGCGCGCGTTTAATTTCACGATCTTGTCCTGATACCGGAAACGGTCCCACCGGTCCGTGCTGCGAAGCGGCGTGATCGAGGCCAGCCAGACGTTGATCTCCTTTTCTCCCATCAGAGAGGCGACCGTGCCGATCTTCCGGACGATCTCTTCAAAATCCCGCTCGATCCCGTTGATGCCGATCATCATCACAACCTGTTCCGGATGATAGGGGAAAACATCCTCATCCAGACGGAAATAGAGACCGTCCACGGTATCGCCTCCGATTCCGCGGTTCAGCAGGGAGGCGTTCGGGAAAAACTCGTTCAGGGGGAAATTGTCGGTGATGGAGTCGCCGAAAAAGACGGTTTTCACCTTCTGCGGCGGGATTTTCCGATAGTTCACGACCGCCAGCCAGCGGGGCCATTCGGCCATCCACGCGAGAATGTTTTCCCGGTCCTGAAGGGTGAAGAGTTCATTGACGGGCAGCATGATTGAAAATCCTTTCTGTTTTTTTCAGGGGGCGGAGGCCGCCTGTGCTGTCGGGGCTCCTGACTCCGGCTGCCGCGAGAAACAGCAGCCCGAGGCCGGTGACGGCGCCGGCGATAAAGAGAGTGTATGGATGCGTGGCGGCGCCGGTGGAGGAAAACGCGCCCGCCGCAAGCCGCGAGATCCCGTTTCCGCCGTAAAAAAACGCTCCCCACAGCGCCATTGCCATCATCTTATTGTCCGCGGAAGCCCGCCGCATGATTTCGGCTCCGGCGATGACGGAAGTCGCGGCGGTGCAGCCGCTGCAGAGCATCAGGAAGAGTGCGGTCCCGAAAATCCCGCAGGCGCCGTCCCCCGTGAAAACGATTCCGAGGATCGAAACGAGAATCAGCGCATGCAGGATCGCAAAGGCGCCGTATCGCCCGAACCGGGCCTCCATTTTGGCGACGAGGATGTATCCCGTCATCATGCCGGAGAAAACCAGGATGGAAATTCCCACCAGCAGGTTGTCCGACAGATGCCGCTGATGTTTGAGATAAAGCAGCGTAAGCGGGATCACGGCTCCGGAGCCGATGTTCAAAATCACGGTATAAAGAGAAAATTTCATCACCTCCCGGTTGGACAGCGCCATTTTCAGGCCGCGGAACCAGTCGGGGTATTCCGGCTCCCGCATGCCGCCGCACCTGACCCGGCTGAGAAACCAGATCCTCCCGGCGAAGCTCAAGGCTCCCGCCGCCAGCACCAGCTGCAGAACCTCCGTCCGGGGATTTTTGCCGATCAGCAGCGTGACCGCTCCCAGAAAACCGATCGCGGCGAGCTGATGCCGGAACCTCATGCGTCCGAGAAAGCCGGTCCGCTCCTCCGCCGGAAGAAACAGATCGAGAAACGGCAGCCAGCCGGAAACAAAGCCGGTCTGGCAGACGGCGAAGAGCATGATGCCGCTCACCAGCATCGCCGCGGCGGCCTGCCCCGGGAAAAATCCGGCGCAGACGGCCATGATGTATCCGGCCAGCGCCGGAAAATTGCTGAAGAGGACCAGATTTCGGCAGCCGCAGAAACGGACGAGCCCCGCCATCGGGAGGATCAGCACTCCGTTCAGCAGCGGCAGAATCGCCGTGGTCAGCAGGGCAAAGGCGTCACCGGCGCAGAGCGCCGCGGCATAGAGGAGAATTACGGCGCTGTCCGTGAGGACGGCTTCGCCGGTGACGCCGCAGCAGCTGGAGAGGATGGTCAGCCGTTTCGCGGCGGAAAGGCTTTGCGCCGTCAGCATACATCACCCCGGATAATGCGGCCCATCTCGTCGGAGAGGATCTTTCTGGTGTCGTCGTCCACGAGACTGAAGCGGTTGCCGTCGTTCGGCGTGCTGAGATAATTCCACACGCAGTAGGGGATCCCGTGCTCCAGGCACAGGGAGATGACGTCGCGCATGTAGTTTTCCCGGTATTGGAGTTTGCAGTGGCGGATCGTGCCGAATTCGCCGCACCACAGTATTTTATCCGGATGTTCCGCTGCGAATCGAAATGCGGGGGTCAGCACTTCCCGCAGGTAATCTTTATCCATGACCTTCCGATTCGGGTACGGATCCCCGGCTCCGAAAACGAAGCGGTGAAAATCTCGATAACGGTCGATGTCGCCCGGATAGGGCATGGCGCGGTTGTAATACAGCGTCGCCGCATGCAGGACGCCCTGCTGATGGGTGAATTCGTAGGGCGCGTAGCAGTGAAAGGTGTAAATGACATTCGGATCTTCAAAAACCTTCAGCGTTTTCAGAGCGGCGGGCGAATTGTAACAGGTTCCGCCGATGATGATCCTGCGCAGCGGATTGATTTCCCGGAGCGCGAGAATTGATTTTTCCGCAAGAGTGTTCCAACACTCCGGATCGACGTTGTCCCGGACTTCGTTCAGCAGTTCAAAGACGAGGGCCGGTCTGTCATGATAACGTCTTTCAAGCATCTTCCACAGGGCGATGAAATTTTTCTGGAGTTCCGCGGAATCCATGAGCGAAACCTCTTCGGCGATGTCGCAGTAATTGCCGATGGCCTTATGCAGATTCAGGACCACGTTCAGTCCGGCGTCTTCGCACCACAGGATGAACCGGTCGATGATCCGCAGAATGTTTTCCCGGTAAACGCCGGGTTTCTCCTCGATCACGATCTGATCGAAACCCAGGCGGATATGATCCATGCCGAGTCCGGCGATGGAATCGATGTCCCGCCGGGTGATGTAGGTTTCAAAATGCTCGAAATCGCCGGGCGAAAGCGGCATCCGCCATTCCCGCGGCAGCACATTGAAGCGTTTGTAGTTCGTGAGCCATCCGCCGATGCCCATGCCGTGCGTAAATCCTGTGAATTTCATACATACCCCGTTTCCGTTGCTTGGAGAGACGGGATAATATAGGAAAGATTCCGGTTTTTACAAGGACAAAAACCTCTGGGATCGGTTCTTATCCTCCTGAAAAATTGTGATTACTGCAACAATCGTTTATACGGGTTTGACGGAGCCGCTGATTTGCAGATATGTCCGGACGCAGGTGTGGATCGGAGAGATGTTCCGCATCATCGGCGGATGCAGGATGTAGTATTCCGCCCAGTCCACGATGTTCTGCGGATCGAATTCGATCCTGTCCAGAGGATGAATCTCCTTCCCCGGCGGCAGGATCGAATCCGGACGGTCGTAGCTCATGATGCTCAGCCCCCGGCAAAAGGGTTCATCGGAAACACAGAACTCCTCCCAGAATCTCTGTCCGAACCCTCCCGCTAAAAAGCAGATCGCACTCGGATGATGATCCGCACGAAAATAATTTTCGATCACCGAATGAAACGCCTCTCCTTTTTTCTGACGGATCTCGTCGATCCGGCACTCCGGATTCAATACCTCCATTTCGCCGCGGAAACTTTTGTACCGTTCCATGCGGGTCGGGTGTTCCTCCGCCAGATGGACCGCGATGCGGGAGTGGCCGTGGCGGTGCAGGTGGCGGGCCATCAATTCTCCGCCGAGCTTATTGTCCGGCGTGATCGTCACGTCGGCGCAGCTCTCGGTGGTCAGGGTGATGGTGTAAAGTTCCGGATTTTCCGTTTTGATTCTTCGGATGAGCGTATCGGAGGGGTTGGAACAGAAAACCACCGTATCCGCCAGAGCCGCCGCGTTGAAAAACTTCTCCGGATTGTCGCGGTGATTGGATTCGGCGGTGTCCGGGAAACGCTGCCGCAGTTTTTGCCCGAGCCAGGATAAATACGGGTGGCCGGAAAAATCAAAGAGGATGCGCCGCTGCGCCAGATTGCGGCGGCTGAAAAAACCATGGGCATTCAGCCGTTCGATGACGGCGGCGCGCGTTTTCCCGCTGACGTGAGGCGCGTCGTTGACCACCCGGTAGATGGTCATCACGCTGACTCCGAGCTCCCGGGCGATCAGGGAAAAATTAACGTGCAGATTTCCGTTGTTTTGCATACACCGGTTTCAACTCCCGGGTAATATACACGCCATGCGTCCGTATGCAAGCGGTCCGGCGGCGCCGGGACGGGGGATTTTGTGAAAAGCATAACAATTCGGAAATGAATCAAAAAGGAGCCGGGCAGATCCGGGAGGATCCGCCGCAGCTCCTTTTCGGGATCGCAAATCTTATCGGAGGATTTTTTTGATCTCGTCCAGATATTTTTTCAGAGGCCGGTAGCCGCTGATCTTCCCCTTGACTTCCCCGTCGGGACCGACCAGCACCGTGCAGGGGACGCCGCCGCCCGCCTGAAGTTTCGCGGCGAGCGCCTGGACTTTCGCCTTTTCGGCAGCGGGCTGCTTTCGGGGCATGTCCATGTAGACGAGGACCAGATTTTCCGCGGCGAATTTCTGAAACGCCGGCTTATCCAGCGTCTCCTTGCGGAGTTTGATGCACCAGCTGCACCAGTCGGAGCCGGTGAAGAGCACCAGCACGGTTTTTCCCTCCCGGGCGGCCTGCTCAAGGGCGGCATCGTAGTCCGTGCCCCAGCCCTCGGGAGGGGCTGCCGTGAGGGCGATGCAGCAGAATGCGGCGAGAACGGCAAGAATCTTCTTCATCATCAAGGGCTCCTTTCTGGTTTCCCGGAGGAACTTTTTTCCGGTCTTTTTTCTAATATGGCGGCCCGGGGACGGATTGTCAAGCATAATTCCGAAAAAAAATAACGAAAAAGCGGTGAATTGAAAAAACTGCGCGTTTTCAGCTTGCAGTTCCGGCCGGGAATCTCCGTCTTTTCTTGAAAATCCCTGTCCTTGTGCTATATTATGATTCTGCGGCAATTTCGCCCGGGAAGGCTTCCGACGGCGCACCGCCCCGCTTCTCCCCGGAGGAGGCCGCTGAAACCGGCTCGAATACGAACAAAATCATCAAAAAGGATGGATTTGAAATGAAGGATTTTCAGACGCTCGCGCACCCCGCGGTCGCCATCGGCACCGACCACGGCGGTTTTGAACAGAAAAATCAGCTCGCCGAAAAACTCTCCGCAATGGGCTGGCGGGTGCTGGACTGCGGCGCCCGTGTGTTCGACAAAAACGACGATTATTCCCGTTTCGCCCTGGCCGTGGGACGCAGCGTCGCCGACGGACGGGCCGACTGCGGCATCCTCATCTGCCGCTCCGGCGTGGGCATGACCATCGGCGCCAACCGCTTCCGCGGCGTGCGCGCGGTGATGACCAAGGACCCGGCTGTGGCGATCAAGAGCC
>JAZMZH010000084.1:0-9871 GCA_045585875.1 Victivallaceae bacterium | reverse complement strand
CTTCCCCTCCCCCTGTCTCTGCCGGACATTCGACTTCGGCGCCGACATCGAGACCCACTCCACCAGCAAATATCTGGACGGACACGCCACCAGCGTGGGCGGCGTCATCATCGAAAAGGGCGGTTTCGACTGGAAAAGCGGCAAATTCCCCGAACTGGCCACCCCCGACGAGAGCTATCACGGGCTGGTCTACGCCGACAACTTCCCGCAGTTCCCCTATTCCATGAAGCTCAAGGCCCAGTGGATCCGGGACATGGGATGCCCGATGGCCCCCATGAACGCCTTTCTCACCAGCATGGGCTGCGAAACCCTGCATCTGCGCATGGAGCGCCACAGCGAAAACGCCCTGAAACTGGCCGAGAGGCTCTCCAAACACCCGAAAATCTCCTGGGTCAACTATCCCTTCCTGCCCGGAAACAGCCAGTACGCTCTGGCCCAAAAATATCTCAAGGGCGGTTCCGGCGTCATCACCTGCGGGGTAAAGGGCGGAAAAGCCGCCGGCGAGAAGCTCATGGATTCCCTGAAGCTCGCCGCCATCGTCGTCCACGTCGCCGACGTGCGCACCGGAGTGCTCCATCCGGCCAGCATGACCCACCGGCAGCTTTCGGAAGAGGCGCTGGTCGCCGCCGGAGTCAGTCCGGATCTCGTCCGCATCTCCGTCGGCATTGAAAACATCGACGACATCATCGCCGATTTCGATGCGGCGCTGAGCGGGATCAAAGGCTGATGGACAAGGGGTTCTGGAAGCGTTTTCTGCGCGACCGCAGCACCCGCGTCGGAGTGGCGGCGGTGGGAATCCTCTTCGCCGCCGCTCTGCTGGCCCCCTTTCTGGCCAACTCCAGACCCCTGATATGGCTTTCTCCGGAGGGAGGGATCGAATTTCCCTTTCTCCGAAGTTTTTTCGCGCCGGACTCCACCGAGTTCTTCATCGAGCAATTATTCAACTATTCCGGAGTCGCCCTGCTGCTGCGGCTGATCCTCCGCCGCCGAAGGCGCTGGCTCGCGGCGGCGCTGATCCTCTGGATCGTCCCCTTCGCCGTCGCCCGGCAGGACACCGACCGGCGCAACTGGCGGGAAACGCCGGGATGGCGCCTCCCCGCCCTCATCCCCTACGGGCCCAACGAAACCGGCGTCACCGCCCCCTGCGCGCCCCCGGACCGGACCCACTGGTGCGGAGGCGACAACATCGGCCGGGATGTGGCCAGCCGTCTGATCTACGGAGCGCGCATATCCCTCGCCACGGGACTGCTGGCCACCTCCATCGCCTTTGCCATCGGTCTGACGGTGGGCATGATCTCCGGCTACCGGGGCGGCGTGTGCGATCTCCTGACCATGCGGGCGGTGGAGATGCTGATCTGCTTCCCGAGCTTCCTGCTGCTCCTCATCCTCATGGGGCTCATCAAGGACATGAAGTTCGACCAGTCGGTGCTGATCGTCATCGGCGTCATCGGCCTCACCGGCTGGATGGGGCTGGCCCAGCTCGTGCGGGGCGAAACCCTCCGCCTCCGGGAGATGGCCTATATGCAAAGCTGCCGGGTCATCGGCTGCGGCGTCTGGAGGACTTATTTCGTGAATCTGCTGCCCAATCTCATGGCGCCGGTGGCGATCAGCTTCACCTTTTCGGTGGCGGGGGCGATTCTGGCGGAGGCCAGTCTCAGTTTTCTGGGCTTCGGAGTCCAGCCGCCCACGCCGAGCTGGGGGGAACTGCTCCGGCAGGCCTTTGCCGATCCGGTGCGCTACCGGCATCTGGCGCTGGCGCCGGGCACGGCGCTCTTCATGGCGGTGGCGGGCTTCAATCTGATCGGAGATGGCCTGCGGCGCACTCTTCCTAAATAGCCTGTCATAATAATCTTACGCTCCCAGCATGCGACATGGTCGTCTCTCCCGAAAGGAGAAATGATCCATGTATACCGCCGGAAAAATCAATGATCTCGTCCGCAAAGCTTCGGAATTGAACCTGGAGGGCGCCGCCCTGCTGGGAGAATTCACCGTGCTTGAACTCACCGACATCGCCAACGGCATCGGCGCCTCCTGGATGCCGGAATGGAGCCGGGCGCTGGTCACCGGACTGCACCCCTCCCTGGAAGCGGCGGCGCTGATCCACGATCTGCACTATCACGCCGGGGGCGATCCCGAGGCCCGGAGGCTCGTCGACAAATCCTTTTTGAGAAACTGCGGGATCTCGGCCCGGAGCGCCTACGGCTGGTGGGATCCGCGCCGTTACGCGGCGCTGCGCTCGGCCAAACGGTTTTACCGTCTGCTGCGGCTCTTCGGAGGAATGGCCTGGCGGGAGAGTTCCGGCAATGAATGAGAGCTGGATCCAGTTTCTGATCGCCGGAGGGGTGGGCTTCATCGTCTGGGAGCTGCGGATGCTGCGCAAGGAACTCTCGGGCCGGGTGCATTACCGGGAGTGCGACCGCCGGATGATGGCGGCGGAACGGGAAATCGACGAGCTGAAGAAACTGCTCTTCTGAACCGCGTCGAACGCAGCAAAAAGCCCCGGAGCGCGGAAAACGCGCGCTCCCGGGGCCGTTGACGCAGCCGAACCGGCTTAAAGCTGGATCTTCAGATCGGAAGCCATGTCAAAGACGGTTTTCAACGCCTCCTCCGGCGTATCCCTGCGGGCCAGGAGCACGCCGACCCGGCGATGTCCGGCAATGGTTTTCTTGCCGAAGATCCGCATGGTGGTGTCGGGACGCCCCAGCACCTTTTCCAGATTGCCGAAGGCCGCCGCCTCGCTGTCGCCGCGGGCCACGATCGCCTTTGACGCCGACGGTCCGAGGAACCGGATATTCGGGATGGGCAGTCCGAGGATCGCCCGGGCATGGAGGGCGAATTCCGAAAGGTCCTGGGAGATCATCGTCACCATGCCGGTGTCGTGCGGGCGCGGCGAGACTTCGCTGAAAATGACGTCGTCGCCCTTGATGAACATCTCCACGCCGAAGATGCCCCTCCCCCCGAGCGCTCCGGTGATCTTGTGGGCGATCTCCTCGGCCTTGGCCCGGGCGGCCGGAGACATGGCCTGAGGCTGCCAGGATTCCTGATAGTCGCCCTCCACCTGATGGTGGCCGATGGGCTCCAGACAGGTGGTGCCGCCGACGTGACGCACGGTGAGCAGGGTGATTTCATAGTCGAAATCAATGAATCCCTCCACGATCACCTTTCCGGCTCCGGCCCGGCCGCCGGACTGGGAAATCTCCCACGCCTTTTCAATATCCTCCTCGCATTTGACGCAGCTCTGGCCGTGTCCGGAACTGCTCATGATCGGCTTCACCACGCAGGGGATGCCGATGGCCTTCACGGCCTCGAGATACTCCTTGTGATCGCTGGCGAAGCGGTAGGGCGAAGTCGGCAGGCCGAGCTCCTCGGCGGCGAGACGGCGGATTCCCTCCCGGTTCATGGTCAGCCAGGCGGCCTTGGCGGTGGGAATGACGTTGAAGCCCTCTTTTTCCAGCTCCAGCAGGGTCTGGGTGGCGATGGCCTCCACCTCGGGGACGATATAATCGGGGCGCTCGGAGGTGATGATCTTGCGCAGTTCCCTGCCGCTCAGCATGTTGACGCAGTAGGAGCGATGGGCGACCTGCATGGCGGGGGCGTCCGGGTAACGATCGACGGCGACCACCTCCACGCCCAGGCGCATCAGCTCTATGACCACTTCCTTGCCCAGTTCACCGGAACCGAGCATCAGCACTTTTACGGCGGAATCGGTAAGCGCGGTGCCAAGTTTTGTCATTTCAGAAATTTTCCTTTCGATTGCAAATTGTTTTTCGAACCAAGACGAGCCCCCAGTTCCGCCGCAAATATTCCGCGACGCAAACTGTTTTCATCGAATATACACCCGTGAAGGAATTTTTGCAAACCATACCGACGCTCCGAGTGCATTTTTTCATCAATTCCGGATGCCGGAGGGAAGTCTGCGGATTCAGTCCCCGGTCCGGCGGAAACTGCCGCGCCATTGACGCGGGGTCATGTTGAATTCCTTCCGGAAACAGACGGCAAAATAGCCGGGATCGCAGAAATCCAGCCGGTAGGCGATTTCCTTCACCGAGAGTTCCGTGTACCGCAGGAGACGGGATGCCGTCTCCAGACGGCGGCGAAGATGAAAACTGTAGGGGGTTTCTCCGAAAACCTCCTTGAAGCTCCGGATCAGATGCTCCCGGGAAATCCCCTCGCTCCGGGCGTATTCCGCGATCACCGGCCGATCGCTGGAAGCGCTCTCCAGGCGTTCCCGCAATTTTTCGGCATGGGACATCGTGCCGCTGTTCTGCTGATCGCGCAGCAGGGCCGCCTCGGCCAGAAAACTGTGGAGCAATGCCGCGCCCATGATCGCGCTTTTGCAGGAATCATTTTGCGGCAGCAGGAGGAATTCTTCGAAAAAATGGCGCAGCCGCCAGCACCGGCGCAGCGCAACGAAACCGTCGAAGCCGTGAATCTGAAACAATTCGTCGCAGAACCTCCCGTCCGCCACAAAAAAGAGCTTTTCCCAGGGCATTGCGGGATCGTGTCCATAGGAATTCGATCTTCCGGGCGCCAGCATGTAGATGTCCCCGGCGCTGAAACGCTCAAGGACGCCGTCGCACTCCACAAAACCGCCGCCGGAATCCACGTACTCCACAAGGTGATGGCTGTAGTTGCGGTTGATCTGCACCGGAGTGCGCGGCGTCGCCTTCGCCGAAGAGGCGACAATCAGTCGGAAAAAATCGGCATCGGCATCGCAATTTATCACTTTTCCTAATGTTTGATCCATTTTTTCATTAAAAAAAAATTAATTTCAACCTCTCCCGGATTGACATTTCCATCACTTATTATAAATTATCACAAAGTACACTTTTGTCAAACCCCAAAAAAGAGGAACTATTTATGCGGACCATCAAATTCGGCGTCATCGGTACAGGAAATCGCAGCGGGCTGGCTTGTCTCGCCCACCGTCCGGAAGAGGGCTGGGTCCTCGGCGCGGCCGCCGACCCCAGCGAAAAACGCCTGAAGAGATTTGCGGAAAATTATCCCGAGGCCAAGACCTTCACCGACTATCGCGACCTGCTGGCCTGCAAGGAGATCGAAGTCGTTTTCATCACCAGTCCCGACTACTGCCACGAAGAGCAGGCCTGCGCCGCCCTTGAGGCCGGCAAGGCCGTCTATCTCGAAAAACCCATGGCCATCACCATCGAGGGCTGCGACCGCATCCTCCGCACCGCCATGGCCACCGGATCAAAGGTTTTCGTCGGCCACAACATGCGCCACTTCCCCGCGATCCTCAAGATGAAGGAGGTCATCGACTCCGGCATCATCGGCGACATCCAGTGCGGCTGGTGCCGTCACTTTATCAATTACGGCGGCGACGCGTATTTCAAGGACTGGCACTCCGAGCAGAAGTTCGCCAACGGCCTCCTGCTCCAGAAAGGCGCCCACGACATCGACGTCATGCACTGGCTCATGGGCTCCTACACCACCGACGTGGCGGGCATGGGCCGGCTCTCGGTCTACGACAAGTGCGCCCGCCGGTCTCCGGACGTGGAGGGCGACGCCGCATTCAACGACGCCAACTGGCCTCCGCTCTCCCAGGTCGGCATGTCCCCGGTGATCGACGTGGAAGATCACAACATGATCCTCATGCAGCTGGCAAACGGCGCCCAGGCCGCCTATCTCCAGTGCCACTACGCCCCCGACGCCGAGCGCAACTACACCTTTATCGGCACCAAAGGCCGGGTGGAGAATATCGGCGACTTCGGCAACTGTCAGGTGCATGTATGGACCACCCGCGGCTCCCGGAGCAATCCGGACATCGTCTATCATCTCCGCGAAATCGACGGCACCCACGGCGGCGCCGATCCCCGGATCGTCAGCAACTTCCTGGATTTCGTCCGCAACGGCGCCCGCACCAACACCTCTCCGGTGGCCGCCCGCAATTCCGTGGCGGTCGGCGTCCTCGGGCACCGCTCGATGCGCACCGACGGCGGACGTCTCCATGTGCCGCCCCTGGATCGCGAAGTCATCGAGTATTTCGCCAACAATCAGGAAAAGAAATAGTCTGACCCGAAACACCGGCGCGGTGGATCATTCTCCGCGGCCGGTCGGACGGCGGCTTCCGGAGCGTCTCGAACCTTCGGAGCCGCCGTATTCATTTTACGGGAAACGATCTCCCGAATATGCTCTTACCGCGGCCACCGGGATTCGATTCTCGCCCAGGCATCTTCGGGCAGCACCGATCCGGTGACCTGCACCACTTCTCCGGAGAGCGCGGCGCCCAGCGCCCCGGCCCTCGCCATATCCCAGCCCCGGAGCAGCCCGGCCAGAAATCCGGCCTGCCAGAGATCCCCGGCAGCGGTGGTGTCGCAGACCTTTGCGACTTTCATCGCCGGTACGGAAATCCTTTCCCCGTCCGGCCCCGCGATCAGCGCTCCGTCCGCTCCCTGCTTGATCACCGCCGTCCGGCACCTGCCCGCCAGAATTTCGAGGCGGCTCCGGTCGTCGGAGGCCTCCGGCAGAAAAGTTCGCGCCTCGTCCTGATTGGCGAAAATCACGTCCACATACCGATCGAGGGCATCCTCGATCCGGTCGCGGAAAATGTTGACGACTTCGTAACTGGACATGTCCATGGCGATGACGCACCCCGCCTCCTCGGCGCAGCGGCAGACGGCGTCAAACGCCGGAGAATTGAAAAGCATATACCCCTCGATGAGGACAATGCCGAAACGCCGGAAGTCCACCTGCTCCACCTCATCCGCGGTCAGCAGGACCGAGGCCCCGAGATCGGTGCGCATGGTGCGTTCCCCGTCCGGGGTGATCAGGGAGAGACACCGCCCGGTCGCGGCGGAATCGCTGCTGAAGAAACAATCGTCGCCGCCGCCGAGCTCCCGCAGTCTTTTCCGGTAAAAATCGCCGCCCTCGTCGGCGCCGAGTTTGCCCAGCATGGAGCACGCTTCCCCCAGCCTCGCCAGGGCGAAGACGGTATTGCCCGCCGAGCCGCCCGGCGCCGTCACCGGCCTGACCGGCAGAGAAGCCGTCACCTGACGGTGCCACGCGGCATCCACGCTCTCCATGCCGCCCTTGCCGCCGGGAAGCGCCGCAACCACCTCCTCCGGCACATGCACCAGCAGATCCAGCAGCGGCGACCCGAACCCGAGAAGCGGTCCGGAGATCTTCATTTGAGCCCCGCGGCCCGCCGGATCGCATCGGTCCTGTCGAGCTTCTCCCAGGGGAACTGCGCGCGGCCGAAGTGCCCGTAGCGGGCGGTTTCGCTGTAGGACCATCCGTTCCGGAAGGGATGCTTCAGATCCAGCTCCGCGATGATGGAGGCGGGACGCAGGTCAAAGACCTCCTCGACGATTTCCGCGATCCGTTCGTCCGGGATGCGGCCGGTGCCGAAAGTGTCCACGCAGATCGACAGGGGTCTGGCCACGCCGATGGCGTAGGAGACCTGGATGGAGAGGCGGTCGGCCAGCCCGGCGGCCACCAGATTTTTGGCGATGTAACGGCACATGTAAGCGGCGGAACGGTCGACTTTGCTCGGATCCTTGCCGGAAAAAGCGCCGCCGCCGTGACTGCCGACGCCGCCGTAAGTGTCCACGATGATCTTGCGGCCGGTGAGTCCGGTGTCGCCGTTGGGTCCGCCGATCTCGAAACGGCCGGTGGGGTTGACGTAATAGACTTCGGAACCGTCCATGAATTCCGGAGGGATGACCCGGGCGCAGACTTCGCGGACCAGACTCTCCAGCTGCTCCTTTTTCATATCCGGGGTGTGCTGATGGGAGACCACGATGCTCTCCACCTTCACCGGAGCCGAATTCACATAGCGCACGGAGACCTGACTCTTGGCGTCGGGCCGCAGGAAGCCGTATTTGCCGGGATCGCTCTTGCGGAGCCGGGCCAGCTCCTCCACGATCCGGTGGGCGAAGACGATCGGAGCGGGCATGTACTCGGGAGTCTCGTTGCAGGCGTATCCGAACATCATGCCCTGATCTCCGGCCCCCTGCTCGTGGTCGCCCTCCGCGGTGACCCCCATGGAGATGTCGCCGGACTGGGCGTGGATCGCGGTGATCACGCGGACGGTGTCCGCGGCGAACCCGGTGGAGGGATCATTGTAGCCGATGTCGCGCACGACCTCCCTGGCTCTGGCTTCCCAGTCGACTTCGGCTTTGGTGGTGATTTCGGCGGAGATGACGATCAGGTCGGTGGTGGCGAGAGTTTCGCAGGCCACCCGGCTCTCGGGGTCCTGCCTGAGGCAGGCGTCGAGGATGGAATCGGAAATCTGATCGCAGACTTTGTCGGGATGCCCCTCGGAAACGGATTCCGAGGTAAAAATGTGTCCTTTTTTCATAAAAATCACCTTTTCATATATTTTCCACCAGAGCCCGATGCAGGGCGATCTGAGCGTTTTTGAAATCTTCGCGGGAGAGGATGAACTGCATGTTCACCTGCCTCATGCACTGATCCAGGGCCAGAATGTTGATCCCTGCCCTGGCAAGCGCCTCCGCCGCCTTGGAGAGAAATCCCGGGATGCGCATATTGCTGCCGATGACCGACACGATCGCCACCTTGGAAACCTTTATGGAGGCGTGGGGATGCCGGGAACGGATCAGCTCCACGCACTCCTTGAGCTTCCCGGAGCGTTCCGGCACATAGTGGGTGATGGTGTTGGCGTTGGTGTTTTTGGCGATGTAGCTCACGCCGCACTGGCAAAAGGCGTCCATGAGGTTGTAGTCGTACCCGACCTGTCCCACCATCTCGGGATCGAAGACCTCGATGGCAGCCACGTCGGAGCGGCCGCAGATCATCTCCACCCTCGGCTCCGGCGAGACGTATTCCCGGCGGATCAGGGTGCCGGGATTGCCGGGATCAAAGGCGTTGGTCACCCGGATGGGGATGTCGGCCATTTCCATGGCCTTGGCGGCCTTGGGATGGATGGCCTCCATGGCCATGTCGGAGAGCTGATCGGCGATGTCGAAATTGGTGAAGCCGATGGTGCGGACCTTATCCACGCCGATGAGCTTGGGGTCTCCGGTGGAGAGGTGAAATTCCTTGTGGATGATCCCCTCCCGGGCTCCGGTGACCACGGCGATGCGGCTGAAGGTGATCTCGCTGTAGCCGCGGTCGAACTTGGTCATGATGCCGCCGGCGCACTTGGCGTAGCCGGTGGCGACGGGCAGGCACGAGGAGATGTCGATTTCCGCGAAAGCCCGGCGGATCATCTCGTCCATGGTGCCGGAGAATTCATCCATCCATCCGGTCAGATCCACAAATCTGGCGTTGATGCCGTTGGCCTGCAGGATCAGAGAAGAGTTGAAAGCGGAATGAGCCTCGCCGATGCTGCTGAGGATCTCCCGGGCCGACGGCAGATAATCCCGGCCGCTGAAGTGTCCGAAGGAGCGCAGCGTGGCCAGATGCTGAAAACACGACCGGGTGCCGTCGAGGCGTTCGTCGATGAAGTCGTCGGCTTTTTTGACATCCAGGCCGATCTTCTCAAAACTCCGGTTCAGCTCGTGGATGCGGACGCGCAGAGCCTCAAGTTTCTTTTTCCACTCCGGATTTCCGGCGGCGAAGTCGGCATATACGCCGGGAGCCCCGGTTTTTTTGTTCTCCAGCAGGGCGTCGGTGACGCCGCCGTAGGCGGAAACCACAAAGATGCGGTTGCGGAGATTCTCAGGATTGCCGTCGCCGACAATGATATTCTTCATGATATCGCCGAAGCGGCTCATACTGGTGCCGCCGATCTTCTCGACTGTGTGACTCATGGCCGCCTCCTCAAATCTCCTCGATGCGCAGCACCCGGCAGGACGAGAGCACCGTGGGCAGAGCATTGATCTTCGCCAGCGCCCTGTTCAGGGCGCGCTCGCTGGCCGAGTGGGTGGTGAAAAACACATTGGCGCCCTTG
>JAZMZH010000083.1:0-52709 GCA_045585875.1 Victivallaceae bacterium | reverse complement strand
CTTGCGGATATCCATCAGCACCGAGGCGTAGAATTTCAGCGCGTTGCCGCCGGGGGTGGTTTCGGGGTTGCCGTACATCACCCCGATCTTTTCCCGGATCTGGTTGGTGAAAATCACACAGGTGCGGCTCTTGCTGGCGGCGCCGGTAAGTTTGCGCAACGCCTGCGACATCAGCCGCGCCTGCAAACCCACGTGCGAATCGCCCATCTGCCCCTCGATTTCGGCGCGCGGCACCAGCGCCGCCACCGAGTCGACCACCAGCACCGAAATCGCGTTGCTCCGCACCAGAGTATCGACAATGTTGAGCGCGTCCTCGCCGCAGTCGGGCTGGGAGATCAGCAGATCGTTGACGTTCACCCCGATTTTTGCGGCGTAGACCGGATCGATGGCGTGCTCGGCGTCGATGATGGCGCAGGTGCCCCCCGCCTTCTGGGCGTTGGCGATGACGTGGAGGCAGACCGTGGTCTTGCCCGAGGATTCGGGGCCGAAGATTTCGGCGATGCGGCCCCGGGGGAGCCCGCCGATGCCCAGAGCCAGATCCAGCTCCAGGGCGCCGGTGGAGATCACCGAAACATCGGCATTGGACTTGTCGTCTCCCAGCCGCATGATCGAACCCTTGCCGAAGGATTTCTCGATCTGACCGATGGCGGCCTTGAGATTGGCGGCGCGCTCGTCGGGCGCGACATCATTTTTTCGGGTTTCTGCCATGATAAATTCTTCCGTGGGTTAAATGTCCAGATCTCTCACACCGGCGGCGTAGAGCTCGATGTATTCCCGGCGCGGCTCCACCGTATCGCCCATCAGCAGGGTGAAGAGGCGCTCCGCCTCCACCGCATCCTCGATGGAGACCTGTATCATCTTGCGGGTTTTCGGGTCCATGGTGGTTTCCCAGAGCTGCTCGGGGTTCATTTCGCCGAGGCCCTTGTAGCGCTGGATGGTGATCCCCTGCTTGCCGTTCTGACGCACGGCGTCGAAGAGCTCCTCCAGGGAGCGGGCGTCGGCGATTTTGTTCTCTCCGGCGTACACGCGGTAAAGCACGTCGGCGCCGTCGCCGATGCCGAAGACCCGCTCGACCTTGAAATCAAATTCCGCCAGCCGGGCTGCGATCTCCCCGCAGGCGGCGGACTCGAAGATCTCCATCGGGTCGATCAGTCCGGCCGAAACGGCGTCGGCGGGCGCGCCGGGCTCATCCGACGGCACGAATCCCACCCGCTGCGCGGCCTCGTCGATCAGCCGGGCGGCATCCGCGGCGCCGCAGGCGTAAGTGCGGGACATGGAGCCGTCCGGCTCCCGCACCGAGATGAGGGCGGTGGGGAATCCGGCTTCGCCGCGGGCTGCGAAAAATTCGGCCGGAGTGATGCCCTGCCGGCGCAGTCCGGCCCCGGCGATCTCGACCTTTCGGTAAATATTGATCAGCTCGCGCACCACCGCCATATCCACATCGGAGCCGGAAGAATCCTCCACGCGGATGTCGTTGAATCCCTGATTGAGGAGGTAGTTGTCCAGTTTGGCGTCGGTGTCGATGTACTCGCCGCTGCCCCGGCTGCGGGTGACTTTGTAGAGCGGGGGATTGGCGATGTAAACGTGCCCCGTCTCGATGAGCGGACGCATCTGCCGGTAGAAGAAGGTGAGCAGGAGCGTCCGGATGTGGCTGCCGTCCACATCGGCATCGGTCATGATGACGATGCGGTGGTAGCGGAGTTTCTCGAGGTTGAATTCGTCGTTGCCGATGCCGCAGCCGATGGCGGCCACCAGCGCCTGGATCTCCGCATTGGCCAGCACCTTGTCCAGCCGGGCCTTTTCCACATTCAGAAGTTTGCCCCGGATGGGCATGATGGCCTGAAAATGACTGTCCCGGCCCAGTTTGGCCGAGCCCCCCGCGGAATCTCCCTCGACGATGTAGATTTCGCACTCGCCGGGATCGCGGCTGGAGCAGTCGCTGAGCTTGCCGGGCAGAGAAAACCCCTCAAGAGCGCCCTTGCGCTTCACCAGTTCCCGGGCCTTGCGGGCGGCCTCCCGGGCGCGGCTGGCGGTCATGGCCTGCATGACGATGGCCTTTGCCTCGGCGGGATGCTCCTCCAGATAAGTGGCGAATTCCTCGTTGATGACGGATTCCACAATGCCGCGGACCTCGGAATTTCCCAGTTTGGTCTTGGTCTGCCCCTCGAACTGGGGATCGGGCACCTTGACGCTGACCACGGCGGCCAGACCCTCCCGGGTGTCGGGACCGCTCATGGCGGAATCGTTCTTCAGTTCGCTTTTGGCATAGGCGTTTATCGTGCGGGTGAGGGCGCCCTGAAATCCGGTGAGGTGGGTGCCGCCCTCCACGGTGTTGATGTTGTTGGTGTAGCTGTAGACGTTTTCGCTGGAGCCGTCGTTGTACTGCATGGCCACCTCCACGTCGATGCCGTCCTTCTCGCGGTGAAAGTAGATGACATCGTTGTGCAGGAGCTGCTTGTTGGTGTTCAGGTGTTTGACGAACTGGCTGATGCCTCCGGCGTAGTGAAAAGTTTCGCTGGCGGGCTTGCCGTCGCCGCCCTCTTCGCTCCGGGGCCGGTCGTCGGAGAGGGTGATGGTGATGCCCCGGTTCAGAAAGGCCAGCTCCCGGAGACGGTCGGCCAGAATCTTCCAGACATACACCGTGTCCGGGAAGATCCGGGCGTCGGGCTTGAAAGTCACCTTCGTGCCCCGCTTGTCGGTCGGTCCGAGCTTCTGCAGCGGCGAAACCGTCACCCCGCGGGCGAAACCGATGGCGTAGCGGAATCCGTCCCGGCACACCTCCACCTCCAGATGCTCGGAGAGGGCGTTCACGCAGGAGACGCCCACCCCGTGCAGTCCGCCGGAAACTTTGTAGGAGTTATGGTCGAATTTTCCTCCCGCGTGGAGCACGGTGAGCACCACCTCCACCGCGGGCTTGTGCTCGGTGGGGTGCATGTCCACCGGGATGCCCCGGCCGTTGTCGATGACGGTGATGGAGTTGTCGCTGTTGATCGTGACCTGGATGTTGTCGGCGTATCCGGCCAGAGCCTCGTCGATGGAGTTGTCCACCACCTCGTACACCAGGTGGTGCAGACCTCTCTGGCCGGTGTCGCCGATATACATGGAGGGGCGCTTTCGAACCGCTTCCAGCCCCTCCAGGACGGTGATTTTGCTGGCGCTGTAATCCGCGGCGCCCTGCTCCCGGGCCGCGGCGGACGCAGCCGTGTTTTCGACATCATCGGGCATATTGCTCTCCTGTTCTCATTCGGTTTCCAAGTCTTCCGTAAAAGATACACCCGAAATAGAGATTTTTCAAGTCGGAAACGGTCTTTTCGGCCTGAAAACCCGCTTTTTATTTCAAAAAAACATATGTGGAAAAGGATGGCCGTACATGGCGCAAATGCTGTATGCTTTTTTTTGAAATTTTAACCGCTGTTCGGGGGGATATTTCTAATTTGAAACTCTATCCGGCGGAACATCCGAATCGCTCTCGCAGCAGTAGGAGCAGTCGATTCCCTTCATGAACATTTCCCGGTCGCCGATCCGATCCGTCAGCGCCTCCGAGAGCAATCTGGCGTGAATCTGCTGCAGACATTTGACGCTTCCCGGTTCCAGTTTCGCCAGCAGACCGCTCTCGAAGAGCGCATATGCTTTTTTCCTGCTCTGGCCGTCGATCGTATTGTCACTGTAGAGAAACCAGTCGAGGAACTTCGCCGCTTTCTGATTCGGAAAGTTTTTCGCCAGTTCGATGATCCTCCTGCTGTCCAGACAATCCGTCAGACGCTTTTTCCCGTCCGGGGCCGTCAGTTTCAACTGGTTAGCGACACTAACCAGTTCAGGCTGCGTTGAGCTCAGTTTCGCTTTCAGATACTTCCAGCAGTTCCGGTTCTTTGTGTGATCGGACTGCTCATTCAGCACCGCCACAATATCCAAAACGGAGAACCACCATTTGCACTGAGCTTCATCCCAGACGGCACGCACTTCGTGATTGTCAAAAAAAACGAATGGAGATTTTCGTGCTCATATTCCGGTCTTCGGATCTGTTTCAACAAGCGCGGGTCGCTTCCGCATGCCTCTTTTGCAGAAAAAGTATCATTTCAAAGCGTAGGTCCGGCCCGGCAGACGCACCGCGCGCCCGCTCATCTCCAGCTTCATCAGCAGGGCGGTGAGCGCCGCGGGCTGGATGCCGGTGGCGCCCACCAGCAGGTCGAAATTGCACGGTCCCGATTCCCGCAGCGCCTCCAGCACCCGAAGCTCCGAGGGATCCTCGAAAAGCTCTCCGGGGACCATCTCCGGCCCGGGGTCCCGCAGGGGCCCGGAGGACTCCCCGCCGTCGAACCCGAATTCGCCCAGAATGTCGGAGAAATTTTCCACCAGCGCCGCCTCCGAACGCTTGATGAGCCCGTTGCTCCCCGCCGCCTGCACATTGTCCGCGTGGCCGGGCACGGCAAAGACCTGCCGCCCCTGCTCCAGCGCCTGCCCGGCGGTGATCAGCGCTCCCGAATCCGCCCCGGCCTCCACCACGCAGACGCCTCTGCTGAGGGCCGAAATCAGCCGGTTGCGGCGGGGCAGGGTCCGGCGGTTCACCGTCGCGAAGAGCGGGTATTCGCTGATCAGCGCGCCGCCCTTTTCCACAATCGCCCTCGCCAGCTCCGAGTGCTCGCGGGGATGGATTCTCGCCAGTCCGCTGCCCAGCACCGCGGCGGTGCGTCCGCCCGCCTCCACCGCCGCCGCATGGGCGGCCCCGTCGATGCCGAAGGCCAGTCCGGAAACCACCCACCAGCCCGCTTCGACGGCCTGACGGCTCAGGGCTTCGGCCATCCTTCGGCCGTAGGCGGACATGCGGCGGCTGCCCACGATGGCGATGGAGCGATGCTCCGGCGGCAGTTCGCCCTTCACGTAAATGCACAGCGGCGGATCGGGGATGAAGCGCAGATGCTCCGGATAATTGGGATCGGCGAGGGTGATGATCTCGACTCCGGCGCTGAAAGCGCTGTTGATCTCCTCTTCCCAGCGCACAGTGTCCCGCCAGGCGGCCAGAGCTCCGGCGGTCTGCTCGCCGAATCCGTGGAGCCCCTCCAGCTGCCGGAAGGGCATGTCCAGCGCCCGCGCCGCGCAGCCGTACGTCTCCACCAGAGTGCGGTAGCGCCCGATGCCGATGCCGGGGATGAGATTGAGTATGATGCAGGCTTCGCGTTCGCCGACCATCATGCCTCCATGGAGGCGGCGATCTCCTCCTCCGAAACATTGTCCAGCACACGGCAGACGCCGGGACCGCAGGGCACCACCAGCCGGTGACGGCCCATGCGGCGCTTCTTGTCCCGGCGCATGATTTCCGTGAGCTCCGATGCGCCGAATCCCTCCGGGATGCGGCAGGCCAGCCCGATCCGGGGCCAGAGCTTTTCGATGCGGGCAAGGATCTCCGCGGAGAGGAGACCGCGCGCGACGGCCAGCCTGGCTGCGGCGCGGCAGCCGATGCCCACCGCCGCGCCGTGGGGGATGCGGTATCCGGTGGCGGTCTCGATGGCGTGGGCGTATGTGTGGCCGAGATTCAGGAGCTCGCGGCTGCGGCCCCCTCCGGCCGATTTCGCGGCGGATTCGCGCTCATCGGCGGAAACCACGTCGGCCTTTATGGCGGCGCAGCGGCGTATCCCGTCGGAGGAGAGCACGGGCTCCCGCTCCAGCGCTTCAAAGAGTTCCCAATCAAATCCGAGGGCGTATTTCACCGCCTCGCCCATGCCGTTGACGATCTCGCGCTCCGGCAGCGTGCCGAGCACCTCCGGGACCGCGCCCACCGCCGTGGGCTGGTGAAACGCGCCGATAAGATTTTTGCCCTCGGGCAGGTCGCATCCGGTTTTGCCGCCGATGGACGAATCCAGCATGGCCAGCAGGGTGGTCGGGATCTGCACGCACGGCACCCCCCGCATGTAAACGGACGCGGCGAATCCCGCCAGATCCCCGGTGACGCCTCCTCCGGCGGCGACGAAGAGCGCATCCCGCCCGAACCCCCGCCCGGCGGCGAAGCGGCAGATTTCGAGCACCGTCTCCGGCGTTTTGAATTCCTCTCCGGAGGGGACAATGAATTTTTCGCAGCGGCCGCTGAGCGAAGCGACGGCTTCGGCGATCTCCGGGTGGCAGCGGTCGGCGTTGGCGTCCGCCGCCAGCAGGACGCTCCGCCCGCGAAAGAACCCGCCGATGACTCCGTCGGGGCTGAACACCTCGCGGAAATCCCCGAACACCACCGGATAGGAACGCTCCCCCAGCGCCACCGAAACGATATGAGTCATTTCACGCCGCCGTCCTCAATCCAGCACCGTGATTTTCACGACTTCGTAGACATTGGGCCAGCCTTTGGCGTCCACCTTGTGCTCGTTGGCGCGTATGCGGAGGCGCTTCCCCTCGAAATCCCGGAGGTTGATCCCTCCCTCGGCATAGATGAATCCCATGTACCGGAGGTCGTGTTTCGCGCCCTTGTCCTCCCACAGCGAGTGGGTGAGCCCCATGACCGCTTCCGAAGGCTTCAGGCGGCCGAGGACGCCGACCACGGTGACGTCCCGGCCCTCCCTGGGTGCGGCGAAATGCTTCTTCAGATCCTGAAGACCGGGCTTGGCGTCGGAGCCGCCGCTTCCGGCCTTGGCGCCCGCTCCGTCGGCGTTGATGGTTCTGGCGTTTACATAGCCCGTCAGGCGGACCTTCGACGCCGGAAGGAACTTCACTTTCAGCCACTCGGGATCGCTCTCGTCCAGCACTTCAAACGCGGTGCCGCGCGAAGCCTGCCCCAGCACCGGGGCGGTCTTGTCGGCGGCGGCCCGGAGATTCGCCTTGGACGCGCTGATCTTGCCGTCCTTCACCACGGTGCGGCTCACCCATACCGGAAATCCGGGCGTCAGCTCGATTTTGTACCAGCCGTTTTCCGGAGCGATGATGGTCACCGAGGCGCCCTTGGGCAGATTGCCCAGCTTAAGCGACTCCGAATCCGGCTTGGCCCGGATCACCGTCTGCTCTCCGGCTTCTCCGGTGCCGGAGGCGAAAACCTGAAGCGAGGCCGCGGTCATCAGCAGCGCGGCGGCGGTCCTGATCCAAATCCGACAGTTGTTCATTTGACCGAAATCCCCCCTTTGTCCCGTTTGAAATTTCCCAGGTATGCTGTATATTTTAAAGTAGCACACGAACGCCGTATTTCAATATCCTCCGGAAATTTTTTCGCAAAAATGAATCATCTGCAGCGTTTTCTCGCCTGGATGGCCTCGGAAAAACTCGCCAGCGCCCACACCATCGACGCCTATCGGCGCGACATCGTCGAATTCGCCCGCTTTCTCGGCGAAGACGACGACTTCGACTCCTGGCGCGATGTGAAGCCGGAACAGGCCAAACTTTACGTCAGAGACCTCTTCAGCCGCGGCATGGCCAAACGCACCATCAAACGCAAGGAGTCCGGCTGCCGGAGCTTTTACAAATTCATGATTATGGAGGGAAGCGCCTCCGCCAACCCCTTTGAACGCCTGCCCGCCGTCAAAAAGGATTCTTCGCTGCCCATGGTCATCAGCGTTTCCGCCGTCGACCGGCTCATCGCCGCGGTGACGGAGTTCTGGCAGGAGGCATGCGCCTCCGGCACCGCCTCCTCCGAGGCCAACGCCGAATTCTGCCGCCTCAGAGACACCGCCCTGCTCGAAACCATCTACTCGGCCGGTCTCCGCATCAGCGAAGCCTCAGGCGCCAATCTCGGCGATCTCGACCTCATATCCGGCATCCTGAAAATCCGCGGCAAAGGCAAAAAAGAACGTCTCGGCGCCCTCGGCCGCAGCGCCGTCTCCGCCCTCCGCAAGTGGCTGACCGTACGCAAAACCGTCAACGGCGACACCTCGCGGCAGGCCCCCGTTTTCGTCAACTGCCGGGACGGAGGGCGCATCACCCCCAGGAGCTGCCAGCGCAATCTGAAAAATTACCTCCTCCAGGCCGGTCTGCCCCCGGACCTCACGCCCCACAAACTCCGCCACTCCTTCGCCACCCACCTCCTGGACGCCGGAGCCGATCTCCGCAGCGTCCAGGAAATGCTGGGCCACGAAAACCTCTCCACCACCCAGATCTACACCCACGTCTCCGCGGAACGCCTCCGGGAAGTCTACCGGAGCGCCCACCCCCGCGCCAAATAAGGTTTGCAGCCATGCTCGACCCGTCGCACCCCGACATCCGGTTCTTCCGGGAAATCGATTCCACCAACTCCTTCGTCATCCGCGAATTCGACCGTCTGCCCGACGGCGCCATCGTCGCCGCCGCCGGCCAGACCGCCGGCAAGGGCCGCCTCGGCAACCGCTGGCTCTCCGCTCCCGGCAAGGGCATCTACATGACCATGGCCATGAAAACCGTCAAGGACCCCCTCGCCGCCACCATCGCCTTTTCCCTGGCCGCCCTGGACGCCGTCCGGGAGGCCGTCCCCGGCATCCGGGCCGCCATAAAATGGCCCAACGACATCTACTCCGGCGACTGCAAACTCGCCGGGATGCTGGCCGAGGGCAAAATGTCCAACGGCTCCCTGGTCGGCGTGGCCGCCGGCATCGGCGTCAACGTGGCCTACTCCCGGGAAGAACTGGCGGAGCTGGACCGTCCGGCCACCTCTCTGAATCTCCTCGCAAATCGCGATTTTTCCCCCGATTTGCTCCTGAATTCATTTGCTTTTTTCGCGCTCAGGCGGTATATTACTCTGATTGCCGGAGCGGATTTCTTCGATGAATGGCGTTCCGAAAATTTCCTCATCGGCCGTGATGTCGTGTTGTGCACCTCCTCCGGCCGTGAGTGCGGCCGCGCAATCGCCATCGACGATTCCGGCAGGCTGGTCGTCCGCTTCCCCGACGGATCCATCCGCGCCGTATCCAGTGCCGATGTCCGCATCGGTCGTCTGTAAGCGGTTTTTGCGGGGCGGGTTTTTTGAGATAGTCCATCGGGACGTTTTTCGGCATACAGGCTCCGGGATGCGCAAGTCTGCGGACGTTTTTTTAAGACGAGTTCCGCCGCGTCCGTCTTGCGGCCTGAAGCACACCCTCTTCGCAAACGATACGGTCAGGGTCTTTTGACGCGTTGATCGGGCCGGTTCGGATGGTTGAGCGTCTCCGGCACGTCGAGCGGGCCGGTTCGGACGGTTGAGCGTCTCCGGCGCGTCGAGCGGGCGGGTTCGGACGGTTGAGCGTCTCCTGCGCGTCGAGCCGGGCCGGTTCGGACGGTTGAGCGTCTCCTGCGCGCCGAGCGGGCGGGCTCCCGGCGTCAAGTCCGGACGGCCGCCTCCCGTCGGCCGGGTTCCCGGAATGTCGTCAGACCTTCCGGGCGTATTTTATGGAATTTATTATCTGCAAATAACAAAGACGGTGCTGCCCGAAGCAGCGGCTCCGAAAGGCAGCCGGAACTTCGGGCGCCGCCGTCGAAATCAAGGAGAAAAAAATGTTGCTGGACAGTTTCAAACTGCTCGTGGCCGGAATGGGAATGACCTTCTTCTTCCTGATCCTCATGATCATCCTGATGACGGTGCTGCACCGGGTCACCGAGCCTTTCAAGCACCTCGTCGAACCCAAAACCGCCGCCAAACCCGCTCAGGCCCCCTCCGACGACGTCAATCTCGCCGCCGCCGCATGCGCCTTTGTCCGCGCCCGCAACCAATGATTTCAAAACTGTGGAACATCATATCATAACGGAGAAAAAACCAAAATGAAGAAAATCGGATTTATGGACACCTCCTTCAGGGACGGTTTCCAGTCGTGTGTCGGCGCCCGCGTGAAAACCGACGACTTCCTGCCGGCCCTCGTCGCCGCCGTGGAAGCCGGAATCAACTACATCGAAATCGGCGGCGGCGCCCGTTTCCAGAGCCTTTACTTTTACTGCTGCGAAGACGCGTTCGACATGATGGACCGCTGCCGGGCCGCGGTGGGCAATGACGTGGAATTTCAGACCCTGGCCCGGGGCAACAACGTGGTGGGCCTGATCTCCCAGTCCAGCGACATCATCGATCTCCACGCCCGCATGTTCAAGAAACACGGCATCACCACCATCCGCAACTTCGACGCCCTCAACGACGTCCGCAATATCTCCTACTCCGGACGCTGCATCCACAACGCCGGACTCCGCCACCAGATCACCGTCACCATGATGGGACTGCCCCCGGGGCTGAATGAAAAGTACGCCCATACCCCGGAATTCTACACCGACCGCCTGAAGAGCTTCCTGGACGACGGCGTGCCCTTCGACAGCCTCGCCTTTAAGGACGCCAGCGGCACCTCCACTCCGCAGGTGGTCTACGAAACCGTGAAGCAGGCCCGGAAACTTCTGGGCGAAAACGTCAAGATCCAGTTTCACACCCACGACACCGCCGGCATGGCCGTCTCCTGCAACATGGCCGCCATCGAGGCCGGAGCCGACACCGTGGACCTGGCCATGTCCCCCCTCTCCGGCGGCACCTGCCAGGCCGACATTCTGGTCATGTGGCAGCGTCTCCGGGGCACCGAATACACCCTGGACATCGATCCCGAAAAGATCATCAAGGCCGAGCGCACCCTTGAAAACTGCATGGAAAAGTACTTCATGCCCCCGGAATCCATGCAGGTCAGCCCCAAGATCATCTTTTCGCCCATGCCCGGCGGCGCCCTTACCGCCAACACCCAGATGATGCGGGACAACAACTGCCTGGACAAATACGACGCCGCCATCGCGGAAATGCGCGAGGTGGTGGCCAAGGGCGGATTCGGCACCTCGGTCACTCCGGTCTCCCAGTTCTATTTTCAGCAGGCTTTCACCAACGTGATGCAGGGCAAGTGGAAGAAAATCACCGACGGATACGGCAAGATGGTCCTGGGCTACTTCGGCCGGACCCCCGCCAGTCCCGATCCGGAGATCGTGAAAATCGCCTCCGAACAACTGGGCCTCGAGCCCACCACCGAGGACGTCCGGGCCATCAACGACCGCAATCCCAAGCTGGGGGTCGAGGTGATGAAAAAACGCCTCACCGAGGCCGGGCTGCCCGTGACCGATGAAAACATCTTCATCGTCGCCACCTGCGACGACAAGGGTCTGGAATTCCTCAAAGGCAACATGACCGACGGCATCCGCTACAAGGAAGCGCCGAAAACCGCCGCCAAAGCCGAAAAATCCTGCACCGTAAATGTGAACGGCAAGAGCGTGGTGGTGGAGCTCGACGCCAAGGGCGACACCGCCACCGCCACCATCGGCGGACGGACCTATCAGGTCAGCTTCGGCGCGGCGGGCGCTCAGGCTCCGGCTCAGTCCGCGGGGGCGGCCGGCGGGGATTTCGAGGTGAAGTCCCCCATCCCCGGCACCGTCACCAAACTGCTGGTGACCCCCGGGACCGCCGTGGAGGCCGACCAGACCATCATGATCGTGGAAGCCATGAAGATGGAGACCGAGATCAAGACGGAAAAGGCCGGCGTGCTGAAGGAATTCAAAGTCGCCGCCGGCAACGTCATCGCCGCCGACGACACCGTCGCCGTCATCGGAGGCAACTGATCATGAAGACGATGAAATTTCTGTTCATGCTCCTGGCGCCCCTCGCGGCCCTGCTCGCCCCCTCGGCGCTGCTGGCCGACGAAGAGCCGGAGTTCATCACCGAGACGCTCAATCCCGAAACCGGCCTCATCGAGGTCCGCTATTCCTGGGATCAGCCGGCCACGGTCTACAGCATCAACAATCAGCTGCAGCCCGGCAAGACCTTTTATCCCCACACCCAGATCGGCATCATCAATCCCGGCGGGCGGAGCAAGGGTAAAATCTACACCGTGCTGGGAGGCGAACTTCAGGATTACAACCTCAAAAACGCCCAGCAGCTGAAGAAGGGCGACCTCATCTACAGCTACCGTCTCATCACCGTGACCCACGACTCGGAGATCCCCGGGACCGCGGAATCCCGTGTGGGCAGCTGGGGCGACCTCTTTCGCGGGCTGTGGCAGAGCACCGGTCTCTACGACCTCTGGCATGAGACCAGCGCGGACTTCGCCAACACCTGGCTGCTGGGCCTGGGCAAGCTGCTGATGATATGCGTGGCGCTGCTGCTGCTTTACCTGGCCATCGTCAAGGGCTTCGAGCCGCTGCTGCTGCTGCCCATCGGCTTCGGCGCCCTGCTCTCGAACATCCCGATCATCGGCATTTCCACACCGGGCGGGCTCCTGTATCTCACCTACAACGTCGGCATCGAATCGGGGGTCTTCCCGCTGCTGATCTTCATGGGCGTCGGGGCGATGACCGATTTCGGGCCGCTGCTGGCCAATCCCAAGATGGCGATCCTCGGCGGAGCCGCCCAGCTGGGCATCTTCGGCGCGCTGGTGGGCGCGGTGCTGCTCTCCATGGCGGGCATCGGCATTGACTTCACGCTCCGGGACGCCGCCAGCATCGGCATCATCGGCGGCGCCGACGGTCCCACCTCCATCTATCTCACCAGCAAGCTCTCGCCCGCGCTCCTGGGCGCGGTGGCGGTGGCGGCCTACAGCTACATGGCGCTGGTGCCCATCATCCAGCCGCCGATCATGAAAGCGCTCACCACCAAAAAGGAGCGTCAGATCAAGATGAAGCAGCTCCGTCCGGTTTCCAAGCTGGAAAAGATCTGCTTCCCCGTGCTCATCACCATCATGTGCGCGATGCTGCTGCCGGACGCCGCGCCGCTCATCGGCATGCTGATGCTGGGAAATCTGATGCGCGAGTGCGGATGCGTGGACCGTCTCAGCGACACCGCGCAAAACGCCCTGTGCAACATCGTCACGATCTTCCTGGGGCTTTCGGTGGGCAGCAAGCTGTCGGCCGACCAGTTTCTCAGCGCCCAGACGCTGGGGATCCTGGTGCTGGGCGCGATCGCGTTCAGCATGGGCACGGCGGGCGGAGTGCTGATGGCCAAGCTCTTCAACGTCTTCTCCAAGGAGAAGATCAACCCGCTCATCGGGGCGGCGGGGGTTTCCGCGGTGCCGATGGCGGCGCGGGTGGTCAACAAGGTCGGTCTGGAGACCGATCCCCACAACTTCCTGCTGATGCACGCCATGGGGCCCAACGTCTCCGGAGTCATCGGATCGGCGGTCGCCGCCGGTGTGCTGCTCCAGGCGCTGCGTTGAGCCGGATAGAACTCCCGGTGCGGGTTTCGTGCCGTGAAGCACCGGGAGTTCGGAGTACCTGTTAATGAATTGGTTTCAGCCTCAGAAAACCCGCAGGCCGGAAGCGATGATTTTCATGTCCGGCAGCGGCGTCAACGCGGAGAAGCTGCTGGCGCTGGAGGCGGCCGGAACCGCCGCTTATCGGATCTCGGCCATTGTGACCGACGTCCCCGATCCGGAGTCGTCCCGGGCGGCCCTGCTGGCCGGAAAGTTCGGCAAGCCGCTGATTTCCCTGGACATCGCGGCCTTTTACGCCGCGAGGGGGCTCGCCTCCACCTCGCTGGCCGTGCCGGAGGGCGTGGCGGTGCGGGCGGAGTGGACCGATGAGCTGCGCCGTCTGGTGCGCCGGGCCGGAGTGCCGGATTTCGGGATTCTGGCCGGATTCATATCCCTGAGCGACATCACCAGCGATTTCCCCTGTCTGAATGTTCATCCCGGGGATCTTACGGTCCTTGACGCCGACGGCGGCCGCCGTTATGTGGGGCTGGCGGCCAGACCGGTGGAAAAGGCGATCCTGGCCGGAGAAGCTTTTCTGCGTTCGAGCGTGATTCTGGCCGGCGGTTTTACCGGAAAAGCCGGCGAAGTGGATTCGGGGCCGCTGCTGGGCATCTCCGAACCGGTGGCGGTGGATCTGGCCGGTGAAACTTTGGAGTCCCTGAAGGCGGCCATGGCGGCGCGTCCCTCCGGGAAACCCCTCAAAGAGGCCGACGTGCTGCGCCGCGTCGCCCGGATCAATCTGGAAAATCTCAAGCACCGGGGAGATCTCACGGTGCTGCCCGGGGTGGCCGACGGTTTCGCCCGGGGAGAATTCGCGCCCTGCGCGGAGGGCGGCCTCCTCTGGCGCGGGCGCAGGGTCAGGACGGTGGAATACCGCTCCGACGGAACTCCCCGGGGCATCGGATTCTGAAATTCCGGCCGGGAACAGGATGGGGTCGGCCGGAGCGTCGGCTTCTGAATCTCCGGCCCGGCGTCGCTCCCGCCGCCGCGGAAGTCAGCGGTAGCGGGTCGGGTCCGGCACTCCGGCGGCGGCGAATCCGGCCTTTCTCAGGGCGCAGCTGTCGCAGCGGCCGCAGGCCCGCCCCCGTTCATCGGCGTCGTAGCAGCTGACTGTCCTGGAATAATCCACGCCCAGCCGGGTGCCGAGGGCGATGATCTCCCCTTTGGAGAGGTTTTGCAGGGGGGCGTGGACGGCGAAGGACCATCCCTGATCGCAGGCGCAGGTGCCGAGGCGGGCGGTTTCGGCAAAGGAAGCGATGAATTCCCGGCGGCAGTCCGGATACCCCGAATAGTCCACCTGGTTGACGCCGATGAAAATATCTCTTATGCCCATGCTTTCGGCGCAGGAGCATGCGCAGGAGAGAAAGATCATGTTTCTCGCCGGGACGTAGGTGACCGGGATCCCCCGGCCTCCGGCCTCGGGCACGGGGATGTCGGAGGTGAGGGCGGAACCGCCCCAGCACCGGAGATCAAGTTTCATGACGAAATGTTTCTCCACGCCCATGGTTTCGGCGATTTCCCGGGCCGCGGCCAGTTCCGCGGCGTGGCGCTGGCCGTAGTCGAAGCTCAGGGCGCAGCATCCGAAGCCCCGATCGCGGGCGACGGCCAGGACGGTGGCCGAATCCAGGCCTCCGGAGAGGAGTACGACGCATTGTTTCATGAGGATGCACCTGTCTGATTCTGATTGATTTTTTCCACAAGTCCGGCGGCGTGGCGGAGGGCGTTTTCGCCGCCGCCCAGCATCCGGGCCAGTTCGGCGGTCCGGTCATCGCCGGTCAGGAGCGAAACGCCGCTGGAAGTCACGTCGCCGGAGTAATTTTTTCCGACGCCGAAGTGCCGTTCGGCCCGCACCGCCACCTGCGCCAGATGCGATATGGCAATGATCTGATGGGAGCTGGAGAGATCATGGAGCACGGCGCCCACCCGGTGCGCGGTTTCGCCGCCGAGATTGGCGTCGATTTCGTCGAAGATCAGAAGCGGAGTGGAATCCCGCTCCGCCATGACCCCTTTCACCGCCAGCAGCATCCGCGAGAGCTCGCCGGAGCTGGCCGTCGAACGCAGAGGCATCATGGGCGAGCCCGGGTTGGCGGAAAAGAGGATTTCGCAGATGTCGGCGCCGTCGGGCCCGGGTTCGCAGGGGGTGAATTCGACGGCGATGCGCCCCTTTTCCAGCCCCAGGCCGCTCATGGCCTTTTCCACCGCCCGGGCGAAACCGGGAGCATTGCGGCGGCGTACGGCGCTCAGGGTTTCACAGGCTTCGGCCTGCCGGTTTTTCAATTCGGTTATGCGGACATCGTACTCTTCGAGAAGTTTCTCGGATCTGCGGAAGAGTTCGGTTTTACGGGCGGCCTCGGCGGCCATCTCCAGCACCCGGTCGATGGAGGCGGCGGCATGGCGGCGGCGGAGGGCGAACAATTCGCTCCGGCGTTTTTCGAGAGCCTCAAAAGCCTCCGGGTCCAGGTCGATCTTTTCAGAGTAGCTCCCGCACTCCCCGGCCAGCTCCCGCAGCTCCTCGGAGATGAGGGCGGCCCGCTCCAGCATGGGGGCGGCCCCCTCGCGGTCGGCGCGTCCGATGCTCTCGAGGGTCCGGTAGATTTCGCTCATGCGGTCCGCCGCCCCGCCGTCGTCGTTGATCAGACCGGACACGGCGCGCGCGGCGGAAACGATCCCGGCGGCATTGGCGGCCAGCCGGTGCCGGGCATCGACTTTTTCATCCTCGCCGGGCTCCGGACCGACGGCGGAGACGTCTTCGATGAGGGCGGCGAGGCGGGCGGCTTCGGCGGCGTCGGGGATTTCCCGGCGGACGGCTTCCCGTTCGGCGCACAGCCGCGCGATTTCGGAAGCGATCCGGCGGCATGGCTCGAGGGCCCCGCCGTCGTCGCACCACGCGTCGATGAGCGCGAGATTTCCGGCGGCCTGTCCCAGCTGCTGGTGGCTGTTTGCAGTGTGGATCTCCGCAAGGCCGGAGGTGATGCTTCGGACGGTGGCCAGGGTGGCCAGGGAATCGTTGACGAAGCAGCGCGATCCGGAACGGGTGATGACCTTTTTGATATTCAGGAGTCCGTCGGCGGCGTCAAAGGGGATGTCCAGCGCCTCGCAGCTTGCGGCAATGGCCATCCTGCGGGCTTCCGGGACGAGGAACTGCCCGGAGATTTCGCACCGGGCAGCGCCGGTTCTTACGACGTTGAGCTCGGATCTGGCGCCGAAGAGATTTTCCACGGCGCCGAGGAAAATGGATTTGCCGGCGCCGGTCTCGCCGGTGATGACGTTGAATCCGGGAGCGAACTCCACCTGAGCCGCCGGGATCAGCGCATAATCGGAGATTTTGATCCAGAGAAGCATTTTATTTCCGTTTTTTTATACTCTTCGCCTTTAAAAATACATTCTGAAGTGATATAATACAAGCGGAGGCATCTGATATGGACGAAAAAACCCGTTCCCGGTGGGAAAAATTCTTCAAACCCGACTTCGACAGCCGTTTCTGGCTGAGGCTGCTCATCATCGCCGCCTCCGCTTACTTCCTCTTCGGACATGTGCTGCGGCCCTGCCTGATCTGGGGAGAGAGCATGGAGCCGACCTACGGCAGTTTCGGGATCACCTTTTGCCTGCTGGACGACGAAGCCGGGGAAAAGGCCGATTACGGGGACATCGTGGTGATCCGCTACCATACCCGCACCCTGTATCTGAAGCGTCTCGTGGGCAAACCCGGCGACCGCATCCGGTTCATCGGCGGCAAACTCTACCGCAACGGCGAAGCGGTCGACGAGCCCTATGTCAGCTACCCCTGCGACTGGGACCTCCCCGAGGAAACCGTGGGCGAGGGCATGCTGTATGTGGTGGGGGACAACCGCAGCATGGACTGGAGGAAGCACCGTATGGGGCAGGTGGACCGGGACCGCATCATCGGCCATCCGATATGGTAGGGCGCCATGGATGATCGGATTGTTTTCGACGACGCCTATTACATGCGTCTGGCCCTGGATCAGGCCCGCCGCGCCTCTGATGCCGGAGAAGTTCCGGTGGGAGCGGTGGCGGTGCGAAACGGCGAAATCGTCGCCCGGGCGTACAATTCCGTGGAAATGCTCCGGGACGCCACCGCTCACGCCGAGATCCTCGCGCTCTCCATAGCCGCCGAAGCCGCGGGCGACTGGCGCATGGAGGATGTGACCCTCTATGTCACCAAGGAGCCCTGCGCCATGTGCGCGGGGGCGACGGTAAACGCCCGGGTGGGCCGGGTGGTTTACGGGATGAGCGATCCCCGCTCCGGAGCCTGCGGTTCGGCGCTGGACGTGACCGGTTTTCCGGGGATGCTGTGGCATACGGCCGTCACCGGCGGAGTGCTGGCGGAGGAGGCCGAAGCGATGATGAAGGAATTTTTCCGGAAAATCAGAAAGGAAAAGAAAACGAAATGAGTTCGGAAAAGGACGGAAATCCGGAAAAAACGGCCTTCGGCCGGGCTCTGCCGGAAGAGGTTCTTCTGGCGGTGATCGGTCATCCGGTGGGCCATTCGCTGTCGCCGGCGATGCACAACCGGGCGCTGCGCGCGGGGGGCTTCCGGGAGCGTTACGGCATGGCCGATGTGGCGCCGGAGGAACTTGAAGAGTGGTGCCGTTTCGCCGCCGGACGTCTCAAAGGGTTCAACGTCACCGTCCCCCACAAGGAGGCGATCATCCCCTTCATTGATCACATCGAACCCCTGGCGGCCATGACCGGCTGCGTCAACACCGTAAAGGTGAATCCCGACGGCACGCTCTCCGGAGACACCACCGACGGACGGGGATTTCTGGACGCCGCCGGGGAGACGCTGGGGTTTCATCCCGGAGGCGCGGTGCTGGCGGTTTTCGGAGCGGGCGGCGCGGCGCGGGCCATCGTCTTCGCCTGCGCGGCGGCGGGGGCGCGGGAGATCATGATCTTCAACCGCGGACGGGAGCGGGCGGAAACCCTCGCCTCCGATCTGCGCAGACACTTCCCCGCCCTCCGGTGCAGCGTGTGGAGCAATGCCGACGCCGGACAGCCGGGCCTGCTGGAGGCGGCGGAGCTGACGGTGCAGGCCACCAGCCTCGGGCTTTCGCCGGAGGATCCCATGCCCATTCCCCCGGAGGCCGTGGCCCGCTGCCGGAGCGTGTACGACTGCGTGTACGGAGAAACCGGCGTGCTGCGCGCCGCGCTGGACAACGGCGTCCCCTGTGCCGACGGGGCTTCGATGCTGCTGCATCAGGGCGCGCGGGCCTTTGAATACTGGTTCGGCACGCCCCCGGATGTGGGGGAAATGCGTTCCGCCCTCGCGGAAGAGCTGGAGAGGAGGAGAGGATGAATATCCGGGGCGTTCAGAAACTCACGCTGGTGGACTATCCCGGCAGGCTGGCGGCGATCTTTTTCACCGGCGGCTGCAATTTCCGCTGTCCCTACTGTCACAACCCCTGTCTGGTGCTGGACCCGGAGAGCCAGCCGCTCCTGGACCGCGCGGCTTTTGAAGCCTTTCTCGCCGGACGCCGGGGGAAACTGGACGGAGTGGTATTCTCCGGCGGAGAACCGACCTTGCAGCCCGACCTCGGAGAGTATGCGGCCCTCGCCCGGAGCATGGGGTTCGCGGTGAAGATCGACACCAACGGTTCCCGCCCGGAGGCGATCGAAGCGATCCTGGCGGCCGGAAACGCGGACATGCTGGCCGTGGATTACAAGGCTCCGGCGGCCCGCTACTGCGAACTCGCCGGCTCCGGCGACCCGGAACTGGCGCAAAAGGTGCGCCGCACCATCTCCCTCGCGGTGAAAAACGCCGTGGAGCTGGACGTCCGCACCACGGTGCACCGACGTCTGCTGTCGGAGGATGATCTGCGGACCATGGCGGAAGAACTGAAGAGCCTGGGGGTGAAACGGTGGATGCTTCAGGAATTCCGGGGCGAGGAGATCCTGGACGATGCGTTGAAGGAGTTCCCCACCTGGACGCCGGAGGAGCTGGAGGCGATCGCCGCCTCCCTGGGCGACGGCTTCGCAAGACTGCGGGAGTGATCCCGGGTCAGGCCGTCGGGACCCGGCGGCGCCGCGCACTGCGGCATCCCGCAAAACTCCCCCATGAAAATTGGAGCGAAACACAAAAACTCCCCCATGAAAATTGGAGCGAGATACCGAAATTCTCCTTGAATTTTCAAAAAACGGAGTTATATTTCCCATGAAAGACGGATCCGTTTCCGCCGCAGGGCATCCCGGGGCAGTCCCGTCATAAAAAACCGAAGGAGTGAAAATGCAGCGATCCGCGATGAAAAAGCTTGTCGAATGGCAAAATTCTCCCCGCCGCAAACCGCTGCTTTTGCTGGGCGCCCGGCAAGTCGGAAAAACCTGGCTGCTGAAGGAATTCGGGAAGACCTGCTTCAGGAACACCGCCTACGTCCGCCTCGATCAGAATCAGCAGATGCGCGCAGTTTTCGAGCGGGATTATGATATTTCCCGAATCCTTCTCTCCATTCAACTCCAAGCCGGGTTTGCCGTTGTTCCCGGAGAAACCCTGATTATCCTTGATGAAATCCAGTCTTGCCCGGCGGCGCTTACCTCTCTGAAATATTTCTGCGAGGAAGCGCCGGAATACCACGTTGCCGCCGCAGGCTCCCTGCTCGGTGTCGGCAATCAGCAGGGAACCGGTTTCCCGGTCGGAAAAGTTGACCGCATCTATCTTTACCCCATGACGTTCACGGAATTTCTGAACGCGACCGGCAATGCTCCGATGCTGGATCTGATC
This sequence comes from Victivallaceae bacterium, assembly GCA_045585875.1. Lineage (GTDB taxonomy): Bacteria > Verrucomicrobiota > Lentisphaeria > Victivallales > Victivallaceae > JAVBQJ01. The sequence goes on along the minus strand of JAZMZH010000083.1, from coordinate 32,867 downwards.
CGAAGCCGCGATTGGCGGATGATGAGGGATTTTGAAGATCGATTCGCCGACCTTCTGCGTTACTACTATTTTATCGGCGGTATGCCCGAAGCGGTGGACACCTATGTCTCCACCAAGGATTTCAAACAGGTACGAAGCGTTCAGAAAACACTTCTGGCGGATTTCCGGGATGATTTCGGCAAGCATGCTCCGCCCGATCAGAAACCGAAAATTGAAAAAATCTGGGATTCGATTCCGGCTCAGCTGGCAAGGGAAAATAAAAAATTTATTTACAGCGATGTCCAAAAAGGACTTGGAACACGCGAACTGGAACCCTCCATGCGCCGGCTGCTTGATGCCGGACTCATCACTCTTGTCCGGCGCGTTTCCAAACCGTCTTTGCCGCTGGATTCCTATGAGGACGGGGCGTTCAAGGTCTTTTTCGCGGATGTGGGATTGCTGGCGGCAAAGGCGAATCTCTCCGCAACGGCCCTCATAGACGGCAGCCGCATCTTTCAGGAATTCAAAGGCGCTCTGACCGAACAATACGTCCAGCAGCAACTGCTCGCCGAATCCGAACTGCACTCCTTTTACTGGACATCCGGAAAAAACAGGGCGGAGGTGGATTTCCTCATCGAAAATGAAAACGGCATTATCCCTGTTGAGGCAAAAGCAGAACAGAATCTGCAGGCCAAAAGCCTGAAAGCATTTTGTGAAAAATTCAGACCTCCCGCCGCCGTTCGGACCTCCATGCACCACTATTATCGGCAGACGATTTCCTATCCACCGTCCGGAGATGAAAAATCACCCCGGGAGTATCAACTGATTGACATTCCTCTTTTTGCCGTCAGCGAAATCTCAGGCGAACTTGATTCCGACTGCTGACCGGTCGGGACCCGGCGGCGCCGCGCACTGCGGCATCCCGCAAAACTCCCCCATGAAAATTGGAGCGAAACCCAAAAACTCCCCTATGAAAATTGGAGCGAGATACCGAAATTCTCCTTGAATTTTCAAAAATCGGAGTGATCGATCCCTGTCATACGGCTCCGGCGCAGGCAAGGAGGCCGTCCCGCAGGGGATTTTCGAACCCAAGCGTCGTTGCGCATCCGGCTTGATCCGGGGACGGGCGGCTCATTCGATATTCTGAATCTGCTCCCGCATCTTTTCAAGGGCGGTCTTGTACTCCACCACCACCCGCGAGGCCCCGGTGCCGGACGCCTTGTTGCCGAAGGTGGTGATCTCCCGGAACATCTCCTGGATCAGGAAATCCAGGCTTCGGCCCACCGGCGTCGCGGAGTGCAGAAATTCCCGGAACTGGACGAAATGGCTGTCCAGCCTGGTCAGCTCCTCGGTGACGTCAGCCCGGTCGGCGAAAAGCACCACCTCCTTAAGCACCCGCTCGTCGTTGAAATCCGCCTTGATCCCCGAATCCCGCAGCACGCTCATCAGCCGGTCCCTGACTTTCACCGTCAGATCGGCGCTGTAGGAGCGGAGGCTGACGGTCATTTCCGAAAGTTCCCCCAGCCGTCCGGCGAGGTCCGCGGCGAGATTTCCGCCCTCGGCCAGCCGCATGGCATCAAAGGCCGCAAAAGCCTGATCGAAAGCCTCGGAAAGCCCGTCCGGACACCCGGAAAACTCCATGCTGCAATCGCCGGAAACGACGCCGGGCAGCATCAGCAGCTCGCCCATGCGGATCTCGGGGGAAATCCCCAGCTTCTCCGCCGCTCGCCGCGCATCGGCGACGATCATCTCCATCCGGGGCATGTCCAGAACACCGCCCCCGGCACAGCGGTTGACATTCAGGGACACCCTGACCATGATGCTTCCCCGGCTGACTTTGGCGGAGATCCGGCTGCGAAGCGCAGTCTCGGCGCACTGCAGCTGACCCGGCAGGGAGAAACGCATCTCCAGCTGCTTGCGGTTGACGCCGGAGATTTCCACGGCGAACACTCCGTCCGAACTCTCTCCCCGGCCGAATCCGGTCATGCTCCGCATTATTTCACCTCCTTGGAAACCTCGCCCCATTCGCCGTCGTCAATACTGATCTCGGCGGCCTCGGTGACGATCCGGCAGCCCTCAAGCTCGTCCGCGTCCATCACCGAGCAGAAATCGATGCTCCAGTCTTTCATCTTCTCGCCGCCCAGCCCGCAGGCCACGGCGCAGAGATCCCGGCCGGACGGGTCGGCGCTCAGCCGCCAGACGATGGAGTACTGGATCATGCCGCTGTCGTCTTCCTCTTCTCCGGGCGCGACGCGCTCGGAGGCCAGATCAAATCCGGTGCGGTAGATTTCGGCATTGGCGAAGCGCACGTGATTGTAGTCCGCCGTGCTCAAAAAATCGAAGAGATCGGTGAGCACCCGCTCCCGGGCCGCGGCCACCGCATTGTCCAGAGCCGGATTGGGCACCGAGAGTTCCCGCAGGAGGATCCGGTTGGGAGTCCAGTTGGAAAAGTTGTCGTCGCCGTAACCGCACACCATGATGGCAAAGGGATAATCCGGGATGACCCAGGTGATGCAGGACTGGTGAACGGCGTAGGGGATGCCGCCCATGACCGGCTTGGTCAGCACGGTGGGAGCGGCGAAGCGGATGAATTCCTTTTGGGCGGTGGTGAGGGCCGGAGCATCGGATTTCAGCAGAAACTCCCTGGCCTCCCTGACCGCGGCGTCCACATACCACTTGTTGGTGTGGGCGCAGCCGGCGGAAAACAATGTCACGGCCGCGAAAAGCAGAATGGGGGTAATTTTTCTCATAAATTCCAGACCTCCGGAGAATTTTTCTAAAATATAACCCTGTTTTGACGGAAATGCCACTTTTGGCGGTTGTTTTTCGGAAGTTTTTATCGTATAGTATAGTTATGAATGAGAAAAAACCATTCCCGGTCCGGCCGACGCTCCGAACCGTCCTGATCGCCGCCGCCGCGCTTTTCGCCGCGGCGCTGACGGCGGGCGGATGGCTGCTCTTCCGCGGCGGAGCGGCGCGCCCGGAGCCCGCGCCGGCCTCCCGGGAATACGGGGGAACCTTTTCCGGCATCCGGGACGCCGTAGGGATGTTCAGCACCTCCGGAGACGGTTCGGAGTGCCGGGATTTCAGAGCGGGCCACAGCGGCGAAACATGGCTCTCCGCCGAACGCGCCCGCTTCACGGACGGCTGTCTTGAGCTCGAGGGCGCGGCGATCGACCTCCGAAAAGCCCGCAGTCTTGCGGAGTGGAGCGGAAGCTTGTCCGCCGACGGCGTCCTCGGCTTCATCACCGGCTCCTGCGCCGGCGGGGAACGCCTCAGAGCGGAGGGGGAGCGCTGGGAAATCGACGGCGGCGGCAGAACCACGGTCTTTGACCGCGCCGCCCTCGTGGAAACGATCGCCATCGCCCCCGGGGAGGTGCCGGAGATCGTGGAATTTCCGTATCCTCTGCCTCCGTCCGCCTCCGGCGCCGTCCTCCGTTACGAGCGCACCCTCCCCGGGGCCGCCGCGGCCAGGATCACCCTCCAGTCCGAAGAGCTGACCCTCCTGATGCGGGAGGACGGCCAGTGGCTTCTGAACCGCAACCTCCCGGTGCGTCTGCCGGAATTTCCCGACGTGCTCCTCCGGCGGGCCTCCATCTCCGGAGGCGGCCGGGACGAGCTGGTCCGCTGGAGCGGAAATTCCGCAGCTCTGGACGGGCACCCGATCTTCCGGGCGATCACGGGCGGAGGGAGGGAGGGGAAATTCACCGCCTTCGGCGCCTGGGGCGAAAAAAACGACTGGGAATTCACCGCCGGAAATCTGGATGCTCCGCTGGATTTTCAAAACACCCGCATGGTTCCGGAGAGCTGCGTGCTCCGGGTTTCCGACGGAAAACCCTCGGGGACCCTGAAGCTGCGCGAACTGAAAATGCCGCTGGAGGGATTCGGCGGGAACCTCCTCTGCCGGGATGCGGAGCTGAATTTTGAGGGCGAGGGCTTTTCCGGGAGCGTCGGTGACGGCGGCTCCGCCGCGGCGGAAACTTTTCTCGGTTCGCTGGAGCTGGCGGGATGCCGGTTTCAAAAGGACGGGGCGGGGCGAATAGTCTGCTCCGGCGAATCCGGACGGCTCGGCATCTGCCGCTGGCAGGATTTCCGATATGATTCGGCCGCGGGAGGAGGAAGGGCGGAGGAATTCTGCGCCGAAGCGCACGGCCTGATCTTCCGCGCCGCCGCAGTGGAATTCCGCCTCGACGCTTCGGAGTGCACGCTGCTTTTCAAGGACTGCACGGCCTCCGGGTGCGGTTTTTCCCTCTCCGGCGCCTCGGTCGGAGCGGTCCTGCCCGGAGACGGCGGCATTTCCGGACGGCTCGAACAGGGGATCGTCACCGGAGACTTGCTCCCCGGAACAAAACTCTCCGAAGCGCTCCTGACCTTTTCCGGCCCCGACCCCGCCGATCCCTCCGGCTGGCGGGCCGAACTCAAAGGCATGGTGAAGGCGCTCGGACGGGAGGGCGAAATTTCCTGTACGCACGCGCCCGGGAGCGGCGAATGGCGCGGCGAGCTCACCTTTTCCGCGGCCCCGGTCCCCGGCGTCATGATCGTCTGGAGCCGCGAAAATTACGGCTGGGTGATCCCGCTGCCCGGCGCGGGCGGGGAGTTCCCGGCGGCGCTCTTCCCGGAATGGCGGGGCGTGTCCGTTTCCGGGATCGGCTTCCTGGAGTACGAAAAAACCGGTTCCAGACTCAATCTCATCGACGCGGAGTGCGCCTTTGCCGATTTCAGCATAAGCGGGGTGAAGGGAGCGTGGCCGCTGGACCGTCCGTCCTCGCCGGAGAGCGGCCGGGCCTTTGAGCTGGAATTCGCCTCCTCCCGCATCTCCGGAGCAGGGCAGGGCCGCCTGAAAGGCCGCTGCCGGGACGCGGCGCCGCAGATCGAAGCGATGGATTTTCAGTGGCTGGGCGGCCGGGCCGGATATGTGGGCCCGTCGGATCGCGGCTGGGTCTTCGCCCTGGAGGCGGTGCCCGGCGGCGCGCTCGCGGAGGCGCTCTTCGGCGGGCATCCTCCCGCCGACTGGCGGGCGGCGGTCTTTTCCGGCACCGCCATCCTCGATCCGGCCTCGGGCCGCTGGCTGCATCTGGACCTGACCGGAGTTCCCGCGGAGTCCGGCGAGTACCGCACCGCCATGAGGGAAACGGCGGAAAAGCTCGGAGACGGCTTCTTCGGAGCTTTTCTCCGGGACTTTTACGCGGACGGCTGGAGAGCGGGGTACGACAGCCGAACCCCGGAAACCATCGTCGTGGGAGTCTCGGGACATCCGGCGGAAGCGCTGAACTTCACCATTTCCGGGGACCCCGGAGAGATGTTCATACCGGCCGACGGGGAGGACCCGGGATTTTCGGGGAGCATCGCCTTTGACATCGATTTGCCTTTGGAGGGTTCCGGTGGTATATTAACGTCCGGTCCGGCCGGATATTGAATTTCAATCAGGAGTGTGAAATGCTTGCAAAAACCATCGCCAAGGCTGACGTCCTCTGTGAAGCCATGCCGTATATTCAACGTTTCCGCGGCGCCGTGGTCGTCGTCAAATTCGGCGGCAGCGCCATGGAGGACCCCGCGCTGGTGGCCAGCACCATGCGGGACGTGGTCATGATGGAGTGCATCGGCATGAAGCCGGTGGTGGTCCACGGCGGCGGAAAGGCCATCAGCGCCGAACTGAAAAAACGCAGCATCCCCGTGCGCTTCGTCAACGGACTGCGCTACACCGACGACGCCGCCATCCGGGTGGTGGACGACGTGCTCCACAATCAGGTGAATGCCGAACTGGTCCGGCTGGGCTGCGATTCCGGAGCCCGGGCCGTGGGCATCTCCGGCAAGACGATCATCACCGCCCGGCGCATCACCTCCGTCGACCCGGCCACCGGCGAAGAACTGGACCTGGGCAACGTGGGCGATGTGGAAAAAGTCAACCCCGTGCCCGTCCTCGAAGCCATCAATTCGGGATTCATCCCCGTGCTCACTCCCTTGGGCACCGGCGCCGACGGCCTGGTCTACAACATCAACGCCGACACCGCCGCCTGCCGGATCGCCGAAGCGGTGCACGCCCGAAAACTGGTCTTTCTCTCCGACGTCCCCGGCGTGCTCCGCGATCCCGCCGATCCCGCCAGCGTCATCCCCTCCATCTGCACCGGCGACATCCCCGGGCTCATCGCCGACGGCACCCTCTCGGGCGGAATGCTGCCCAAACTGGCCAGCTGCGTGCACGCGCTGGACAGCGGCATCAACAAAGTGCACATGATCGACGGCAGGGTCCGCCATTCCCTGCTCCTGGAACTTTTCACCGATCACGGCATCGGCACCCAGATCGTCCGGCCCGATTCCATCCTCTGAGGAACTGATTTTGGGCAGAAACCGCATCATCGCCGTCGGCGGCGTCAAACACTCCGGCAAGAGCGCCGTCGGCAGAGCCGCCGCCAAACTGCTGCGGGTCCATTTCTTCGACACCGACGACCTCCTGGAGGAGCTGTACCGGGAGCGTTTCGGCGCCGACCTCAAATGCCGGGAGATCTTCCGCGAGCTGGGGGAGGATTCCTTCCGGCAACTGGAGGCGGACGCGGTTTCGGATCTTCTCGACCGGGCCCCGGAATTCCGGGCGGTGCTGGCGCTGGGCGGCGGAGCGGTGTCCAACGAAAGGATCGACTGGCGCCGCGGAAACATCTTCCGGGTGATGCTGGAGGTCGACCGGGAAGTGGTCCGAAAACGGATCCTCGCCTCGGGCATCCCGCCGTTTCTGGGCGAGACCATGGAAGAATTTGAAGCGCGCTTCCCGGAGTGGTTTCAGCTTCGCGAAGCCGCATGCCGCCGCTGGGCCGAGCTTGTTTTCAAGCCCGATCCGGCCCTCGCCCCGGCCCGAAACGCCGAAAAACTCTGTCAGGCCGTCGCCGACAGCATAAGGGGAAGAATATGAGCTCAACTTTCGGAAAACTCTTTCGCGTCACCACCTTCGGCGAGTCCCACGGACCCGGCATCGGAGCCGTCATCGACGGCGTCCTCCCCGGCACCCCCGTCGACCCGGAGGTCATCAACGCCGCTCTCGCACGACGACGCCCCGGACAGTCGGCGATGACCACAGCCAGACGGGAATCCGACACCTGTCAGATCCTCTCTGGAGTCTTCGAGGGATATGCCACCGGCACACCCGTCGCCCTTTTCATCCCCAACACCGACCAGCGGAGCCATGATTATGATCCTCTCCGCGACCTCTGCCGCCCCGGACACGCCGATTGGGCCTACATGCTGAAATACGGACGCCGGGACCACCGGGGCGGCGGACGCTCCTCGGGACGGGAAACAGCCGCCCGGGTGGCCGCCGGAGCCGTCGCCGGCATCATGCTGGCACGCCGCGGCGTGAAGATCACCGCCTGGACGGAGCAGATCGGTCCGATCAGAGCGGAAACCCCGGACTTCGCCGCCATCGAAAAAAACCCGGTGCGCTGCCCCGATCCCGCCGCCGCCGCCAAAATGGTCGAATACATCCGCGAAACCGCCGCCGGAGGCGACAGCGTCGGAGGCATCGTCGCCTTTGAGATCTCCGGAGTCCCGGCGGGATGGGGCGAACCGGTCTTCGACCGGACCGGAGCCCTGCTGGCCCACGCCATGTTTTCCATCGGAGCGGTCCGGGGTTTCGAACTGGGACGGGGGTTCGCGGCCGCCGGAATCACCGGCAGCGAAAACAACGCCTCCCCCGACGGCTCCGGATGCGCCGGAGGCATCACCCTGGGCGAACCCATCCGGGGCCGGATCGCGGTGAAACCCACCCCGTCCATCTCCAGACCGCAAATCATGCGGAAACTCGACGGCTCCGAGGTCGAAGCCTCCGTTTCCGGCCGCCACGACCCATGCATATGTCCCAGGATCGTGCCGGTGGTCGAGGCCATGGCCGCGCTGGTCATGGCCGACCTCATGCTCATGGCCGATGCCTCAGGTCAGGACCGCAAACCGTGAAGAAACCCGGGCACGGCATCTATTTTGACTGGGCGGGCGCCTCCCCGGTCCGGCGGCAGCTGAAGCGGATCATGGTCCGGACCGCCGCGGAGGGTTCTCTGAATCCCGAGGCCGCGCACCCCGCGGGCCTCCGCTCCCGCGAGCTCATGGAGCGGAGCGCCTCCCTCCTGAGCCGGGCGGTGCTGGGCCGGGAAACCCCGGCGGTATGGGCCGGGAGCGGCACGGAACTCTTCGGTCTGATCGCGGCCGCGCGCAGGCTGGGCATGATTTCGCGCAGCGCCTTTATCAGCGCTTTTGAACATCCGGCCTGCCGGGCCAACCTGGCCGCCTCCGGCGAGTGCGTCGAACTCCCGCCGGAGGAGCTGCCCGACAAACTCCGCGGCAGCCGCCCGGTGGTGGTGATCTCCCATGTCCAGAGCGTCCTGGGATGGCTCCTGCCGCTCGAGGAAATCCTCCGGGAGATCCGCCGCAAATGCCCCGACGCCCTGATCTTCGCCGACACCGTGCAGTCGGCGGGCAAATTCGATCTCCCGGAGGGGGCCGACTTTTACGCCGTCTCCGCCGCGAAACTCGGCAGTCCTGCGGGATGCGCCGCCTGGCTGGCCGCCACCCCGGCGGCGGAGGCGCTGCTGGCCGGATTCGGCAGGCTCCGGCACGAACACTACGTCACCGGGCGGGACAATCCTTTTGCGGCCATGCTCGCCGCCGAAGCCGCGGACCTTCAGCGCCGCTTCCGGGAGGCCGACCGGCGCAATGTCCGCCGGATCAATCAATACCTGCGCCGGGAGTGGCACGGACGCACCGCGCCCAACGGGCGGACCATCCGGGCCACGGTCCCCGCGGAAGAGGCTTCGGAGTGGATTCTTCATCTTTTCCTCCCCGGCTATCAGAGCGCGGTGCTGCTGCGGATGCTGGCCGCGGAGGGGGTTTCGGTTTCCGCGGGGAGCGCGTGTCAGGCCGAAACCAGAGAGCCGGACCGCGCCATGAGGGCATGGGGGTTTCGCCGGGATGACGCCTTTTCCGGTCTCCGTCTGAGCTTCGGATTCGCCTCCACCATGGCCGAAGCCCGGAAATTTTCGGAACTTTTGAAAAATTATTTAATAAATTATTAGGTTTTGTGAAATATTTTACTTCCTAAAGCATCTCACTTGATGAAACGGGAATGATCCCGGATGAAATGCAAGGAGGAAAATATGAACAAGACGCTCATCACTCTCGCCGTGGCAGGAATCCTGACCGGAACCGCTGCAACCGCAACCCAAGCCGCCGAAGCCTTCAGCTTCAGCCTCGGAGACCTCCTTCAGATCTCGGTCGTCAATGCCGGCCCCAGAGATCACGAAGACCGCGGTCCGGCCTGGTACAATCCGCCGCCGCCCCCGCCCGAACACCGCCGCGAGGCCGTCCAGCCGCCGCCCCCGAAGCACCGGCACAAGACTTCCCGGCATCAGACCGCCCGGAACGGCCGTCACGCCGCTCCGGCCGGACACGGAGACAAAGGTGTTCGGCCTGCGAAGCCCCAGGCTCCCGCCAAGCCCCAGCCTGCGGCCAAGCCTCAGGCTCCCGCCAAGCCCCAGCCGCCTGCCCAACCCCGTCATTGATCAAGCAGTAAATTTCAGGAGGTAGAATATGAAGACCAGACTTTTCGCAATCGCCGCCGGTTTTCTGGGCTGCACCGCCCTGGCCGGAGCCGCTGATGTCGCAATCGCTCTGCCCGGATTCAGCCTGTCCGTGGGCCGTCCGGCCCCGGTGATCCTGGCCCCGGCGCCCGTCGCGACGGCCCCTGCGCCGATCATCGTAACCGCTCCGCAGCCCGCGGTGATCGCCCCGGCTCCGGTGTTCGTGACCGAGCCGCCGCCTCCGCCGCCGCCCCGCAGGCTGTTCCGCCCGGAACGGCACCGCAGACACGCGCCGCCGCCCCCGGCCGGGCCGCACCGTCCGGGTCATGGTCCCGGTCATGGCCCCGGTCCCGATCATGGCCCCGGCCATGGTCCGAATCACGGGCCCGGTCACGGTCCGGGGGGAGGACCGCGCCGCTGAAGCGCGGAGCAGCGTAAAACCGTAAACCCGAAGACCGGGCGCGTCATCGACGATGGCGCGCCCGGCCTTTTCGGCCCCCAAAAGACAGTACTGCCAAATTTCGTCAAAAGTCCTTTATACTGAATTTTCAAAAGGTTTTTCCCGCAATGTCCGCTTGCATTTCCCATCCGGGGTATTATATTAGAGTGTGAACGCAGCCGCAGAGGCCGGTCGCCGCCGCGGCGCGCACACAAAAAGGGAGATGGGTATTATTAAGGCAGACAAAGGCCGGGCGTCAGACCGGATTTTGTCCGCAAAACAACTCAAATGGAGACACTGTTATGATCAACAACTACATTCAGTCCCTGATCTCAACCATCAAAAAGACCTTTGTCTACAGCGGACGGGCCTCGCGTTTCGAATTCTGGAGCTTTGCCATCACCGCCATGGTCGTGGACCTCATCCTCCTCGCCATCGCGGTCGCCCTGGGCACTCTCGCCCAGGTGCTCGGCGCCATCTTCGGAGTCATCTTCCTCTTGGTGTTCATCGCCCTGCTGCTCACCTACATCGCCTGCGCGGTGCGCCGTCTGCACGACGTCGATCTCTCCGGATTCTGGCTGATCTACCTCAGCCCCGCCGGTCTGCCGGTCATCTATGTGATCTACCTGCTCGGCATCGACAGCACCTGCGACAAGTTCATCGAGAAAAACAACAGGATCGGCTCCTGCTGGCTGGGCTGGATTCTCACCCTGATCTTCTGGGGCGCCGGTTCCGCCGTGGCCCTGCTGCTGCTCTTCCTCTACGAGGGCACAAAGGGGGAAAATCTCTTCGGCCCCTGCACTTGCGCTCCGGCCAAATAAATAACCGGAGCTGATATTTGTCTCCCGCGGCCCGGCCTCCGAACGACCGGGCCTTTTTTTGAATATGCTTCGGGGGGTCGGGGCCTTTTCCGGCTCCGCGCTCTTCCGATCAGACGCCCGGAGCCGCAGAACATGAAAATACGAATCGCCACCGGCGACATCACCGCCCTCTCCGTCGATGCCGTCGTCAATGCCGCCAACACTTCCCTGGCCGGGGGCGGCGGCGTGGACGGCGCCATCCACGCCGCCGCCGGACCGGAACTGCTGCGGGCCTGCCTCGCGCTGGGCGGCTGCCCCACCGGCGAGGCCAGGATCACGCCGGGATTCCGTCTCCGCGCCGCCTGGGTCATTCACACCCCGGGGCCGGTCTGGCGGGGCGGCGGGCACAATGAGGCGGCTCTGCTCCGTTCGTGTTACCGGAATTCTCTGGAACTGGCGGCGGCAAACGGCTGCCGCTCGGTGGCTTTTCCGTGCATCAGCACCGGAGTTTACCGTTTCCCCCGACGTCAGGCCGCGGAGATCGCCGTCGACGCCGTTTCCGGATGGGATGCGGCTCTGCCCGGGGAAGTCATCTTCTGCTGTTATTCGCCGGGGGACGCGGCCGTTTACCGGGAGCTTCTGCCCGACGGACCCGGCGAGTAAGGAAGCCCTCCTCCCCCCGACATCCGGATCTCCGCGTCTCAACTCCGCTTCGGACCGCGTCCGACCCCGCATGTTTTTTCCGAGATCTGCTTGCCAAAGAGTATATAAGTGCTATATTAACGGTATAGGGAGGAAAAAACTTTGAACAGCAGTCTGAAAGGCGGCTTCGCCGCCGACGATCTGAAACACGATCTCATCGAAAAAATCAAATCCGGAGAATTGCAGCCCGGCGAAAAAATTCTCTCCGAACGCAAACTCGCCGCGGCCTACGGGATCAGCTACATGACCGTCAGACGCGCCGTAGATTCCCTCGTCAAGCAGGGATATGTGAGCCGGGAACCGCATCGCGGCCTTTTCGTCAGCAAGAAGTTCCGCAGCATCTCCACCGTCCGGAACCGCACCATCGCGTTTGTCGCCTCCGCACTCTCCGGCGAGGTGATGTCCTCCCTCCTCTGCTCCATTGAACAGCGGGCCCGCCAGTACGGATACTTCGTCATCGTCTGCAATTCCGTCCTGGACGTGACCATCGAGAGGGCCGCCCTTGAAAATATCCGCCACACCAACATCTCCGGCGTCATCATCCATCCCATCAACAGCACCGTCAATAAAAACACCGCCCTTTCCCTGGTCAATTCCGGCATCCCCGTCGTGACCATAGACGATGTTTACACCGACGTCGGGATCGACTCGGTGACCTGCGACAACGTCGATATCGCCTACAAAGCGGTGTCCCACCTGATCAAAAACGGTCACACCAACATCGCCCACATCACCGTTTCCATGGAGAACTTCCGTCACAACCGGGTCGCTCAGAAAAGGATGGAGGGGTTTCGCAATGCCATGCGGGAGCACAATCTGCCGATCCCGCCGGGCAATATCACCTATCTGCCCTGGGAGTACACCAGCCTCCCCATCAGCGAAATCGACATGAATATGATCGGGTACGAACAAACCCTCAAGCTGCTGCGCCGGGACAATCCCCCGACCGCGATTTTCGCGCTCTTCGACGAGATGGCTCCCGGGATCTATCACGCCGCCGCGGAAATGGGCATCCGGATCCCCGAGGATCTCTCCGTCATCGGCGTCAACAACATCGACATCTGCAATCGCCTGGTCCCCGGGCTCACCACCATGGCCCAGCCTTTTAAAGTCATCGGCCTCCGGGCGGTTGACCTCCTGCTGATGCGCAGTTCCGAGCATCCCTCCGGCGAGGTGGCCGACGAACTTCAGGGAGCTCTGGTGCAGCGGGGCAGCGTTTCCGCCGTCACGGCATGACCGACGGTCCTGCCCGAATTCCCGTCGCAGCCGCGCTTTTTTCCCGAATAATGGGTTCGGCTGCTTGAATTTTCGCCGATATGGTGTATTTTTAAGATATACCGAAACCCTTACACTTCATGAAAGGATCAAGTCATGGGTAAAAAAATGCAGACCATTGACGGCAATTACGCCGCCGCGTATGTGGCCTACGCGTTCAGCGAAGTCGCCGCAATCTATCCGATCACGCCCTCTTCCACCATGGGAGAATATGCCGACATTTGGGCAAGCCAGGGATTGAAAAATATGTTCGGCGACGTGGTCCGCGTCACCGAAATGCAGTCCGAAGCCGGCGCCGCCGGAGCAGTCCACGGCTCCCTCTCCGCCGGAGCCCTCACCACCACCTTTACCGCCAGTCAGGGCCTCCTCCTGATGATCCCGAACATGTACAAGATCGCCGGTGAAATGCTGCCCACGGTCTTTCATGTTTCCGCACGCGCCCTGGCCGCCCAGAGCCTCTCGATCTTCGGCGACCACTCCGACGTGATGGCCTGCCGCGCCACCGGTTACGCCATGACCTCCGCGGCCAGCATCCAGGAGACCCATGATCTGGCCATCGTGGCCCATCTGGCCAGTCTGGAGAGCGAAGTGCCGTTCCTGAGCTTCTTCGACGGGTTCCGCACCTCTCACGAGATCCAGAAGATCGAGTTGCTGGACTATTCCGACATGAAGTCGCTGCTGGACATGAAGTATGTGGAGCGCTTCCGCGCCCGCGGTCTCCGTCCCGAAGCCCCCTACGCCAAGATGGCCGCGCAAAATCCCGACGTTTATTTCCAGGGCCGCGAAACCAGCAACCTGGTTTATGAAAAACTTCCCGCCGTCGTCCAGAAGTACATGGATCAGCTCGCCGCCATCACCGGCCGGAAGCTCCACCTCTTCGACTATGTGGGCGCCGAGGACGCCGAGGACGTCATCGTCGCCATGGGTTCCGGATGCGAAACCATCGAGGAAACCATCAACTATCTGGCCGGAAAGGGCAAGAAGCTCGGTCTGATCAAGGTCCGCCTCTACCGGCCCTTCGCCGCGGACGTCTTCCGCAAGATCATCCCGGCGACCTGCAAACACATCGCCGTCCTCGACCGCTGCAAGGAGCCCGGCAGTCTGGGCGAACCCCTGTTTCTGGACGTGCGCAGCGCCCTGGCCGACACCGGCATCAAGGTCATCGGCGGACGTTACGGTCTGGCCAGCAAGGAATTCACCCCCTCCATGGTCTACGCCATCTACAAGCATCTGGCCGGCAAGTGCACCCACAACTTCACCGTGGGCATCAACGACGACGTCAGCATGCTCTCGCTGAAGATCGACGAGCACATCGTCACCGAGCCCGCCGGCACCACCTGCTGCATGTTCTGGGGACTCGGCTCCGACGGCACCGTCGGCTCCAACAAGAATTCCATCAAGATCATCGGCGACAACACCGAAAAATACGTCCAGGCCTACTTCGCCTACGACAGCAAGAAATCCGGCGGCATCACCATCAGCCACCTGCGTTTCGGCGACCGCCCGATCACCAGCGAATACGCCATCACCAGTCCCAACTTCGTCGCCTGTCACAACGCCAGCTACATCGGCCGTTACGACATGCTCTCGGGGATCTGCCAGGGCGGCACCTTCCTGCTCAACACCGAAGTCGCACCCGACAAGGTCTTCGAGTCCCTCACCGCGGACATGCAGAAGATCATCATTGAGCGCAAAGTGAATTTCTACGCCATCGACGCTCTGAAGATCGCCCTCGAGGTCGGCAGCGCCAAGTACATCTCCACCATCATGCAGACCTGCTTCTTCAAGCTCGCCGACATCATCCCCGCCGACGAGGCCATCGACCAGATCAAGCATGCCATCGAGAAGAAGTTCAAGAAGAAGGGCGAGGAAGTCGTCGCCCAGAACATCAAGTGCGTGGACATGGCCCTCTCCGGCCTGAACAGGATCGCGGTCCCGACCGCGCCCGGCGCCTGCCTCACCGTCGCCGAGACCATCACCGAGGCCGACGGGGAATTCGCCAACAAGCTGATGAAGCCCATCCTCCATCAGCAGGGCGATACGATCCCGGTTTCCGCGATGAGCATGGACGGCTCCATGCCCACCGGCACCAGCTGCCTGGAGAAGCGCGGCGTGGCGCCCCGGGTCCCCCGCTGGGATTCCGCCAAGTGCATCCAGTGCAATCAGTGCGTCATGGCCTGCCCCCACGCCGCCATCCGCGCCAAGCTGGCGGCCGTGGAAAATCTGGCCTCCAAACCGGCCTCCTTCGAGACCGTCAAGGCCAAGCCGCCGGTCAAGGATCCCAACGTCGAATTCCGCATGCAGGTCTACATCGAGGACTGCACCGGCTGCGGCGTCTGCGTGGACACCTGTCCGGTGAAGCCCGAAAAGGCCCTCTCCATGGTCCATCTGGCCGACGAGCGCGCCGCGGGTCAGGACGAAAACGTGAAGTTCTTCGAAGCCCTGCCCGACAACGTTACCGGCGGAGTTTCGCCCTCCACGGTCAAGGGTTCCCAGTTCCTGAAGCCCTACTTTGAATTCTCCGGCGCCTGCGCCGGCTGCGGCGAGACCCCCTATGTGAAGCTGGTCAGCCAGCTCTTCGGCTCCCGGATGATCGTGGCCAACGCCACCGGCTGCAGCTCCATCTACGGCGGCAGCTTCCCCAGCCTGCCCTACTGCAAGGACAAGGCCGGACGCGGCCCCGACTGGGCCAACAGCCTCTTTGAGGACAACGCCGAATACGGCTACGGCATGCGCATCGCCGTGGACGCCAACCGGGAACAGCTGCTCCGCAACGTGAAGCGCGCCCTGGAGCTCGGCGTCTGCTGCGATGAATTCAAGTCCCTGCTGGAAAAGGCCGTCGCCAACTGGACGAGCGTGGATGAGGAGGCCATCGCCACCCAAAACGCCATCGGCGCCATCCTCCCCAAAGCCGTCTCCAAGGCCGAGGGAGAGCTTAAGGAAGTGCTGACCAAGATCGAAGAGCTCAAGGATTACTTCGTGGACAAGTCCGTGTGGATCCTGGGCGGCGACGGCTGGGCCTACGACATCGGTTACGGCGGCCTCGATCACGTGGTGGCGCAGAACCGCAACGTCAACATCCTGGTCCTGGACACCGAAGTCTATTCCAACACCGGCGGGCAGGCCTCCAAGTCCACCCCCATCGGCGCGGTGGCGCTCTTTGCCAACTCCGGCAAACGGCTCACCAAGAAGAATCTCGGCTTCATGTGCATGAGCTACGGAAACGTCTATGTGGCCAGCATCTGCATGGGCGCGAACCGTCAGCAGGCTCTCACCGCCATCCGCGAAGCCGAAGCCTGGAACGGCCCGTCCATCATTCTGGCCTACGCTCCCTGCATCGCCCACGGCATCGACATGAGCAAGAGCCAGACCGAGCAGAAGCGCGCCGTCGAGGCGGGCTACTGGCCGCTCTACCGCTACAATCCGGCGACGGAGAAGCACTTCACCTGGGAAACCAAGGAAGCCACCGCCAGCTTCAAGGACTTCATCCTCAGCGAAAACCGCTACAAGAGCCTGCGGCGCAACAGCCCCGCGGACGCGGACGAGGTCTTTGACCGGGCGGAAGCGGATTGCAAGCGCCGCATGGAATTCTACAAGAAACTCGGTGAAACCATGTAATCCGGGAATTTCCTGAATTCCGAAACCGCCGCGAATCCTTCGGGAGGCGCGGCGTTTTTTTTGGGGGAGAGAAAGCAGCGGTGAGGCAGCAAGAGCTTTTTCGACAGCGCGGCGGTTTTTTGAGGGTGCGGCGGTTTCGGCGGTCCGGCTTTTTTTAAGAGGATGTTTTTTTGAGGGTGCGGCGACGGGATTCCCCCCTCTGTCCGACCGGGGAGGGGGACTCCGGAGCAGCTCGCCGGAGATTTTTCGGTTCCGCCGGTTGCAATACCGGCTTTAAGGTGTATATTGTAGCATGATGAGTAAAGACGAAACCACTTCCGAAACCCGCGTGCGCCCCCAGCGGCAGCTCTTCGTCGCCGATTACGGCCTGACCCCGGAACACCGCATCGAGCATTGTTCGATCCTCTGCGAAAAAGGCAACATCATGGCGGTGGGCGGCGAGAGCGCCTTCGCCATCGAGAGCCGGATCGAGATCTTCCGCATCCCGAACGCCTATGTGACCCCCGGATTCATCGACAGTCACATCCACGGGGCCGGAGGCTTCGACGCCTCCAGCATCATCTACGACCAGCAGAGTTCGCTGGCGGACATGAGCCGGGAGCTGGCCCGCCACGGAGTCACCAGCTTCGTTCCCACCGTGGTCTGCGACGAAAGGGAAAAAATGCTGGAAAATCTCTCCCTGCTGGCCGCCATGTTTCAGAATTCCGCCCCGGGGGCCGACGCCGTCGGCATCCACCTGGAGGGACCTTTCATCAATCTGGCCAAGCGCGGTTCCATGCTGGGGAGCGCGGTGACGCCCATCGACATGGGATACGCCCGGGAACTGGTGGCGGCCGGAGGAGGGCACGTGAAGCGCGTGACCTTCGCGCCCGAACTGGAGGGCGCGGTGCAGCTGGTGGAGTTCCTCTGCGAAAACAACATTTCTCCCTCCATGGGGCACTCCATGGCCAATGAGGAGGAGGCTCTCCGGGCCATCGACGCCGGGGCCCGCTGCTGCACCCACCTGTTCAACGGGATGCCCCCGCTCTCCCAGCGGGAGATGAATCTCACCAGCGTGGCGCTCACCGACCGGAGGGTTTCGGTGGAGCTGATCATCGACGGGCGGCATCTGCATCCGCGGATTGTGGATCTGGCCTGCCGGTGCAAGATGGATTTCCGGGTGGCGGCCATATCCGACGCCACCATGGCCGCGGGGATGCCCTCGGGCCGATACCGGATCGGGCCCACGGAGACCAAGGTCGAAAACGGTTTCTCCAGGAGTCTGAACGGCGTCCTGGCCGGGACCGCGGCGTTTCTGGACGAGGGCTGGCACAGTCTCATGAGCTACAGTCACACCACCGAAACCTACGCCGCCTCGGCGGTGAGCCGCAATTCGGCGCTTCAGCTGGACCTCAGGGACCGGGGGCGGCTGATGCCGGGTCTGCGGGCGGACATGGCCTTTTTCGAATGCGGCACCAACCGGCCGCTGATGACGGTGCGGAGAGGGGAGATCGTTTTCGCCGCCGAAGGGGTCCTGTCCAATGGATGAGGAGCTCCGGGAATACAGGCTGCTGGATTCCGGCGGCGGCCGGAAGCTGGAGCAGGCGGGGCCGTGGCGCATCATCCGGCCCGCGCTCTGCGCCTGGTGGCCGCCGACCCTCCCCGAATCCGAGTGGCGGCGCGCCGATGCGGAATACCTCCGGGATTCTTCCGGCTCCGGCCGCTGGACCGGCGCGAAGCTCCCCGAGGAATGGAGGGTGAAATATGCCGGATTTGAGCTGGCGCTGCGTCCCACCGGATTCGGACACCTGGGATTTTTCGCCGAGCAGTACGCCAACTGGGAGCGTTTCACCGCCGCGGGGCGGGAGAGGGCTTCCGGGAGCGCCGCGGCGCTGAATCTTTTCGCCTACTCCGGGGTGGGGTCCATGGCCATGGCCCGCGGCGGGTTTCAGGTCTGCCATGTGGACGCGGCCCGGGGCATGATCGACTGGGGACGGGAAAATCTGAAGCGGAATCCGGAAGTCCCGGACGCGATCCGCTGGATCGTGGACGACGTGAACAAATTCTGCAAACGGGAATTGCGCCGGGGGCGGCGCTACCGCCTGATCGCCCTGGACCCGCCCACCTTCGGCCGGGGAGCCAAAGGAGAGGTTTGGAAGATCGGGGAGGATCTGCCGCCCCTGCTGGAAATGTGCCGGGAACTGCTGGAGCCGGAGGGCGAAGCGCGGGTTTTTCTCAGCTGTCACTCCCCCGGATTCACCCCGGAGGCGCTGGCCAGACTCATGGCGTCGAGCTTCGGGCCCGGCGCGATCGAACGATTTGAAATGGGAATCCCGGAGAGCGGCTCCGGAAAAACGCTCCCGGCGGGCTTCTGCGCCGTCTGGGAGCGGAAACAATAAAACCTCTTACGAAAGGATGCTGTCATGAAACCGATCACTCTTCCGGCTGTTTTCGGATCCTGTCTTGCGCTTGCCGGCTGCTGCTGCGCCACGCCCGCCGTGCCTCCCGCGGAGGCGGTCGAGGCTCTTTACACCGCCGAACCGGTGAAAATCGACGGCGTGCTGGACGACGCGGTATGGCAAAAAGCCAAACGCTACCGGCTGACCCGCAATCCCGCCTGGGGCCCGGCCGAACCGGGAGAAGAGCTGACCGGTTTCGAGCCCAAGGAGTCCGGCGAGGTCATGGTCGCCTGGGATGAGGAATTTCTCTACGTCGCCGCCGACATGGAGGATTCGGACGTGGTGGTCATGGATACCGAAAACCAGCAGCATCTCTTTCTGAGCGGAGATCTGGTCGAGGTCTTCGTCAAGCCCCGGAACCGCACCTATTACTGGGAAAATTACGTCACCCCCTACGGCAACAACAGCAGTCTCTTCATCGCCTCCCGCAGCTACATGGCCCTGCCCTCTCTGGACAAAAATCCGATCCGGGGCCTGGTCACCGCCGGACGCACGGACGGCACCCTCAACACCGCGCCGGACGACCTCACCGCCTCCTGGAGCAGGGACAACGGCTGGCAGGGCGAGATGGCGATCCCGATCGCCGAACTCAACAGATATGATGCGAAACTGGACGGCACGGAACCCTGGACCATTTTCTTCGGCCGGTACAATTACTCTTTGTTCCTGCCCGACACCGAGCTCAGCTGCTATCCCGCTCTGGAAAAACTCTCCTACCACCTCACCGACTGCTACGCGCCGCTGGTGCTGGTGAAATAAGCCGCAAGCCATGAAGCGCCTCCCCGTCTCCGAGATCCCGCCGGAACCCGTTCTGATCGCCTGCAGCGTCGTGGCGGCGGTCTGGGGCGTGCTGGCCGCCGCCGCCGCGGGCCCGGCGATGCCCGCTCTGGTGCGGCACGGCGGCGAAGTTCTGCTGGCGGCGGCGGTGTGCGCCCTCCTGGCGCGGGCGGATTTCTCCGTGTACGAGCGCATCTCCGGCTTTGCCGCCGGGGCGGCCTGCGCCGCGCTGGCGGCGGTGCTTTTCTGCGGGTCCGAAACCCACGGCATGCGGGGATGGTTTTCCCTGGGATCGCTGACGGTGCAGCCGTCGGAGATCGCCAAGCCGCTGTTTCTGCTGGCCGTCACCGGGATGTTCCTCTCCCGCCGCCGCCGGACGCGCCGCAACGGTCTGCTGCTGTGCGGATTGTTCTTCATCCTGCTGGCGCTGGAACCCGATTTCGGGACGCTGGCGGTGTATATCGCGGGAGCTTTTTTCGCCGCCTTCATGGCTCAGATCGAGATCAAGCGTCTGCTGACCGCCTTTGCCCTGACTCTGGGCGGGGCGGCGGCGCTGGCGGCGGCCTGCCGCTACGCGGCGGTCAGAATCACGCAGTACCTTTCTCCGGGCGCACTCGCCGAATCCCCCTGGCACTGGCGTCAGATGCAGATCGCCATCGCCCGGGGCGGCTGGCAGGGCACCGGCGGGAGCGAAGCCTGGTGGAGCGGCGAATATCTGCCCCTCGCCGGAAACGACAGCATTTACGCCTTCATCAGCGAAGGCGCGGGCCTGGGCGGGGCGGCGGCGGTGACCTGCCTCTGGCTTTTATGGCTGCGGGCGGCATTCCGCATGGCGGAAGGGGCGGAAACGCCGCGCCGTCAGCTTTTCATCGCCTCCTGCGGGGCGATGACGGCGGTGCAGGCGGGCATCCACATCGCGGCAAACTCCGGCCTGCTGCCGATCACCGGACTGAATCTGCCGCTCATCAGTTCGGGAGGCAGTTCGCTGGTTTCCTGCGGGATCATGATCGGCATGATGCTGTCGGCCTCCCGGGGTGTGTCACAATAGTGTGACAATTTTTCCCACTTCGGGCCGATACCCCCTCCTGATGCGGCGTATCCGCGCCGCTGGCACGTTTTCTGCTTACATGGACTGCGAAAGAACGGAGGGTAAAAATTATGAACATCGAAAAATTCACCACCAAGAGCAAGGAAGCTCTCATGAGCTGTCAGGAGATTGCCGACCGCCTCGGCAATCCCGAACTCACGCCGCTTCATCTGCTGGCGGCTCTGCTCCAGCAGAGCGACGGCCTTATTCCCAGCCTCATAACCGGCATGAACCTTCAGCCCGCGGTGCTTCAGAGCCGTACTGCCGAAGCCATGAACGCCCTGCCCAGGGTTTCCGGAGCTTCCGGCGGGGCCTCCTCTTCCCGCGAATTCTCCCGGGTGCTCAACAAGGCCGGCGACGACGCCGGGAGCATGGGGGACGAATTCGTCAGCGTGGAGCACCTCTTCATGGCGCTGCTGGAGGAGGGCGGCAAGGCCGCCGATCTGCTCCGGGAGGCCGGGATCACTTCTCAAAAGCTGCTGGAGGCTCTTAAGGCCGTCCGGGGCAATCAGCGGGTGACGTCCCCCGACCCGGAAGCCACCTTCGACGCGCTGAACAAGTACGGGCGGGATCTGACCCTCATGGCCCGTCAGGGCAAACTGGACCCGGTCATCGGCCGGGACGAGGAGATCCGCCGCACCATCCAGATTCTTTCGCGCCGCACCAAAAACAATCCGGTGCTCATCGGCGAGCCGGGCGTGGGCAAGACCGCCATCGTGGAGGGTCTGGCCGCCCGTATCGAGCGGGGCGACGTGCCGGAGAGCCTGAAGGACCGCAAACTCATCGCGCTGGACATGGGCGCTCTGATCGCCGGAGCGAAATACCGGGGCGAATTCGAGGAGCGGCTCAAGGCGGTGCTGAAGGAAGTCACCGGCAGCGAGGGCAAAATCATCCTCTTCATCGACGAACTTCACACCGTCGTGGGCGCGGGAGCCTCCGAGGGCAGCATGGACGCGGGCAATCTGCTGAAACCGCTGCTGGCCCGGGGCGAACTGCACTGCATCGGGGCCACCACCCTGGACGAATACCGCAAGTACATCGAAAAGGACGCCGCGCTGGAGCGCCGTTTCCAGTCGGTGCTGGTGCCGCCGCCCACGGTGGAGGACACGATTTCCATACTCCGGGGCCTCCGGGAGCGCTACGAAGTGCACCACGGAGTGAAGATCAAAGATTCGGCGCTGGTGGCTGCGGCGCTGCTCTCGGACAAGTACATCTCCGACCGCTTCCTGCCGGACAAGGCCATCGACCTGGTGGACGAGGCGGCGGCGACGCTGCGGACGGAGATCGAATCCAGCCCGGTGGAGATCGACGAAAACCAGCGCCGCACCATGCAGCTGGAGATCGAGATCGCCGGTCTGAAAAAGGAAAAGGACGCCGATTCGGAGCGCAAGCGCCAGACCCTGGAGGCCGAGCTGGCGGAGCTGAAAGCCGCCGGAAACGAGCTCCGGGCCCGCTGGGAAAATGAAAAGCGGGACATCGGGCGTCTCCAGGAACTGCGTTCCTCCCTGGAACTCTCCCGTCAGCAGCTGGAAAAAGCCGAGCGCGCCTACGATCTGGGCAAGGCCGCGGAACTGCGCCACGGGGTCATCCCCGGGATCGAGCGGCAGATTCACGAAGCCGAGGCTTCGATCAAGGCCGCGGGCGGCAACCGGCTGCTGAAGGAGGAGGTGGACGAGGAGGACATCGCCGCCATCGTGGCCCGCTGGACCCACATCCCGGTGAGCAAGCTGGTGCAGAGCGAAAAGGAGAAGCTCCTGAAGCTGGGCGAACGCCTCCACTCCCGGGTCATCGGTCAGGATGAAGCCGTCACCGCCGTGGCGGACGCGGTGCTCCGCGCCCGGGCGGGGATGCAGGACCCGAACCGGCCCATCGCCAGTTTCATCTTTCTCGGCCCCACCGGGGTGGGCAAGACGGAGCTGGCGCGGACGCTGGCCGCGGAACTCTTCGACGACGAGCGGGCGGTGATCCGCATCGACATGTCCGAATACATGGAGAAGTTCGCGGTTTCCCGTCTGATCGGGGCGCCTCCCGGCTACGTCGGCTACGACGAGGGCGGGCAGCTCACCGAAGCGGTGCGGCGGCGGCCCTACAGCGTGATCCTCTTCGACGAGATCGAAAAGGCGCATCACGACGTCTTCAACATCCTGCTGCAGACCCTGGACGACGGCCGTCTCACCGATTCCCAGGGGCGGGTGGTGAGCTTTAAGAACACCATCATCATCATGACCTCCAACATCGGCAGCGAAACCATCCTGGACGTGAAAGGCGATGTGGAAAAGGTCCGCGAACCGGTCCTCGACGCCCTTAAGGCGCACTTCCGGCCGGAGTTTCTGAACCGGGTGGACGAGATTCTGATCTTTCACGCCCTCGGCAAGGACGAGCTCATGAAGATCGTCGATATCCAGCTGGCGCGGTTCGCCTCCCGTTTGGCCGACCGGGACATAAAGCTGGACATCACCCCCGAAGCCAGGGAGAAGCTCTGCGACGCCGGTTACGATCCGGCCTTCGGAGCGCGACCTCTGAAGCGCGCGATCATCCGGGAGCTGGAAACCCCGGTGTCCAGGCTGCTCATCGGCGGAGAACTCTCCGACGGCGACACTCTGCGGGTCACGGCCGGAGAGGAGGACAAGCTGGGTTTCGAGTGCATAAAAAACCCGGAAGAAGTCGGCGACTGACCGGCATCCGCCCGTTTTCGGACTTCGGCTGAAGCCTGAGGAACGGGTCGGGCTCCGGGGCGGAGACGCCTGACAGACGCGGTTCGCGGATCATCGTATCCGCGAGCCGCCTTTCTTTTTAAAGTGCGGAGAATCTCCCCAGGCGTCCTCCAGGATGCGAAATCCGGTTTTTTCCACCGACGCCCGGAGCGCGTCCCGGGATTCCGCGGCGTTTTCATCCAGTCCCGGCTTGCCGTCGTAGAGCTGGTATCCCTCCCGGAAGCGGGTGGGGGTGAGATTGGGCATGAGCACGTTGGCCCCGGAGAGCAGTCCCCGTTCGCGGCCGTCCGGAGCCAGAGACTGCAGCGCGGTGGTGGCGGCGATATTCACGTCCCGGAGCCGGAGGCGGGTGACGGCGATCAGGTTCAGGGCGAATTCCAGCCGTTCGCCGCGGCTGCTCTCGAAATCCGGGACGAGGCCGGCCATGGGCGTGTCGTGCTGCACCAGGTACGGCCCCATGCCGATCATGTCCGCGTCGCAGGAAGCGAAGAATTCCACGTCCCGGACCACGTCCATGACGCTCTGTCCGGGGAGCCCGCACATGATCCCGGTGCCGAGCTGGTAGCCGCACACCCGGAGCGCATCCAGACATGCCAGGCGGCGGGCGAAGCTGTGGTCGGCAGGGTGGATCCGGGCGTAGATCTCCGGATTTGAGGATTCGATCCGCAGCAGGTAGCGGTGGCTCCCGGCGTTGAACCACTCCCGGTAGACGCTGGTTTCCTGCTCGCCGCAGGAGAGGGTGACGCCCAGGGAGGGGGAGGATTCGGCCTTGATCTCGGCGACGGCCTCGGCGATCTTGTCGATGAAGCGCCGGTCGGAACGTTCGCCGGACTGCAGGACGACGCTGCCGTAGTGATATTCTCCGGCCAGGAGGGCGGTGTCCACGATTTCGTGGAGGTCGAGTTCAAATCTCGGCACATGGCCGTTGTCCCGGCGGATGCCGCAGTAGGAACAGTTTTTAACGCAGAGATTGCTGACCTCCACCAGGCCGCGCATGGCCACGGCGTCGCCGCAGGCGGCGACCCGGACCCGGGAAGCGGCGGCCCGGAGCATGGCGCGGCTCTCCGGATCGGCGGCGGAGAGGAGCATGCCCCACTCCTCCGGTGCGAGCAGGCCGGTCCTTTCGGCGGTTTCGATGAGTTCGGGGACGGGTGTGTGTTTCATAGCGGGAATAATTTAGCACTTTCCCGCCAAAAGTCAAACCGGGACCCGCTCAAACCATCGGGAGCGATGCGGGCATCGCAGAAATGAGCCGCCGGCGCGAAACGATTTCCCGGCCTCAGCTGCACAGCAGCAGGATCGCCGCCATGCCCGACAGGATGGCGGCGATTTTGCGTTTGCCCAGGGATTCGCGGAGAAAGACCGCTCCGAGCGCCGCGGTAAGCAGGAAACTCATCTGCATGATCGGCAGCACCACCGAGGCCTCGCCCCGGGCCAGCGAAGCGGCCATGGTCAGGCAGATGCCGGAAACCAGCACGCCGGAGAGTACGCCGTAGCCGAGGGTTTTTCCGGAGAAAAGAGCAATGCGGCGTTCACGGTCGCGGCGTCCGCAAAAGATCGCGTAGACCGCGCCGCCGACGATCCAGAATACGCTGTTGCAGAGCACCACCGCGTTTTGGTCCGCTCCGTGGGAAAACCCGTATTTGTAGCTTAATCCCATCCCGGCGCGCATGAGCGAGGCGACGATCATCAGCGCCATACCGGCGGCGCCCTTTTTCAGGGCGGCTTTGTCCGGGACGAAAGCGAGCACGGCGATGCAGGCCATGACGATGCCCGCGTACTGAAGCGCCTGAAGCCTCTCCCCCAGGATCAGGGCGGCGCCGATGGTGACCGGGACCAGATTCAGCCGGTATATGGTGGCGCAGATGCCGGCGTCGAGGGTCCGCATGGCCTCCAGCATCAGCAGATTGCCGCCCAGGGAAAAGATGCCGGAAACGCTGCCCCAGAGGAGGACGGCGCGGAGATCCGTGGGCATTTCCCGGACGAAAAAAAGAGCCGTTATGAACCAGAAAACCCCGATGATGGAGACAAAAACGCCCTGGGAACGGGGTTTCCGGGCATAACATTTAAAGGCAAAGTCGTTGCCGGCCGCGAGCATCATATTGACAGCCGCCCAAAATATCGCCATAACCAAACATCCTCCGTCGCCGATTGAAAAATTCGCCGCCCGGGCGAAGCGCCGGGCGCATTCTTTTAAATTATCACCGGCGACAGGCGATGTCAAATATTTTCGGGATCCGGAGCGGGATTTTCGACGGCAAAGGCCCTCCGCAGGGGCCGGGATGGCGGCAAAACGCCTTCCGGCCGGGGCCCCGGCCTCCGGGCGTCAGAGACGCTCCAGGGCGGCGGCGGCGATTTCGGCGGCGGACTCGATATTCTCGGCGATGGCCTCGGCGTCGCCGGAATCCGGAGTGCATGCCGGAGAATTCAGCAGATCCAGGATCCGGTCGAAGCTGTCGGCGGCGTCCTTCAGCAGATTCCGGACCTTTTCCGGGAGAGAGTCCACGCATCCGCCCCGGCTTTTGAGGGCGCCGACGGCGTCCATGCGCTCCTCGATCAGGAGCATGACCCGCTCCCGCAGCGGGCCTTTGATCTCGTCCCCGGCCCGGTCGTAACGCTCGCTGAAGCGCTCGAAACGCTCCTCGAGTTCGTTGCGGAAAACGGTTTCCTGGGCCTCATCCACGAACCCCGGCTCCTCGGGGAAGATCCGGCCGTAAAGCTCTTCAAAACCGTATTCCCTGTGAAAAAACTGGTCCAGGATGAATCCGTCGATCGCCGAAATCGACAGGTCGCTGCCGATCTCCCTGAGGATCGCCCCCATGGAGGAGGTTTCGCCCCTGGAGA
Organism: Victivallaceae bacterium; assembly: GCA_045585875.1. Lineage (GTDB taxonomy): Bacteria > Verrucomicrobiota > Lentisphaeria > Victivallales > Victivallaceae > JAVBQJ01. Next base: position 6,637 of record JAZMZH010000083.1, on the reverse strand, counting down.
TGCCGAAGCCCGGGGGGATGTGCACGGTGTATTCGTCGTCGCCCTCCTCCCCGTGGCAGCACCCCTCATGTCCGGGGTCTTCAACGCCCTCGATCTCGTCGGGGAGCTCCGCGCGCAGGGCCAGATAACTGTAATCCCCGGATTCGACGGCGATCGTCAGCTCCTCGTCGGCGAAATAGAATTCATCCAGGGAAGCCCCCGGATTCCGGAGGAGTTTCCCGCCGTCGGCCGTCAGGGCGGCGATGAGCTGTTCGGTGATATTCAGGGCATCTCCCCGCTCGGCGATGAGCCGCTTCAATGCTCCGGTGAGGTCGGCGCACCATTTTTTGCACGCAGAGGCCTTTCGCTCGGAAGCGGAGAGGAACCGGTATTCGAAAATGCCCTTCTGATAATCCAGAATGGTCATTTTAAGGGCGTCCCCCTCCTCGAACCCGTGCTTTTCAAAGAGTTCCCGGCAGTTCAGGGCCGAAATCCAGACCGGGGTTTCAGCGCCCGAGCGGCTTTCCCGGATAATCTCCCGGTTTTTCTCGCTCTCGGCGATCAGGGTTGGAAAAAGCTCTCCGGCTCCGAGAAAGGCGTAGTAGTGAAAGATCTCCTTAAGGGGACTCATGACCAGCTCCCACGCGAGCCTGCGCCCTTCTCCGTCCTGAAAAACCGTATCCGAGGGGAATACGCCGTCGCAGAAAATCTCCGTCCGATGCCCGGCCCAGATGATTCCCCTCTCGATCTCCGGCGCCGACGGGGTGATGAGAAATTCCCCGCCGGTAAAGATTTCACTCCTCTCCGCAATCCCTTTTCCGTCCTCCATGACCGTTACCTCCCTCCGGTTTCCTCTTCCCGCTCCGAGAGCTCCCCGGCGCGGTCGAAAATGAACTGCCGCAAATGCAGCGCCAGATCCGCCTGTTCCCAGCTCTTCACGGTCTCGACGCTCACCGCCGAGGCGATGTCGAATCTCCCCGAAACCGTGCGCCGAAGCTCCGCCAGCATGGCGCCGCACCCCAGTTCCCGGCCGATGTCGCCGGCCAGACTCCTGATGTAGGTGCCCTTGGAGCAATCCACCGAGAGCGCCGCGAAAGGCGGCTCGAAGCGCCCCAGTTCCAGCCTGAAAATCGTGACCGGCCTGGGCTCCCGGGGGATTTCAACCCCCTGCCGGGCCAGTTCATACAGCCTGCGTCCGCCCACCTTAAGGGCCGAAACCATGGGCGGCACCTGCATGATCTCCCCACGGAACTTCTCCAGAACCCTTTCCAGCATCTCCCGGGTGATGCCGGAAAAATCCCGCTCCGCGGTGATTTCGGTCTCCGAATCCATGCTGGGCGTCTCCGCCCCCAGACGGATCACCGCCTCGTAACTCTTGTTTTCTCCGGAGAAGTGCTCCGCCAGCCGGGTGAAACGCCCCAGCAGCAGCACCAGCAGCCCCGTGGCCGCGGGGTCCAGGGTGCCGCAATGCCCCACCTTGGGAACATTGAAACGGCTTCTCACCATATTGACCACGTCAAAACTGGTCCACCCCGCCGGTTTGTCCACCAGCAGGATGCCCTCGCCGGTGAATACCTCCAGGCGGTGTTTGTCGGGACGATACCTCATCGCTTCTCCAACTCCTCCGCGAAACGCTCCAGCACCCGATCCTTGACCGCCTCGGCGTCCGGACCGTCGAGCTGCAGTCCCGCGGCCAGTTCGTGGCCGCCGCCGCCGAATTCCCGGAGGACCGCCGCCGCCGAAACCGTCCCGGCCCGCGTCCGGGCGGAAATCTTCAGCCCGCCGTCCCGGGGCGAAATCAGCACCGCGGCCTTCACCCCCTCCAGTTCCCGCAGCCGCTCGATGACGCCCTCGCCGTCCCGCATGTCAAAGGCGTATTCCTCCAGCATCTCTGCGGTGATCCGCCCCACGGCCAGAGCTCCGCCCAGACGCATCTCCAGATGATGCAGCACCAGATCGGCCTCCAGACGCTGCTGATTGACGGGTTTGGAAAAAAACGCGCACCGGTTCACCAGCTCCATGTCCGCCCCGGCGGCCAGCATCGCTCCGGCAACGGCGAAACTTCTGGCGTCGGCGTTGGAAAATCGGAATCCGCCGGTATCGGTGGACAACCCCATGAAAAACAGCGTGGCCGCCTCCGGGGGGACGTACAGCCCCGCTCGGCGGCAGAGTTCAAAAACCAGCAGAGAAGCCGCCGCCGCCCCGGCGTCCGTTTCCCGGATGAAGCCGTCGCCGAAGCCGTTGTCGGGATGATGGTCGATCACCCCGCAGGGAATTTTCCCGGCCAGTTCACCCGGCGTCATCCCGCCCGCGGCAGCCATATCGGGCCGGGCGGTGTCCAGGATCATCCCCTGTCCGAAGCGCGCCTCCGGATTTTCCGGCATCGCCCGCAGATAATTCTCCCCGGCGACGGGGCGGTACTTCGCGGGAAAACCGTCGGGCAGCAGCACCTCGGCGCTTCGGCCGTTGGCCCTCAGGACCGCCGCCAATCCCATGGCAGCGCCCACCGCATCGCCGTCCGGCCTGCGGTGGGTCACGATCAGAGTCGGACGCTCCGAGAGCAGGAGATCGTCAATCCTCTTCATTTCCGGCTCCGGGCGCGGGGGACTCCTCCAGGCTGTTGAGCAGTTCGATCACACGGTCGCCGCCGCCGATGCTGTCGTCAAAACGGAAGCACAGCACCGGCGTGTGCTTGAATCCCAGGGTTTTCGCCATCCGCGCCTGCCACTCCCGGCGGCGCTCCTCCAGCGTCTTTGCGACTTCGGAGCGGACGCCGGGGCCGCCGCCGAAGAGACTGAGCATCACCGTGGCGTTGCGGAGATCGGTGGAAGTCCTGACCCCGGTGACCGACAGCAGGACGCCCGACGGGGCGACGCCGTCCCGCTCGATCAGCATCCCCAGTTCGCGCCTGACAAGCTCATTCACCCGGAGCATCCGGTCCACGTGCGCGGCCATGCTACAGACTCGCCTTGCGGAGTTCGATTTCGTAGATTTCAATGACGTCCTCGGGGAGGAAGTCGTTGAAATTGTCCAGGCGGATGCCGCACTCCAGACCGGCCTTCACCTCTTTTACATCATCCTGAAACCGCCGGAGACTGGCCACGGACCCGTTGTAGATGAGCTCCTTTTTGCGGAACACTCTGGCCTTGGCATTGACCTTCACCACTCCCGACTCCACCAAACAGCCGCAGACCTTGGGCCCCTTGGAGAGCTCGAAGATCTGAAGGATTCTGGCCTTGCCCAGCGGCTTCTCCCGCTTCTCCGGATCCAGCCGCCCGGTGAGGGCGTCGGTGATGTCCTCCAGGAGTTCGTAAATGATGCTGTAGAGGCGGATCTCGACGCCGTGCTTTTTGGCGACATCGTTGACGCCGGGATTCACCCGGACGTGGAAGCCCACGATCATGGCTCCCGAGGCGGCGGCCAGCATCACGTCGTTTTCGGTGATGGCCCCCACGGAATTCATGACCACCTCCACCTTGATCTTGTCGTCCGGCAGCTCGGTGAGGGAGTGCTCGATGGCTTCGCCGGAACCTCTCACGTCGGACTTTATGACGATGGACATCTTGTTGCGGGACTGGGAATCCATCTTGCTGAAGAGATCGTCGATGCTGGTGATGTTCTGGTTGGCAAGCTTGTCGCCCCGGTTGGCGCTGGCCTGCTCCTCGGCCCGCTGCCGGGCCTCCTTTTCGTTTTCGCATACCTCAAAGGCGCAGCCCGCCTCCGGGACGCCGGAGAGCCCCACCAGCTTGACCGGGACGGAGGGGCCGGCGGATTTGACCTTTTTCCCCTTGTCGTCGATCAGGCTCTTGACCCGGCCGTAAAATTCGCCGCAGAGCACGGCGTCGCCGATCTTCAGGGTGCCGTTCTGCACCAGGACGTTGGTGGTGGCGCCCATGCCCTGCTCCAGCTGGGCCTCCAGGACCACGCCGGCGGCGGGACGTTTGGGATTGGCCTTAAGCTCCAGCATCTCGCTCTCCAGGAGGATGCGGTCCAGGAGGTCGTCGATGCCGGCGCCGGTCTTGGCGGAGACCCGGACCGTGCCCACGTCGCCTCCCCATTCCTCGCTGGTGAGATTGTTCTGCTGCATCTGGAGCAGCACCCGGTCGCAATCCGCCGCCGGGAGGTCGATCTTGTTGATGGCGACGATGATCGGCACCTTGGCCGCCTGGGCGTGGTGCAGCGCCTCCACCGTCTGGGGCATGAATCCGTCGTCGGCGGCGACCACCAGCACCACCACGTCGGTGACGTTGGCGCCCCGGGCCCGCATCTGGGTGAAGGCCGCGTGTCCGGGAGTGTCGCTAAAGGTGATCTGCTGTCCGTTGCGCATGATCGTGGACGCGCCGATGTGCTGGGTGATGTGACCGGCCTCTCCGGAAACCACGCTGGTGTGGCGGATGTAATCCTGGAGAGAGGTCTTGCCGTGGTCCACATGGCCCATGAAAGTGGCGACGGGAGGTCTGACCACCAGTGTCTCCGGCACCCCGGCGGCCTTGGCCCGGGGCTGGGGAGCGGGATTCTGGGCGGATTTTTCCCTTTTCTCCGGCACCAGGGTGATCCCCATGCCGGCGCAGAGTTTTCTGGCGATTTCCTCGGGCACCGACTGATTGATGCTCACCAGTTCGCCCAGCTTCATCAAGTCGGCGATGACCTCGTTGGGACGACGGCCCAGAGCTTCGGCAAGGGCTTTCACCACGATGGGGGTTTTGATGTGGAGTTCGTTCCTGTCATTCACGGCGGCGGACGGAGCCGCTCCGTCCGGTGCGGTGTCGTTCTTGGCCGCGGGCCGGGATTTTCCGGTCTTGCCCCCCCGGTTTTTGTCCCTGCCGCCGCCGTTCCGGAGAGCGGGATCGGAATCCCGGCGGGCCTTGCGGGCCCTGAGTCTGGCCTCCAGCTGTTCGATGCGGTTTTCCGGAATCTCGGCCTCCATGTCCGCGGCGGCCACGCCCATGGAAATCAGTTCGCTTATAATATCCGACGGGGCGAGTTTGTGCCTCGCGGAAATGTCTTTTACTTTAAGATTGCTGCCCATATTGAAAAAACCTCCGGGGAATTATTCTCCTGTCATGGCCGCAAAGGCCCTGCGCACCGCGTCGGCGTCGATGCCCTCGATTTCGAGTATCTGCTCCAGCCCGGCCTCCTTGAGGCCCTCGACGGTGATGTAGCCGTTTTTCACCAGCTCCATGGCGGTGTTTCCGTCCAATCCGGTGGCCTCGGCGAGGCTGTCGGCGGCGCGGCGGATTTTTTCGGCCATGGTCTCGGGTTTGTTTTCGGCGGCCTGACGGATGTTGATGGTCCAGCCCACCAGCTTGGCGGAGAGGCGGACGTTTTGGGCCTTTTTGCCGAAAGCGAGCTTGGACTGGTCGCTGGAAACCGTCACCAGAAGCTCGCGGCTGCCCTCGTTCACCTCCACGGAGAGGACATCCGCCGGAGCAAGAGCGCTGGCGGCGAATTTGCGGATATCCTCGTCGTAGGGCACGATGTCGATGCGTTCGCCGTTGAGTTCATTGGTGATGTTGCGGACCCGGGCGCCCCGGATGCCGACGCAGGCGCCCACGGGATCGACCCTGGGATCGTGGGATTTCACGGCGATCTTGGTGCGGCTGCCCGCCTCGCGGGCGATGGCGGCGATCTCCACCACGCCGTCGTGGATCTCCGAAACCTCACGCTCGAAAAGCCGTTTCACGAAATCCGGATGGGTGCGGGAAACGATGAGACTGGGTCCGGACCCGGCCACGTCGATTTTCATGAGGACGGCGTTGATCCGGTCGCCGGAAACGTACTGTTCGCCGGGGATCTTCTCCTTGGCGGGGAGGATGCCGTCGGCTTTCTGAAAGTCGATGATGATGCTCCCTGCGTCGAAGCGGCGCACGGTGCCGTTGATGATCCGTCCCACCCGGTCGGCGAATTCCGCCCTGGCGGTCTCCTTTTCAGCCTTGCGGAGCTGCTGGATGATGGCCTGCTTGGCGGTCTGGGCGGCGATGCGGCCGAAGTTGCCCGGAGTGATTTCCCAGTCGATGCAGTCGCCGACTTTGGCCGTGGGGCAGCGGGTGAGGGCGGTGGAGAGGAGGATCTGGTCGGCGTTGGGAGAGGACTCCACCACTTCCAGTTCGGCCCAGGCCTGCACGGCTCCGGTAGCGGGATTGATCTTGACCTTCTGCCGGCTGGCGGGGTGAATGCTTTTCTGGGAAGCGGAAAGGATCGCGCTCTCCAGGACCTTGATCATATTTTCCCGGCTGATGCCCCGCTCCTGCTCGATGTATTCCAGTATGGAAAGAAGTTCGTTCGCCATATTCTGCCTCGCCTTTCTGTTTCGCACCTTCAAACCGAAAAACAAAAGAAGCGGGTGATCGCGAAAATACCCACTTCCCTCCGGCTTCTTTATGCTGGTTGACGTTGTTTTACACGAAATACCTGTTGGTTTTACCGAAATCTCTCATGAATCTAATATACCCTGCGGAGCGCCTCTTTTCAAGTCGCATCCGCGTTTTTTTCAAAAAAAATATGATTGGTTTCGGACGGTGCTCCGGGGCCGCTCACAGCCGCCCGGAGTGCGGGCCCCTGCGATATGGCCGGCGGAAACCGTCGCCAACACGGTGATCGGCTGAGAATACTGTGAATACTGAGAATACTGTGAAGCCCGGGAATCCTGCGAAATATA
>JAZMZH010000082.1:0-12420 GCA_045585875.1 Victivallaceae bacterium | reverse complement strand
GGCACTGCGACTCTCACGGCCTTGCCGATCACCATGAGCACTGACAGAAAGCAGAATACGATTATCGCCGTCATAAATCACCGTGTTTTTGGGGGAAAGCTGTCCGGATCGGCATCTAATATAGTCCGAAATTGCCTTTTTGGCAAGGGCGGAAACGGGAAAAAAACGTAAAATCGGCGGGTTTCTCCTCCGATCCGGTTGTTTCCGGACTCCGGCGATGGTATATTAATACTGCGTTTGACATTGCGGACATGAAAATCATAACATCAGGAGGATCAAGATGCCGGAAACAGTCGAACTTCAAACCGAGGCCGTCGTGGACAACGTCATTGAAACGGTCAAAACCGGACGTATGGACGAATTTCTGAAAAATTTCTGGGAGAACAACCGGGACGGCATACTCCATTTCGGCAAGATCATCCTGCTCGCTGCCGTTGTGCTGCTGCTGGCATGGCTGGTGAGCAGGCTCTGCGGCAGGCTCATTTACCGCTCCACCCGCAGATTCGGCTCGGTGGACGAGTCGCTGAGCAAAATTCTTTCCGGCATCGGCCGCGGCCTGGTTTGGGTGCTCGGCGTGCTGATCGTGCTGGACCTCTTCGGCATCAACACCGCCAGCATCCTCACGATACTCGGCGCGGCCGGGCTGGGCGTGGCCCTGGCCATGAAGGATTCCCTGAGCAACATCGCGGCGGGGCTGATGCTGATCTTCCTTCACCCCTACAAGACCGGGGATTTCGTGGAGTGCGGCAGCGTCAGCGGCACCATCCGGGAGATGGGGCTCTTCTGCACCGAACTCATGACTTTGGACGGGATGTTCGTGGCCGTGCCCAACAGCGTGCTCTTCGGGGCTCCGATCAAGAATTACTCCCGCAACGCCATGCGGCGGGCGGACATCACCGTGGGCATCGCCTACGGCAGTTCTCTGACCGAGGGTGTGGCGGTGCTGAAAAAGTTCCTTGACGACAATGAGCTCATCGCCAGGACCCCCGAGCCTCAGGTGCTGGTCAGCGATCTGGCGGAGAGTTCGGTCACGCTGACGCTGAGATTCTGGGCGGACACGGAGAAGTACTGGGATGCCTACTGGATGGTGAAGGCCGGTCTCAAGCCGACGCTGGAGAATGCGGGCATCAGCATACCCTTCCCGCAGCGGGTCATCACCTTCGCCAACGGGCTGCCGGAGAAGCGCGGCTGATCCGCGTCACAATTCTTTCCGGCGCGGGAACAGGCCCCGGAAGCCGTGGGAATTTCCCCGGTTTCCGGGGTTTTCAGCGCTCCGGCGGGACTCCGAGCTCCCGGAGGATGAAGTCGCAGTTGACGACCTTTTCCATGAGGTCGTTGAGGGTGTAGTAGTAGTGATTGCTGGCCTCGAAGCCGATCCGGGAATCCCTCCGGACGATCCGGTAGAGCCGCAGCGCCAGTTCGAGCTCCTCCCGGGCGCATTCGGCCATGATCCGCCGGTCGAAGCCGTGCTCCCGGGCCCGGATGAAGGCGATCTGAAGAGAAACGCTTCTCAGATGGCAGTAGGCCGCCTCGGCGGTGTCGGTCAAATCGCGGCAGGCGGCTTCGGCGGAGGCCGGGGCGATCCGGCAGGCTCCGGCGAGCACCTCCAGACCCTGCCGCCAGGTTTCGCTCATGATCCGGAACTGTTCGGCGAAGACCTCCTCCGGGTACACGCCCCGCCATTTGTCGAGGTCGTCGTAGGGGATTCCGACCATGCCGGAACGGTAGCCGGCGGGGGTGAGGTAAAGCGGGTTGGCCGGACCGAGATTGACCGGCGAAAAGTAGATGACGTCCACGTGAAAGGGAAACTCCCGAAAGGCCCGGCTGAAGAGTTTCCACGCCTCGCAGATCTTTTCCGCCGCCTCCTCTCCGAAATCGGCCCGGGCGATCTCTTCGGGCGAGGCGGAGAGCAGTTTCAGGTTTCCTCCCGGGAATCCTCCCAGCGTCCAGCTGAGCATGAGTCCCCGGACCTGTTCCTTTTTCAGATTTTCCAGATGCTCCCGGATCAGGTACGGCGCCGGGATGCAGGGGACCGAGGGGAGTTCCCAGGAGTTGTTGATCTGCACTTTGGCGGCGACCGGGATGCCCCGGCTCCGGGCATGGCGCCACACCTCCCGGGCTTCTTCGCCCGGGCCGGGCTGGGAAATGGAGTAATCCACCAGATATTCTTCGACACCTCCCACACGGGTGATCATGCCCCATTCGCTGACGCTGCACAAAAAGACGCCCGGATTCACCGGCAGCAGGTCCAGCACGGCTTTTTTAAAGGCGACGGGGTCCCGGTTTTCGGCGCTCCGGGCCCAGCCCCAGTCGTAGATCAGGAGCCGGGCGTCGGGGGCGGCGGCATGCATGCCCCGTTCGACGGCGCAATTCACGTCGGCCACGATTTTTTCCGGGGGCACTCCGGCGCATGAGGGGCACTCCTCGTGATGCAGGTCGTAGTGGCAGTTGGTGGGATTTTCCGACATGGTGATGGTCAGCAGGCCGCCCAGACCGGGGACGAGGGTGAAGACCGTTTTCACCGCGTTTTCCAGCCAGGCGAGGGGTTCGGGGCTGCGGGTGGTGCAGACGGTCATGGTGTTCCGCTCCGGGACGGGGCGTCCGGCCCAGAGGGGTTTCGCGGCGTAGAAGTCCATGGGCATGCAGCGGGGTTCGTTCAGGTAGAGGTAGACCTTTATGCCGTATCGTCCGCATCGGGCGACGATGTTCCTGAGATTGGCGATGCGCTTCTCGCAGCCCGGGGAAAACTCCTCCGCGCCGGGGATGGGGGAGAGGAGGTGGAGGAGCGCGTGCATCCAGATGCCGTTGATGCCCAGGGAGGCGTATTGAGCCAGGAGGTTTTCGGGCGCCGGATCGCTGACGTCGGCCTCGCCGAGGACGTCGCCGCAGCCGGCGGCGTAGGCGTGGATCAGATTGAATTCGAAGTCCCCGCGCTCCGGGGCGCTCCCGCGGGGGGCGAAAGCGTCGGCGAAGGCGAAGGGCGGCTCCTCATACCGGCCCGGATGTTCGGGGAAATACCGTTCCAGCAGGGTTTTGATCTCTCCGGTGCGGCGTTTCTCCTCCGGGGTGAGGGGTGTCATGCGCAGAACCGGGCAATCCGGTTTCTCCATTCCCAGCTTGATGAAGAGGAAATCCTCCTCCTTGAGGGTGAAGGCCATTTTTTCCGGGGTCCACTTCAGGAGCTGCAAAAGCTGGGGATAGTTGAGCAGGTGCCAGTTGGCCCGGATCAGAGTCTGGTAGCTTTTGGTCAGCCACTTGTCGGAAACCTCGGGATCGGGGGAGAGTCCCAGCTCCGACGCGGCCTGCCGGATGTCGTTTTCGGCGGCGCCGAGGACTTCGGCGAGGGCTTCGGGCGGGACCAGACCCCAGTTCCGCCAGAGGAAATGCTGCCAGCGGGTCGGGAAGTACGGATAGGAGACAGGCTTCGGGGACGAGCCCGCGGGCAGGGATCGGATATTCATGAAAATCCTCGCGGTTGAATGGATATTGGTGTTAAAATTAACACCAATATTAATATAAAGCGGCAAGCGGGGAAATGCAACCGGGCGGGACGTTTTTTCCCCGAAATATCCGTTCCGCGCCGGAGAATTCGGGCCATGCGCATCGGCCTCGCTTGACATTCATCATTCGCGATGTATATTGTGTTTCGAAACATTTGCATTTCAAATATGAATGGAAGGTTGTAAGATGACGCGGAAGCAAATTGATCTCAACGGCGCATGGCGGCTCATCGGCCGCATGGAGGACGGCGGCGCTCCCCGGTGCTTCACCGACGGCGAAATCACTCTGGACGCCCGTGTGCCCGGCAACATCGAGGCGGAACTTTTCGCCGCCGGACTGGTGGGCGATCCCTATGTGGGGACCAACGCCCGGCAGTTGCGCAAATACGAGTTTTACGAGTGGCTCTTCACCCGGGAATTCACCTGCGATGCTCCCGTCGGCTCCCGGGCGGAGCTGACCTTCGACGGTCTGGACTGCTGCGGTACGGTGTGGATCAACGGCGAGCGGGCGGGGGAGGCGGCCAACGCCCTGATCCCCCACACCTTCGAGGTCGGGCGTCTGCTGAAGCCCGGGCGCAACACCGTCGCCGTCCACCTGGCCAGTGCCAACAACGTCTTCCGCAAATATCCTCTGGAGGCCTCGACGCTGAGCGCCTATCCCTTCAACTACGAAGTCACCCGGATCCGGAAACCCGCCCACGTCTGGGGCTGGGACATCACGCCGCGCATGGCGCTGGGCGGGATCTTCCGGGACGTGCGTCTGGAATTTCCCTCCGACTGGCGGATCCTCGACGACATCCTGCAGGTGGAGGGGCTGGACGGAAAAGCCGCCCGGGTCAATTACTGCTGCCGGATCGAGACGCCGGAGTATTCCTTTGAGGATCTGGGCCTTGTCCTGGAGGGGCGCTGCGGCGACTCGGCATGGCGCCGCGAATCCGCGGTATGGTCGGCTCAGACCATGCTTCGCTTCCGGATCGAAGACGTCCGGCTCTGGTGGCCCCGGCACTACGGCAGCCCCGATCTCTACGAGGTTTCCGCGCGGCTGGTGCGCCGTTCCACGGGCGAGGTGCTGGCCGAGCACTGTTTCACCGCCGGGATCCGCGAGATCCGCCTGAAGGCGAATCCGGTGTGGACCGACGGCGAAGAGCCGGATTTTCAGTTCATCGTCAACGGGGTGCCGGTGAAGGTCCTCGGCTGCAATCACGTCCCGCTGGACGCGCTGCATTCCCGGGACGCGGAGCGGACCGGGGCGCTGCTGGACATGGCCTGCGACCTGGAGTGCAACATGCTGCGGATCTGGGGCGGCGGCATTTACGAATCCGACGCTTTTTACGACCGCTGCGACCGGGAGGGGATCATGCTCTGGCATGATTTCATGATGGGATGCGCCGTATATCCCCAGGACGCGGATTTTCAGGAAACCGTCCGCAAGGAAGCCGAAGCCGTGCTCCGGAGGCTGCGTCAGCATCCGTGCATCGCGCTGTGGGCGGGGGACAACGAGTGCGACTGCTGCGCCGAGTGGGGAGTGCCGATGGATCCGGAGCGCAATCTGCTGACCCGGCGGGTGCTGCCCGAGGTATGTTTCCGGCTCGATCCGTCCCGTGCGTATCTGCCCAGTTCGCCCTGGTATTCGCCGGAGGCGATGAAGCGGGCGGGGGATGCGCCGCAGCGTGCGATGGAATTCGCCGCGGAGCAGCATCTCTGGGGGCCGCGTGATTACTTCAAGAGCGATTTTTACCGTCTGTCCCGGGCGTCCTTCGTGAGCGAGATCGGATATCACGGCTGTCCCGATGTCTCAAGCATCCGGCGTTTCGTGCCGCCGGAGAAGGTGTGGCCGTGGCAGGACAACGAACAGTGGGATTACCACGCCAGCAATCCCTATCTGCCGGACGACCAATATCTCAACTACCGGACGAGTCTGATGGCGGAGCAGATTCGGGAGATGTTCGGGGAGATCCCGGACAATCTGGAGGATTTCGCCTTTGCCAGCCAGATATGCCAGGCCGAAGCGAAGAAGTTCTTCATCGAGCTGGCCCGCTCCCGGAAGAAGATTTCGGGGATGCTGTGGTGGAATCTCTGCGACTGCTGGCCTCAGTTTTCCGACGCGGTGGTGGATTACTACTACGGCAGGAAGCTGGCCTACTACTACATCCGCCGTCTCCAGAGGCCCCTGCTGCTGATGGTCTCCGACGCCGCGGATTGGGAACAGCGGGTGCTGGCCGGAAACATCGGCCGCCGGGATATTTCGGGCCGCTACCGGGTCTGGGACGCCGACACGGACGAGGTTTTCGCCGAAGGGGAATTTCTCTCTCCGGCGGGCCGTACCGTGGAACTGGCCCGGCGCAAGGTCTGCACCACCGCCCGGAGGATGCTGCTGATCGAGTGGGAAACCTCCGACGGCATCCGCGGCGTCAATCACGCCCTGTGCGGGCATCCGCAGTTTTCGCTCTCCGAATACCGGGGGTGGCTTGCGAAGATCGCGGCTCTGGACGGCAGTTTCGACGCCGGAAAGGCGGCGCGGTAAAGATGAGAAAGACGGAAATGCTTTGGGTTCGGGGGCGGATTCTCGTCCTGCTGCTGTTTTTGATCGCTCCGTCGGCGGGGATCCCTTGTCCCGCCGACGAGGGGCTCATGCACCGTCTGATGGCCGACGCGGACTATCTCGAGGACTGGGAGGAGGGTGACGGGACGATCGTCCCGGAGATCGTCTATGACGCCGGGAAGGGGCTGAAATACGACCTTTACCTCCCCGCCGCCTCCGCCGCCGAACCGGACCGGCCATTGGGCGCGATGCTCTTTATTCACGGCGGCAGCTGGACGGGCGGGAGCCGGTCGGAACAGGATTACGCCTGCAAACGCTTTGTGAAGCAGGGTTATGTGACTGCGACGATGGATTACACCTTATATAAGGAGGGGGATCCCACGTCATTTTTCACCATGCTGGACGACATCGGCAGATGCCTGGAGCACCTCCGCGACACGGCGGCGGCCCGGCATTATCCGATCAGGGCGGTGGCTCTGTCCGGCATCTCGGCAGGCGGGCATCTGGCGATGCTGTACGCCTATTCCCGTGCGGAAACCTCTCCGATCCCCATTGCCTTCGTCTTTCAGCAGGTCGGTCCCTCCGTATTCACTCCGGACGCCTGGCCGGATCGGCCCGATCTCTCCTACGGCGTCGCCCGGATCGGCGCCGGTGTGGAAATGACCCGGGAGGAGTACGAAGACGGCCGGATGGCGGAGGCGGTGAGGTCGATTTCGCCCGCGCTGCTGGTGGATGAGCATACGGTGCCCACCATCGCCGCCTACGGCGGCCGGGACGATCTGGTGCAGCGCCCCCATGCCGTGAAACTGCTGAAGGCCCTTGAGGAGCACGAGGTGCCCCATGTATTCATCCTCTATCATCGCTCGGGGCATTTTCTCTCCGGCGATCCCGCCTGCGCGAGGATGTATCGTCAGGCGGTGCTGGAATTCTGCGAAAAATATTTTTAAGCGGCATGGCTGTTTTTTCAGAAAAAACGCATTTTCGGGCAGATTTGCGGCTTGACTTTACTAAAACCCAGTTTATATTATACTAAAACCCATATAAAGGACGTTGTTATGGATAAAACGATCAATGCCGAAAAGCTGAACCGTGCGCTGCGGCTGCTGAATGAACAGCTTATCATTGCAAATGCTCCGCGGACAGAAATCGTCGTCTGCGGCGGATCCGCGCTGATCGCATTGTCTCTTGTTGCCAGGACAACGCAGGATGTGGACATCATAGCATTGATGAAAAACGGCGTTCCGGCTGATCCGGAACCGTTGCCGGAATACCTTGTGAAGGCGGCGGCCGGGGTCAGGCAAATCATGAATCTCGCCGGCGACTGGCTGAATAACGGCCCCGCTTCGCAATTCCGAATGGGGCTGCCTGAGGGGTTTGCAGGACGGCTTCACGCGGTGGAGATCGGCGAAAAGCTGGCGGTTTGTTACATCGACCGAATGGATCAGATTTTTTTCAAGACCTTTGCGGCGGCCGACCGCGGCGGCTACCATGTCGACGATCTGAGAAAACTTTCGCCTTCCGAAGAAGAACTTACAGCCGCTGCAAAATGGTGTTTGACTCAAGACGTTTCTCCCGGCTTTCGGGAGATATTGCAGGATATGTTCGTGAAACTGGGGTGGCCCGATGTCGGTGCTGGAATATAAACAGAATTTTTACGAAGCCGTCCTTGATCTGCTCTGGAGCCAATGGACCGCTCTGGGGATTCCCGGACAGGAATCTATCCCCGAATCGGAAACGGTTCTCGATCCGGAGGCGCTTCTGGTTTTTTCCGCCGGATTTGCCCGCATGGATCAGCGGCTTTATGATCTGATCCTGGACTGGCTGCGGCTTCACTCGGCGCAGATCAATCTCCAGCGTCTGAAAGCCCTCCATGCCGGAGCGGAATGGCGGGACACCGCTTCGCTGGGATACATCTGCTCGGTGATCGCGGAGACGGACCCCGTCCGCTGGCGGAAATTCGCCGAAAGCTGTTCCGGCGCGGCCTCCGATCCGCCGGCGGCGCTCTTTTATGACCGGGATCAGGAGCCGGAGAAGTTCATCCCCGGGCGGGATCCGCTCGCGCTCCGCTGCGGTTTCCTCCGGAATATCCGCCGTGAAACCTCCAAGATTCCCGCCCTGCTGCCGCAAACTCCGGCGACGCTTCTCCTGCGGATACGGGGGATTTTCGGGGTGTCGGCCCGCGCGGAGGTTATCCTGATCCTGGCGGTTTCGTCGTTGTGCAGGGTTCAGGAGATCGCTCTGCGTAGCGGTTTCATCTGGAAATCCGTACAGGATGTTTTGGAGGAGCTGGCTTCGGGCGGTTTTGTCTCCTCCGTCGAGGGCCCCGGACGGGGGAAACAGTATTTTCTGACCGATCCGGAAAGGGTGCTGCGATTGTTCGATCTCGGCGCCCCGGTCTTTTGGAATTGGCCGAATCTGTATGACGCCGTCGGCCTGCTGTGGCGGAGCTGCTCCAATCCCTTTTGGGCCGAAGTCTCCCCGGAGACTGTCGGCAATGAGCTCCGAACTCTCTATCGGGAGAAACTGCGGGGGAAGCTCCTCGCTTCGGGGTGTCCGGTTTTGGCAAAAACCAATCTTGATTTGCGGGAGTTTCCGGAGCTGCTCCGGCAGATTTGCCGGTAAAGGCACGGCGGGCTTTTTTTCGGTCGGGAAAATTTGCTTTTTCCCCGATTCGGGTTATAATAGCCTTATCATGAAGATTTACACCGCCGAAAAGATCTTTTCCGACCCGGAATTCCCGCTGGTGTGCACGCTCGCCTCCCAGCGCGAATCCATGTTCCCCCATTGCCACGACTTCGTGGAAATCGTCCTCGTCACCCGCGGCTGCACCCTTCAGACCATCGACGGCGGAGGCAGCGGTCAAACCGACGTCCGGCTGATCCGCGGCCACCTCTTCAGCATCCGGCCCGGCGAGGTCCACAGCTACCGCTCCAGCAGCAACTTTGAAATCTACAACATGGCGCTGAATCCCTCCCTGCTGGGAAAGGATCTGGACCCTCTGCTGGAGATCGAGGGCGTCCGCCGTCTCGTCGCGCCCCGCCCGGCGGACGGCGAGCGGAATTTCCTCTACCTGCTCCCGCGGCAGCGCCGGGAGGTCCTGAATCTTTTCCGGCGGATGAGCCTCAACGGCCAGCCTCATGACGAACTGCGCCGTCTCGAGCAGCGGATTTTGCTGATCCGGTTCTTCATGGCGCTGCGGCGTGTGCCCTTTCGCGAAGCCGGTGAGATGGAGACGGCGGGGGGCTATCATTTCCTCTCCGCGCTGGATTATATCGAGGAGCATCCCATGGGGAAGGAATCCCTCGCGGAGCTGGCCCGGACCGCGGGCATGAGCGTCTCCGGATTCACCGCCGCGTTTCGCCGGGAGTTCGGCATGTCGGTGGGGGAATACCGGCAGATGCTCCGCCTCGATCACGCCCACACGCTGCTGCTGAAGACTTCGCTCGGGCTGGATGCCATCGCCCAGGAGTCGGGATTCTGCGACGGAAATTACTTTATCAAGCTGTACCGCAGGCATTACGGCATTTCGCCGGGGAAGTACCGCCGGGAATCGGAGAGCGGATTCTGAGTTTTTCGCCGATGACGGCGCGGCGGAGGGCGTTTTTTGGCGGCTTATCGTGTGTTTTTTTCCGGATTCGTGTTCAAGATTTAGCGGATCTTACTATTATTTCGTCCGAATGTTCTTGTTTTTTCGCTCTTTTCGCAGTATAATATCAGTAGAGTGAATTTTTTCGGTGCCGAGTCGGGCGCCGACGGATGAAAAAGAGAAAGGTGATTTTCAGGATATGTCCGGGCTTCGCACACTGGTTTATTACTTCCCCAACTACCATGTGGACCCCCGCAATGAAAAGGTCCACGGTGCCGGCTGGACCGAGTGGGAACTCATGAAGCATGCCGCGCCCCGTTTCCCGGGCCACGATCAGCCGAAGGTCCCCCTGTGGGGGTACGAGGACGAGGCGGACCCCGCCGTGATGTCCAAAAAGATCGACACCGCGGCCGCCTACGGGGTGGACGCCTTCGTCTTTGACTGGTACTGGTACGAGGGGCCCTTCCTGGAGCGGGCGCTCAACGAGGGATTTCTGGGGTGCGGCAACCGGAAGCTCGAGTTCGCCCTCATGTGGGCCAACCACGACTGGACCAATTTTCATCCCGCCACCCGCACCCGGCCCTATCCCACGGATTTCTTCTGGACCACCACGGCGGACACGGTGGGGTACGTCTGGGATTATCTGATCGAGCATTACTTCACCCATCCGCTTTACTTCAGGGTCGGCGGGCGGCCTTACTTCTCGATCTACGGCACCAACCGCTTCATCATCCAGATGGGGGGAGTGGAGCGCTGCACCGAGGTGCTGGCGCAGCTGCAGGAAAAGGCCCGGCGGGCCGGGCTGCCCGGCATCCACCTGAACGGCATGTGGTGGGACAACATGGACGAGTCTCCGGCCTCCATCTGTCCGCAGAGTCAGTGGGTCGAGATCGGATTCTCCAGCTACACCAGCTACAACATCCCGCTGTACACGTTTCCGCCGGAGGATTTCCCGCGGACCGACTACGATAACGCCTATCGGGTCTACTACGGGATGCGGGATCATGCGGTGGCGACGCTGCCCGCGCCCTACTATCAGGTGATCACGATGGGGTGGGATTCCAGTCCGCGCACGGTGCAGAGCGAAGTTTACGAGCGGATGGATTACCCGTATTTCGCGGTGATGGAGCCGACGCCGGAGAAGTTCGGACAAAAGGTCGCCGAGGCGGTGGCCCAGCTCCGGGAGCGCCCGGAGGAGGAGCAGCTGCTCTTCATCAACGCCTGGAACGAGTGGACGGAGGGCAGTTATCTGGAGCCGGACACCCGGCATCGGTACGGATTTCTGGAGGCGTTGAGGGACAATTTGAAATAGTTCGGGCTCCGGAGCGGGGCCGTCCGGGGCGGGGGTTGAAACGTCCGGGAGCGGGTTCGGCGGCCGGAGCCGGTCACAGGGATCGGTCTGATGCGGATGCGGATGAAAGGAGGGTTGACAGAACCGCATGCGTTTCAGAGGTTTCGGAAGTTGTTGAAACAGGAAAGGTCTGCGGAATGAGTCCGAGGACCGCCGCGCCGAAAGGCGAAAAAACACAATGCCGAAAGGCAAAGGAGTAAAAATGAAAAGAAGTCATAACCTGTTCACTTTGATAGAATTGTTGGTCGTGATCGCGATCATCGCCATCCTCGCCAGCATGTTGCTGCCCGCCCTCTCCAAGGCCCGGGCCGCCGCCCAGTCCATCAAGTGCACCAACCAGCTGAAGCAGCTCGGGCTCTCCTACATCATGTACGCCGGCGACAACGACGACTACGGCCCCGGCCCCCGTCTTGAGGATGGGACCAACGAGTTCAAGTTTATCTGGGTCGCCCTTGATCCTTATCTCTCGGGAGGTTATTCGAATGGCAACTGGTACTGCCCCAGCGAGAACAAGGCTACTGTCTCCGGTTACATGAATGATGGATCGAATGTGAATAACCCCCTCATGGGAGCCTGCTACGGCATGGCGGTTCGCGCTTTGGGCACCGATTACGATTGGCAGGGGAGCACTTGGGGCAGCGTTTTCTTCAAGGGCGCCAAAAATCTGACCGCCTTTACCGATCACTCCAAGCGGGTGCTTTTCGCCGACTCCTGCCCCACTTTCGTGAAAGCCGGGGCCTTCGGAATCGGCGTGGGCGATGTCTGGGGGTCTCGCGGTCCGGATGATGCTCTTGAGTATGCCGTTTCTCCGGTGTACCGCCGCCACTCCGACAAGGCCAACATTGCCTGCTTCGACGGTCACGTGGCCGCCAATCAGGCCAAGGGCGCCTGCGACGCCGTCCCCGCCTCGTTCATCTACTGAGGAAAACCATGATGATCAGCAGATTGCCGTCAACGATCCTTACCCTGCTTGCCGCCGTTATGAATCTGACCGCGGCGGGCGGGTACCGCCGGGCCTCCCTGCCGGGAGGCGATTTCGAAACCGACGCCAAGCTCTGGCCGCTGACTTCGGAGTACCGCATCGGCCCCTGGGGGCATGACGGAGGCATGGCGCTCCTGTGCGAGCGCACCGCGCCCGGCTATGCCTTCATGGCCCGGCCGATCACGCTGAAGCACGGCGCCAGCTATCGGCTCACCTGGTGGGAAAAGATCGACGGCACTCTGCCCGGAGACGGGGCGGCGGTGAGCGTGGACTGGTTCTCGAACGGCGGCAGCGTCTGGGTCAGCTTCACCATGCTTGACCTGCACTCTTCCACCGACAACGAGTGGGTGCAGTTTTCGGGCGAATTCACCGCTCCGTCCAATCCGGATTACACTTTTATGCTCCTCGCCTATCTGCGCTCCAACACCACCGGGCGGGTGTGGTTCGACGATTTCGTCC
>JAZMZH010000081.1:0-39532 GCA_045585875.1 Victivallaceae bacterium | reverse complement strand
GAATAAATCAACAAGAAAATTAAGTTATTTTTCACTTTTCCTCTTCTTTTCGGCATTTTCCGTAAATTACATCGGCGGGAAAGAGCGTGCAACCCCGGTTCCGGCGCCGCAAGCGACAATTCCGAAGATTTCCTCCGCCGGGCGCCGGATTTGTCAAGAGATCATTTGCCGCTCTTCCGGACGATCGGACGGGGCGGCCGCGGAGAAATTGTCAAGGGATCGCTTGACAATCCCTTCGCGGCGGTCCGGAGTTCGCTTCGCGGCAATCCCGGATGATATTGAAAAAAACTTCCATCATGGCGAATCAAAGTTTACCGCTTGATTTTCCGTGATCCGGAGCATATATTATATAATGCTGTTGTATCGTTTTCTCGGATGGGAAGAGATGGTGCGGAAATGGAGTGTCTGCAGCAGACGATTGCCTGGCTCAATGCGGTTTTATCGGACTATGTGCTGACTGTGCTGCTGATCGGCTGCGGAGTGTTTTTTTCCATTCGCACCCGCTTCGTTCAGTTCCGCTGTTTCCGCGAAGGCGTGCGCAATGCTCTGGGCAGATCCAACGGCACACGGCCGCACTCGGACGTGGGCATCAGTCCGTTTCAGTCGCTGATGGCGGCGGTCGCGGCTCAGGTCGGCACCGGCAACATCGTAGGCGCGTCGGGTGCAATCCTGATCGGAGGTCCCGGAGCGATCTTCTGGATGTGGGTGATCGCCTCCTTCGGCATGGCGACGATCTACGCGGAAGCGGTGCTCGCCCAAAAAACCCGGGTCGTAACGCCGAGCGGCATGATCGAAGGCGGACCGGTTTATTACATTCGCAAGGCCTTCCCCGGCAGGATCGGGATCTTTCTGGCGGGATTTTTCGCCGTGGCGATCATCATCGCGCTCGGATGCGTGGGGTGCATGGTCCAGGTGAACTCCATCAGCGCCACCTGTCAGACCGCCTTCGGCCTCCCCCCGTGGGCAACGGGGACGGCGCTTTCGCTCTTCGCCGGTCTGATCCTGATCGGCGGACTGTCGCGCCTGATAAGCGTCCTTGATAAGATCGCGCCGTTCATGGCAATCTTTTTTCTCGTCGGCGGGCTGGCGGTACTTGCGCTGCGCATCCGTTACCTGCCTGCGACGTTCGGCTGCATCTTTCGATACGCGTTTTCGCCCGAAGCGCTGCTGGGAGGCGGCTTCGGTTACGCATTCAAGA
Organism: Victivallaceae bacterium; assembly: GCA_045585875.1. GTDB lineage: Bacteria > Verrucomicrobiota > Lentisphaeria > Victivallales > Victivallaceae > JAVBQJ01. The sequence goes on along the minus strand of JAZMZH010000081.1, from coordinate 38,334 downwards.
CGGCGCTCAGCCAGGGAATCAAACGGGGGCTTTTTTCCAACGAAGCGGGGATGGGCTCAACTCCGCATCTGCACGCCCTCGCCGATGTGCCGTCGCCGCATGTTCAAGGCACGGTCGCGATGGTCGGGCTTTTCATCGACACCTTTGTCATACTGACGATGACGGCGCTGGTCGTGATATCGACGATCTACACCGGCGACGGACCGCTGGCGCACGCGACCGGCGACACCTACCGCGCCATGCTCGCGTCAAGCGGTCTGACGCAAACCAATCTCATGCAGCATGCGATCTCCTCTGTCAGTTCAAGCGCCGTCGGCAACATCTTTGTCGCGGTGTGTCTGTTCTTTTTCGCGTTCTCGTCCGTCATCGTCTGGAATCTCTTCGGCAAAATCAACTGCAACTACCTCTGGGGGAAACGTTCGACGCCGATCTATTCAGTCGTGGCGATAGCGTTCATCTTCTGCGGCACGCTGATGAAAAGCGATTTCGTGTGGGACCTTCAGGATCTGCTGAATCAGCTGATGGTGCTGCCCAATGCGGCAGCGCTGATCGCTCTTTCCGGTACGGTCGCGGCGGCGGCGCGCAGGGATTGACCGTTTCCGGCGGACAGTTCCCTTTATTGCCGTGCCGCGCATCGTCGCAGGATCGCCGGCGGCGGGGGCAGGGCAAGAGCAAATCGGTTCAAAAGCATAATCCAAATCCCTTTCATTGATATTTTTATTGAAAAGATCCCCATGACGGGAAACGCATTTCGTGATATCATTCACGCAGGCGGAGAAATCAACTTTTCCGGACCTGAATTGCCCGTTCCCCGCAAATATCCGTGAAAAAGTACAAAAAGTTTTTCTTTTAAGCTCCGGCAATTTGCATTTGCCGTTTCGGCGGAATATATTAAGAGAATTCTTATTTTTTTTTGGAGATGTTGCATACGAAATGAAGATCAGGTATATCCCCGGCACTTTCATGATCAGGGGCGAGTGCAACCGGGCGCCGGAACCGGTGACGGATATTGAAATGACCGGTTCTTTCGCCGAGCGGCTGCGCAAGTGGCGGAAATTCCGCAAATACAATCAAAGTCAGTTGGGGCTCCGATGCCAGATCAGCCGGGCCACCATATCCCACTACGAATGCGGTTACTATGTCCCGAGGATCGAGGGCAGACTCCGCATCGCCGCCGTACTCGGCACCGACGATGCGCTCCGGCGCGAGCGCAAGAGCATCCGGAGGTTTTGAACCTCCGTCCGGAGCCGGATCTTTCTCCTCCGTCCCGTCCGGCGGGATTTTTCCCGGGTTCTCTTCCGTCCCGTCCGGGGCGTCCCCCCGGCCTCCGGCGTCGGGACCGGCGCGGCCGGAGCACAGTTACAGCAGTTTGGCGGCCAGGGCAGCCAGGGGGCTCCGTTCCGAAGAGGTCAGGGTTATGTGTCCGGCAATCCCGGAGCTGCGGAATTTCTCCACGCAGTAGATGAGACCGTTGCCGGCGGTGTCCAGATAGGGATTGTCGATCTGGGCCGGGTCGCCGGTGAGAATGATCTTCGTGCCCTCTCCGGCCCGGCTGATGATGGTTTTCACTTCGTGCGGCGTGAGATTCTGGGCCTCGTCGATGACGACGAACTGCCGGGGGATACTGCGGCCCCGGATGTAGGTGATGGCTTCAAGTTCCAGTTTTTTACTGTTGATGAGAGTTTCGGCAGTGATCCGGCCGCCGCTTTTCCGGCCGGTTTCACGGGCGCCGTTTTCGGCCAGCAGCACTTCGAGATTGTCGAATATCGGCTGCATCCAGCTGGCGAGCTTGTCGTTTTTCGCTCCCGGCAGATAGCCGAGATCGTTTCCAAGAGGGATGATGGGGCGGGAAACCAGGATGCGTTCGTAGCGTCCGTCCCGGAGCACTCCGCTCAGACCGGCGGCGATGGCCAGCAGAGTTTTCCCGGTACCGGCACCTCCGGTCATAGTCACCAGCTGAATGTCCGGGTTGGTCAGGAGCTCCAGAGCCATGGCCTGCTCCCGGTTGCGCGGCGTAATATTCCAGACCCGGCTTTCGGCGGGGTATCGGATCGACTTCAGGACGCCCTCGGGAGCGCGTCTGAAAAGGGCGGTCCGGCCGTCCCCGGATTCCGAGACGGCGAATTCATTGGGAGCCAGATCCTTAAGGGGATCCGGCATGCCGCCCCGTCCGGCCAGCTCGAGGTCCTGGCGGGAGAGATCGACGCTGCGCCAGCCGGTGTAATGGTCGGCTTCGGGAACCTTGTTCCGCTCGAAATCCATCACTTTAAGGCCCATGGCGGCGGCTTTCAGCCGGAGGTTTATGTCCTTGCTGACGAAGATGACCTGCCGGGATTCGCCGAGTTTTCTGGCGGTGCACAGGATGCGGTTGTCGGCGTAGTCGCTGCTCCACCCGGCGTTTTCCATGCTGGAAAGCATCTGCGAATAGTCATCCTCCAGCGAACAGGGGATGAAAAGTTTGCCGGTGGCGCCGCCGGGGAGGCCGGACAGGGGGACCCCGTCCCGCAGACTGCCGGAGGTGCGGAGACGGTCAAGATTGCGGATGACCCGCCGGGCGTTGCGTCCGAGCTCGTCCTGATTTCGCTTGAATTTGTCAAGCTCCTCCAGCACCGCCAGCGTTATGGCCACATCGTTGTCGGCGAATACGGTAAGCGCCTGGGGATCGTGAAGCAGTACATTGGTGTCGAGTACGAAAAGTTTTACGGCCACAGGAAACCTCCTTGTTGCTCCTGAAAGATAGCCGTCCGAAGCCGGAAAATCAAGTCGCCGATCCGGGAATTTGCCGATTAATTCGCAAAAATCCGCATCCGGGGAGACCGGATGCCGGTTTCCGAAGCGGGAAACCGGTTCCGGAGATAATGAAAAACCGTGCCGCGGCGGACGCGGCACGGCGGATGTGTCGGGCGGACGGAGGAAACCGTCAGCCGTTTTTGCGGGCGAACTCCTTCATGAAGTCGATCAGGGTTTCAATCCCCTCCATGGGCATGGCATTGTAGATGCTGGCCCGGAGACCGCCCACCAGACGGTGGCCCTTAAGGTCGGTGAGGCCGTTGGCGGCGGCCTCCTTCACGAAGAGGGCGTCCAGCTCCTCGCCGGGAGTGCGGAAGACCACGTTCATCCGGGAACGGCTGCTTTTGGCCACCGGAGTGGCGTAAAAATCCGAGGAGTCCAGATAGTCGTAAAGCCGCGCGGCCTTGGCGTCGTTGATCTTTTCGACGGCGGGGATGCCGCCTTTGCTCTTCAGCCACTCGGCTACCAGACCCAGCATGTAGATGCCGAAGGTCGGAGGCGTGTTGAAGAGGGAATTCTCATTGATGTAGGTGCCGAATCTCATCATGGTCGGCACCGACGCTCCGGTGCGCTCGGCCAGATCTTTGCGGATGATGCAAAAAGCCATGCCCGCCGGTCCGAGGTTCTTCTGGGCTCCGGCGTAAATCAGGCCGAAATCGTTGACGTTGATCACCCGGCTCATGATGTCGCTGGACATGTCGGCGATCATGGGGATGCCCGGCTCGACTTTCGGGAACACCCGGTACTGGGTCCCGGCCACGGTGTTGTTGCTGGTGATGTGGAGATAGGCGGCATCGGGGCTGCGCCGCCACTCGCCGAAGTCCGGGATATGGTCGTATTTGGTCTCCTTGCTGGAGCAGACGATATTGACGTTTCCGAAGAGTTTGGCCTCCTTGGCCGCCTTGGCGCTCCAGACGCCGGTGTCGGCGTAATCGGCGGTGCCGCCGTTGAGGAGGTTCATGGGAGTGAGGGCGAAAAGCATGCTGGCGCCGCCCTGAATGAAGACGACCGCGTAATCGTCGGAGATGTTCATGAGCTCACGGACGTCGGCGATGGTTTTTTCGATGATGCCGGTGAAGATCTTGCCGCGGTGGGAGAGCTCCATGACCCCGCGTCCGGAATTCTGATAGTCCCGGAATTCCTCCTGGGCTTTCCGCATGACTTCCACCGGCAGCATGGCCGGCCCTGCGCTGAAATTGTAGATCATGAGACACCTCTTTTCGTTTTCAGACCGGAACCTCCACGGAAACGGCGGCGCGGCCTGTGAAATATCCAATACTTAGATAATATAATACCGAATTGGTTTTTTGCAATTTTTTTATTGGCCATTTGACGATAATTATGCTATATTCATTGAAAAAATTCTTCAGAAGGTGTGTCATGCCGGAACTGCCGGAGGTCGAAAATATTTGCCGGGCGCTCTCCCCCCTGCTCGTCGGGAGAAGTTTCACCGGCGTGGAAATCTTCACCGCGAAAATGCGCACTCCCCTGACGCCCCTTGCGGAGGCCCCCATATGCGGCACTCCGGTGACCGCTCTCCGCCGCCGGGGCCGCTATCTGATCGCGGAGCTGGCCAACGGACACGGTATCGTCATGCACTTCGGCATGTCCGGGTCCGTGAGAATCGCGCCGCCGGTCTCCGGAGAACCGCGCCGCAAGCACGAACATATCGTAATCATGCTTGACAACGGCGAAACCCTGCGCTTCGAGTGTCCGCGGCGCTTCAGTCTCTTCGAGGCCGTCACGATCCCCGCGCCCGGACGGGACCCGGAGAAGCTGGCCGGACTGGGGCCGGAGCCCCTGACCGGAGATTTCAACGGCAAATATCTCTTTCGCGTTTTTTCGGCCCGCAAAGCCCCGGTCAAGGTGCTTCTCATGGACAACCGCGTGGTGGTGGGCGTGGGAAACATCTACGCCACCGAGTCCCTGGCGGCGGCGGGAATCTCCCCGCTGCGACCCGCCTGCGAAATGACCCGCGGGGAGTGCGAAACCCTCTGCCGCGAGGTGAAGCGGATTCTGGCGCTGGCCGTCGAAGCAGGCGGCAGCACCATCCGGGATTACCGGCATGTGGACGGCACTCCCGGCGAATTCGCCCGGGAGCTCGCCTTTTACGGTCACGGCGGCGAGCCCTGCCCCCGATGCGGCACGGTCATGGAGTGCGTGCGTCTGGGCGGCCGGTCGTCGGTTTACTGTCCCCGCTGTCAGAAGTAGGTTCCCCGCCCGAGGCGGGCACGGCGCGGCTTTGGGGCGAAAAAAACCACGGCAGCTCGTATCGTCCGAAATCATCCTCAAGCCCCATGCTCCGGATATTTTCGCCGCACTCGTCCCAGGGGGAAAATTGAAAATCCAGCACCGCTCCGGCCTCCGGCAGGGGCAGCATCGCCCCGTCCCGGCGGCAGGGCACCACCATGACCGCCGGGGAGGCGCCGGGAGTTTCAGGCCGCACCAGCAGCGCGGCGTTCCAATTCGGATAAACGGAGTCGCGGCAGGAAGGCACGGAGACCGCCTCCACCCGGGCGCGCATGGAGACGTTCGCGGCCGATGCGGGGCGGAGCCCGGCCAGCCGCAGCAGGATGTCGGATTCGCAGAGGCCGTTGATCCGGCAGCGTTCCCGGCCGTCGATCTCGACCACGGTGACCGGGTATCCGGAGACGCCGCGTTCCTCGAAATACGCGCGGTCGGCGGGAAGTTCCCGGAACACGACCTCCGTTTCGGCGGGAAGTTCGCCCGAATCCCGCATCTCCCGGATAATCTCCTTTTGCTTCAGGCATGCCGGACAATCCGGGCCGCCGAACAGGGTGATCGCCAGCCGGTCCCCGCCGGATGCCGCAGCTGCCGCCGTCAGCAGCGCCGCCGTCAGAAACGCCTTTCCCCGTCCGGTGCTCGGACGTCCTCCTGCGGCGGCGGAAGAGATTCCGGAAACGATCCTGTCCATTTTACGCGCTCTGCTCCGATTTCAATTGTTCCTCGAGTTCCTCAAGTTTCACGGCCGCATCCTCCCAGCGGGAGGTGACGGCGGCGGTATCGACCTCGATTTCCGCGATCCGGCGGCGGGCGCTCCTGAAATCGGTGACGCGGCCGCAGTTCAGATCCTCCAGCAGGGAATCCCGCTCGGCGGAGAGGAGGTCCAGTTTTTTCTCGGCTTCGGCGATGGTGAGCTGCAGTTTCTTTCGGGCGTCGGCGTAACGGCGGCGGATCTCGGCCCGCTCCCGGCGGCGGTCGCGGGCGGAATCGGACGCGGCGGGCGCGGGCTTGTTTTCGGGGAGCGCGGCGGAGGGTTCGGCGGCGGTCTTTTCCAGATAATAATCGTAGTTCCCGAAATATTTTCTGATGCCTCCCGGCAGCATGGCGATGATGGTGTCGGCGACATTGCGGACGAATTCCACGTCATGGCTGACCAGGCAGACCGTGCCCCGGTAGTTCCGGAGCACCTGCTGGAGCGCTTCGCGGGCGGCGATGTCCAGGTGGGTGGTGGGCTCGTCGAGGAGCAGGAGATTCGGGGGATTGACGAAGATTCTGGCGAAACACAGGCGGATCTTTTCCCCGCCGGAGAGCACCTCCACAGGCTTCTGCATGGCCTCGGCGCTGAAGCCGAAACTGCCCAGCACGTTGGGGATGTTGCCGGAGGGAAACTCCGCCGAACAGGCGGCCCTGACCGTGTCGTAGACGCTCTCCCCGGGGCAGAGTATCTCCGCGAAATCCTGGGCCTGATAGCCGATGACGACCTTGTGCCCGGGAGTGATTTTGCCTCGGAGAGGCTTCAATTTTCCGGCCATGAGCTTGAGCAGGGTGGTCTTGCCGGTGCCGTTGTAGCCGATGAAGGCGATTTTTTCCCCGGCGTTGACGGCCAGATCCACATCCCGCAGCAGCGGCCGCTCCATGCCGGGGTAGGCGAAGGTCACATTTTCCAGCCGGATCGCCTCCGCCCCGGATTCCGGCGGCGGCGGCAGCCGGAGCGCGCCCTTGAAGTCCAGCGCGCCCGGAACGACGATCTCCTCCATCCGGTCCAGAGCCTTTTGCCAGCTTTTGGCCTGGGCGGCCTTGGTGCTTTTGGCCCGGAACCGCTCGATGTTGCGCTCCAGCACCTGCCGCTCCCGTTCCTGATTGCGCCGGGCGGCGGCGAGGCTCCGGAAACGCTCCTCGCGCTCCCGCATGTAAAAGTCGTAATTTCCGGCGAAACGGGTCACCAGACCGGAATTCACCTCCAGCGTCACGTTGGTGAGCATGTTCAGCAGATAGCGGTCGTGGCTGATGAGCATAAGCGTGCCGGAATAGCTCTTCAGAAACCGGCAGAGCCACTCCACCGCCGGGATGTCCAGATAATTGGAGGGCTCGTCCAGCATCAGCAGTTCGGGATCGGAGATCAGGATGTGGGCCAGAGCAGCGCGCATCTTCCAGCCGCCGGAGAATTCCCGCAGGGGCCGCTCGAAATCCTCTTTGGCAAACCCAAGCCCGCTCATGGCGATCCCGGCGGCGGTGCGCCGCAGGTAACCTCCGGCGTCCTCAAAGGCGCTCTGCAATTCGCCGTGCCGCGCCAGCAGGCGCTCCCGGTCGGGATGATCCGGCGCCTGCATCGCCTCCTCGATGGCGGCAAGTTCTCGGTGAAACCCGGCCAGCTCCGCGTCAAAACCGGAGGCGAAATCCAAAATACCCATGGCGGAATCCTCCGGCATGAGCTCCTGATGCAGATAGCCGATGCGGAGCTGTCTGGGGATGCTTATGGCGCCGCAATCCCGGCTCTCCTCTCCGGTCAGCATCCTGAAAATCGTACTCTTGCCCGCCCCGTTGGGACCGACGATCCCCACCCGGTCTCCGGGATTGATCCGGAACGTGACCTGTTTCAGCAGATCCCGGCCGCCGAAACTTTTGCCGACACCGATGAAGTCAATCATGGTTCAAAGCTCTTGCTCCGTCCGGCCCGCCTCCGGCACCACCACATAGCGGAATCCCACATCGGTCTCGCCGCCCGAAGCGTTGCCCACGCGGTTGCGCTGGGCGTATTCGGACGGCGTCAGCCAGCTGCCGCCGCAGGTGATGGAAAATCCCGGCCGTCCCAGGGGCGACAGCACCAGTTCCCGGACGTTTCCGTACATGTCCCGAACCCCGTACGGGGAAATATCTCCGGCGTCCTCTCCGACGGCGCGCAGACCGGCCGACTCCACATCCGCCTCCATCCAGTAGGTCCGCGTCGGACTGAAAAACTCCATTGCCCCGTAAGCCGCCAGCTGCCACTCCCCGAGTTCCGGCAGCCGGACCGTCATGCCGGTTTTCCGCGACAGAAAATCGCAGAAGGCTCCCGCCTGGACCATGCTGACACCGCGCACCGGCATCTCTTCGGGCCGGGCGATCACGCCGCGTGCATACTCTTCGCGAAGCGCCGGATTGGATACCGAATCCAGAAATTCCCGATATTCCCGGCCTGTAACCTCGTTTCTGCCGATGAAAAATCCGGTGCCGTCCAGCGGGTCCATCACCGGGACGCACCCGGCGGGCGTCCTGCCGAGCTCCGGCAGAACGAACACCTCGTCGCTGCCCGGAAACACCTGAAACGGAACCAGAAAATCGGTTCCCCCGCCGGAGCCCCGGAGGCGGTATTCACCCCTGGGCAGCCGAATCTCCTCCCCCGGGGAAATATCTTCCGTCAGAAAACCCTCATCCGTCACGCCCTTGATGCTCATGCGTTCCGCCCCGGCGAATCCGACCTTTACGACGCCGGCGCGGGCGGTGATGTTTTCCAGCCGGTTCGCGAGCTCCGGATCGTCGTCTATGACCTCGCGGATATGGTCGCCGCCGTAATTGTCCAGACGTGCGGCCAGCCGCTCGACCAGCCCGGTTTGCCGGGTGATCCTGGCGAAAAGCATCTCCTGCCGGAGCAGACGGCGCAGCAATTCCTGCTGTTCGCGGTTCAGCGGCCGGGCCTTGGCGACGCCGATGAGATATTCCAGCGTCAGGCTGTAGTAGTAATTGAATTCCGAACCGATGCGCTGGAGCTCCGCGTCGTCGTCGACGGAGTTGCGGTCGCGGCTGTTGGCCAGCGCGAGCGCGCCGCTGAAAAGGATGTCTCCGAGGCGGATATTGCTCGTCATCATCTTTTCCGTGTCGGTGTAGTAGACCTCGCTGCGGTAAACGGACCATCCGTAAACCACGAGGGCCGTGGTCAGGGCCACCAGCGTCGAAACCGGGACAAAAGGACGCCTCAGACACAGCTTGAAAAAACTTACGAAGATGTTGCGCCGGCATGCCGTCACGCGGCGTTTGTCCAGATGGTTGTGAATATCCTTCAGCATATCGCCCACGCTCCCGTAGCGCCGGGCGGGGTCGTAGGCCATGGCTTTCAGGCAGATGGCCTCGAGTTCTCTGGGGATCTTCAGCCGCGGGGCCCGTTTCCTGGGCCGGACGAATTCTCCGGCGGCGGCGCGGCGCATCTGCTCCTCCACGCTCAATCCGTCGGGAAACGGCGTGTTGCAGCATGTGAGGATGCAGTAGAGAATACATCCCAGAGCGTAAAGGTCGGAGAGTTCGGAGGGGCCGGATTTGCGGGTCAGGAGTTCCGGAGCCATAAAGGAGGGCGTCCCTCCGAAAGGCGCCTCGGCACGGCTGGAGGCGTCCCGTCCCAGTCCGGATTCCGGCAGCGAGCCCACCAGATCGAGTTTCCGGTCGCTCTCGTCCGCGGCGCCGGAATAGCGGACAAGCCCCCAGTCCATAAGCAGGACTTCGCCGTACTCTCCCAGCATGATGTTGCCGGGTTTCAGGTCGCAGTGCAGGACGCCGCGGCTGTGGGCGTAGGCGACCGCCTGACCGGCCATCAGAAAGATCTGCAGCATCCGCCGCAGGGAATACTCCTCCCGGAGCTCCCTGTCGCCGTCGTGGATCCTGGATATGATGTGGCGCAGGGTGACGCCCGAGACCTTCTTCATGGTGAAGTAGATTCCGGCGTCGTCAAAGACCCCCATCTCATGCACCGGCACGATATTCGGATGGTCGATCTGGGCGGTGGCCCGGGCCTCCCTGACGAAATTCTCCACCGTGGCCAGGTCGCCCCGGCTGGCGGGGCGCAGCACCTTTATGGCCACCTCCCGGTTGAGGATCTTTTCGTGGCCGGAAAAAACCTGGGAGACCCCGCCCATGCCCAGGAGGCTCAGGCTGTCGAAGCGGGAGATATTCTCCCTGCGGTCCACGTTAAGCCGTCTTTTCAGCTCGTCCAGCGGCACCACATCGTGAATCTCCCTGTCGAGATTGATGGTGCGTTCGCCGTTTTCCATCATCGGCTCCCGGCGGCGTCGAGCTGTTTCCAGCCCGCGCTCTGAGCGGCGAGCATTTTGACGAATTTCCGGAAATATCCACCGTCGGCATCCGCCGTCATGGGGATCTCGACAGCGCCCTCGAGGGCCGCCCCGGCCGGAAAGACGAAGACCAGAGCTTCATCGTCGCCGTCGGCTCTGCGGGGGGACATGCCGACGGCGATGCCGACGAAATCCCCCTCCCGCGAGAGAATGAAATCCCCCGGTTCCACCGCCAGCGCCGCGGCGGAAACGCCCCGGCGGCGGTTTCTGACCTTCAGGATATGTCCGTTGTTTTCCATATCGAGCACGCCCCGGTCCCCCAGCAGGAAACATTCGCCGCCGTGACGGGCGGCCTTAAAGACGTAGAGGTCGTTCAGGCCCCGCTTCATGAGTTCGTCGCCGGTGATCGGGCGCAGCGCATCGGCGGCGATGCCGGGCACCTCCAGCAGCGCCACCCGGCGGTCGGCGGCGGGCAGCAGCAGCCGGGAGATCCCGGAGAAGGTGTCTTCTCCCGGCTCCCGGGCGGCGACGATCAGCTCGCTGACCTTTTCGGAATAGTTGTTTTCGGCGTATCCGGTGAGCGTGCGGATGTCCCCGATGATGAATCTCCGTCCGTCCAGGACGATCTCCGGCCAGAAGAATTCCCGGCCGTCCCGGAAGTCCACGATCAGCCGCTCCTCCCGGAGCCGGAACACCACCGAGTCCACCGACGCCCGGTAGCTGGGCATCACATCGCTGGAGAGACGGGATTCCGCATCCCGGAGCTGTTCGGCGGTGTCCTGATAGCGGTTCTGCAGCTGGCGGAGAGTGTCCACCGCGGCCGCGGTTTCACGGGTTTTGTCCTCCAGGGCGCTGCGGGTCTCGGTAAGCTCGTCCACCGTGCCGGAGAGCAGTTTCCGGGCGGCGGCCAGCTCGTTTCTCAGCTCGGCGGCCTCCAGTTCGCGCCGGGACGCCTCCTGCCGGGCCTGCTCGAGACGGGAGCGGACCTCGGCCAGCAGGATGCGATTTTCCTCGTTTTCGCTTTGCGCGGCCTCGAGACGGCCTTTCTGATATTCGGCCTCGGCGCTGGCGGCGGCCAGACGGCCGGACTCCTCCTGCAGGCGGGAACGGGTCTCGTCCAGCTCGGCCGCGGTTTTTTCGGCGACGGCGCGGGTGTTGCCCAGTTCGGTGGAGAGCACCTCCACCCGGCGGCGCTCATCGGCGATGGCGGCGTTTTTTTCGGCGATGGTGAGGTCCTTTTCGGCGATGGAGGATTCGCGGGCTCTGATGACCTCCTCCCGTCGCTCCGCCTGGACGGTCAGTTCATCTATCTTCTGAACCGCGGCAACGTTTCGTGCCCTTTCGGCGGCGAGATTTTCCGAAACCGTCCTCAGTTCGACGGATATTTCGGCTCCCGTATTCCGGAGATAGGCGACCTCGTCGGAGATGGTTTCATAGCGGACCTCGGCCAGTTCCCGGTTTCTGGCTTCCTTTTCCCACAGGCGGAGCATGGCTTCGGGGCTGAGTTCGCCCATATTCTCCGGAGTGAGGGCCAGCCGTTCGGTGAGATACTCCACCTGCACCCGGGCGGCGGCCAGCTCCGCGGCCAGGGAAGCGGCCCGGGCGACGGCGGCTTCGTCGCCGTCGCGGGCGGCCTCCGCCGCCAGGCGGTATTCGGCCTCCAGGCGCTCGAGACGGGCGGAAGCTTCGGCGAGAATGTCGCGGCTCAGGGCCGCGTCGAGGACGGTGCCCGGTTTGCCGTCGCCGGCGAGGCCGCCCCGGGCGATGGTCCCGAAATCGGTCAGCGACATCATGGAGAGCACCACGAAGTCGCAGATGACAACCAGAATGGCTCGATTCATCAGAAGTTTCCTTTCCGGCGGTCGTTTACTTGTTTCCGGCGGCTTTTAAAGAGGATGCGGCCTTCTCCTCCAGGTCTATGCTCCGGTTCTGGGCCGGATAGAGCACCAGGGTGCGGAGGATGGTGCTGGCGATGATGCCCGCCAGAGTGCTTGAATATGCGATCAGTTTGCCGGAATTGGGCGAATAGGTGATGACCAGAAAACTGGCAACCGTGCCGAAAAGACCGACGTAAAGCGGCAGATCCATGATGTTGCCGGCGTTTTTGAAGCGCTTCAGCTTGATCTCCGGAAGGGCGTCGGAGCGGTCGATCCCGCGGGTGACCTTGAATCCGAAGTAAAAGCAGCAGATCTGCAGCGCCAGGATCAGGCTGCATACATACATGGAGACGCGTCCGGCGAACTGGGCCCGTTCGGCAATGGTTTCCGTCGCTCCCGCGGCGACGGAGCCGAGCACGGACCCCGATCCCTCTCCGGTGAAGAGGGCGCGGAAGAAATCGCTGGAATCATAAGCCAGGATCATGGCCGCGAAAACCGCGACCGCCAGCAGCGCGGGCACGACGATGTTGAACAGAAAAGCAACGGTTTTTTTCATCTCAGACCTCCGAATCAAAAATACATTTGCAACGTAATATACCCCGCGCGGCGGAGTTTTGCCAGCAGGAAAAAAGTTTTTTTCGGCATTTTCTCCGGTCTTTTGGTCCGGGAAGGTCTTGAAGAGTTGCAAAATTCCGGCGGAGGTGATATATTAAGGCAAATCCGTCTTAACCGCAAAATCCGATGGAGAAGAAACTTTGAAACTTCACAGATCATTCCCGGGACGCCGCTTCAGCGTATTCTGCGCGATGGCCGTTGTGTTCGCCGCCGCCGCCGCCGGAGCTTCAATCGTGTCGGAGGTGGAATTTGAACAGACCGGCGGGACCAGAATCGTCACCGACCTCTTCCGGCATCAGGTGAGCACCCGCCCGGGACAGGAGTTCGATCAGAAGAAGATCAACGCCGACTTGAAGAATCTCTATGCCACCGGCATCATCAACGCCCCCGATGTCCGCATCGAGCCCGGGGACGACGACACCGTCCGGGTGGTCTTCGTCATCACGCCCCGCCCGGTGGTGACCTTTCTGACTTTTGAGGGAAACCGCAAATTCGACGACCAGGAGATCCGCAAACGCCTGGAGGTCGTTCAGGGAGCGCCTCTGAACAACGCCAAACTCGAATCCAGCGTCCGGGCCATCAAGGAGTTTTACAACGAAAAGGGATATACCGACGCCACCGTGACCCCGGAGGTATTCACCGACGAGGCCGGAAACCTGAACGTCAACATCAAAATCGACGAAAAACTCCGCCAGCAGATCGACGAGGTCGTATTCACCGGTTCCAACGGGGTTTTTTCCAACTACACTCTGAAGACCTCCATCGCCAACCGCTGGGATTTCCTCGGATGGCTGCTGCCCCGGGGATTTCTCCGGCGGGACGAGTTTGAAAACGACAAGCTCCGGCTCCGGGATCTCTACTGGAGCAAGGGCTATCTGGACTTCGCCGTGGAGGAGATCGTCGTCACTCCCCACGCGGACAATCCGGAAAAGGTCGATCTGGAATTCAAGCTCTTCACCGGCGAACCCTACACCGTCGGAAATGTGACCTTTTCCGGCAACAGCGCCTTTGACGATGCGGCCCTCGCCGAACTCGTCACCCTGAAAAGCGGTGAAGTGTTCAACGGCGACCGGGAGGTCGGCACCGCCAGGGCCATCGCCGCCCTCTACGGCCGCGACGGCTACGCCGACTGCGGCGTCACCGTGGAGCGGGACGCCGACTTCGACACCCATGTGGTGAATCTGAATGTCGTCATCGAGGAGGGACGGCCCTATTCCGTGGCCGAGATCGTCCTCACCGGCAACGAATCCACCAAGCAGAAGGTCATCCTCCGGGAGCTGGCCATCCATGACGGCGACACCCTCGATCCGGAGCGCATCGAGATCAGCCGCCAGCGGCTGCTGAACATGGGGTACTTCAACCGGGTGGACGCCTACACCACCGATTCGGGAGACCCCGACCGGAAAAATGTCCATTTCGACGTGGAAGAGCGCCGGGCGTACGATTTTTCGATCGGCGCCGAATTCTCCGACGTGAATTCGCTGGCGGGCATGATCTCCGTCTCCAACAACAACTTCGACATCCTCAATCCCTGGAACGGTTTTGTGGGCGGCGGTCAGCGCATCCGGCTGGCCGCGGTGGCGGGATTCCACGGAGGCGGAGCGGATCTGAACTTCGTGGAGCCGTGGCTCTTCGACCTGCCGCTCCGTTTCGAACTCAACGGTTTCTGGAACAATTCCATGCTCCCGGACTGGGAGGAGGAGCGTCTGGGCGTATCGACCTCGCTCTCGCACAAGATATTCGACGACTTCACCACCGTGACCTACGGCTACAAGTTCGAGAGCGTCCGCGTGCACAAGATGGACCTCTGGAGCCTCCGCCGCGAAAAGGGCCGCTCGCAGGTCAGCGAGCTCTCCATAAACCTGAACCGGGACACCCGGGACAACCCCATGAACCCCACCGAGGGCTACAGCATCAACCTGCTCGGCGCGGTTTCGCCGCGGGTGCTGGGCAGCAGCGACAACTTTTACCGGCTTGAGGCTTCGGGCTCCTATTACATGAGCTTTTTCGACAAGGCCATCATCTGGAGCGCCCGGGGCAAGATCGGCGTGGTCAGCAACTTCAACCGCAACAAGGATGTGCCCCTCTATGAACGGTACTTCCTGGGCGGCGGCGATTCCGTGCGCGGCTTCGACTGGCGCACCATTTCGCCCATGGACTGCACCGGCCACAACATCGGCGGTCAGACCATGTTCATCGCCAGCACCGAGATCAGCCATCCCATCTGGCGCTTCATCCGCGGCGCCGCTTTTGTGGACGTGGGAAATTCTTATGCCAAAGCCTACAATTTCCGTCCCGGCGGCGTCAACGTGGGCGTCGGCTACGGGCTGCGCATCCTGATCCCCCAGATCGATCTGCCCCTGCGGCTGGATCTGGCCTATCCGGTGCTCTCGAGGCAGTGCAGCAAATCCCGAAAACTGCGTTTCCACTTCAACATCGGCTACAGCTACACCTGGTAACCGGCGGGATTGACGAACATGAACGGGATCATCGAGCGAATCATCGAGGCCAAGCGCCGCCGCGGCATCCTGGTGCTGGCCCACAACTACACCGATTTCGCCGTCCAGCAGGCGGCGGACATCGTCGGCGACTCCCTGGCGCTGGCCCTGGAAGCCCGCAGATCCGACGCCGAAAGGGTGGTGGTCTGCGGTGTGCGCTTCATGGCCGAGACCGTGAAGATGCTGCTGCCGGAGGCCGAAGTGCTCCATCCGGTGCCCGAGTCCGGCTGTCCCATGGCCGAAATGGCCGACGCTTCCGCGGTGCGGCGGCTGCGGGCGGAGCATCCCGACGCCAGCGCCGTCTGCTATGTGAACTCCTCTGCGGCGGTCAAAGCCGAGGTGGACATCTGCTGCACGTCGGGGAATGTGGAAAAAGTGATCGCCTCGATCCCGGAAGAGCGTCCGGTGATCTTTCTCCCCGACGCCAATCTCGGCGGCAACATTTCGCGCCGCACCGGCCGCCGGTTCATACTCTGGCCGGGCTGCTGTCCGGTGCACGACTCCCTCCGTCCGGAAGATATTCTCAAGGCACGGGAGGAACACCCGGGCTGGCCGGTGCTGGTCCATCCCGAATGTCGTCCGGAGGTGGTGGCGCTGTGCGACGAGGCCCTCTCCACCGCGGGCATCCTCAAGCGGGTGAAGGAACTCGACGCTCCGGGATTCATCATCGCCACGGAGAGGGGGCTGCTGCCCCGGCTTCAGAGCGAAAATCCCGGCAAGGGCTTCGCGGTCCCGGGGGACTGCCTCTGCTGCCGCGACATGAAGCTTTTCACTCCTGAAAAGCTCCTCGAAAGCATCGAAAACGGCACATATCCGGTGACGCTCCCCCCTGAAATCATGGCGAAGGCCAGACAGCCGATCGAACGGATGCTGGCCCTGAGGTAGTCTTCTTATGGCCGGTTTTGTCATCACCGCACTCTCGGGAGGAGTGGACAGCGCAGTCTCCGCCCGACTGCTTCAGAAAAAGGGATTCCGGGTGGAAGCCGTCACCATGCTGACCGGAAACGGCGACGACGGCGCCGCCGCTCTGGCGGCGGCCCGGACGCTGGGCATCCCCTGCGATGTGCTGGATCTCCGGGATCGCTTCCGGGCGGAGATTCTCCGCAGCGGCCGTATGGATTATCTGGCCGGACGCACGCCCAATCCCTGCGCAAGGTGCAACCGGCTTTTCAAATTCGGGGTCCTGGCGGATTACGCCCGCAGCCGCGGGGCGGAAGCGCTGGCCACCGGTCATTACGCGCAGCTGCTTAAGGAACGGGGCGTGACCAGGGTCCGGGCCGGGGAGGACGATGCCAAAAATCAGGTTTACTTTTTGGCGCTTACCCCCCTTGAAGCGCTGAATTACGCCATGATGCCTCTGGGGGAAATGACCAAGGATGACGTGCGGCGGATCGCCGACTGCGAGGGCCTCGGGAAACAGGCGGCCCGCAGGGAGAGCCAGGATGTCTGCGCGGCCGCCTCCGGATTGAGCTTCCCGGAGACTTTGGCGAAGCTTTTCCCGGAAACTTCGGGACGCCCCGGCGAGATCACCGACACCGGAGGCCGGATGCTGGGACGGCACCGGGGACTGGAATACTACACCATCGGCCAGCGCAAGGGCCTGGGAGTGGCCATGGGGAGCCCCGCGTATGTGACCGAGCTGGACCCGGTGCGAAACCGGGTGGTGCTCAGCACCGACCGGCGGGATCTTATGACGGACGAGGTCGGCGTGGAAGCTCTGAACATCCTGGACCGGAGCGCTTTTGAAGAGCGATCCGGAGAAGTGCAGTTCCGGTACCGTCAGCGTCCGCTGACGGCGGACTGGCAGGTGCTGGCGGGCGGCCGCGCCGTGATCCGGCTGTCGGCCCCCGCGGTACGCCCGGCGCCGGGGCAGGTGGCGGCATTTTATCGCGGCCGGCAGCTGCTGGCCGGAGGGATCATAACCGGACAGTTCCGCGGGACTGTGCGGCAATAGACGAACAAACGGTCCGCGGAATGGTCCGCGGCCGGAGGCGAGAGGAGAATCGTTTATGGAAATGACAATGACATGGATCAGCATCGGGCGGCTGGCAATGGCGGGGCTGCTGGGCACCCTGATCGGTATGGAGCGGGCCTACCGGGCCAAGGAAGCCGGGATGCGAACGCATTTTCTGGTGGCGCTGGGAAGTTGTCTGATCATGATGGTTTCGCAGTACGGCTTCTCCGGCGCGGCGGAATTCGACGCCAGCCGGGTGGCGGCGCAGATCGTCAGCGGCATCGGCTTCATCGGCGCCGGCACGATCATGATGCAGAAGCAGTTCGTGCGGGGGCTGACCACTGCGGCGGGTCTGTGGGTGGCGGCCGGCATCGGCATGGCCATCGGCGGCGGCCTGTATATCCTCGGCTCGGTGGCGACGCTTTTCGCCCTGCTGGGACTGGAGGCGCTGCAGCGGATCTTCCATCGATTCAACTCCAAAAACACCCAGCTGGTCTTCACCACCTCGCATCCTTCGGATCTGGTCAAGATCACGGCGGCCCTGAACGACCGCAACTGCCAGGTGCTGAATTGTTCGGTGGCGGACACCGCCGACGGCAAGCGTCTGCGGGTCAAGATCATGATCTACGAGCAGAACCACGAAAGCGATGCCAATCTGGTACGTCTGCTCAAGGATTTCCGGGGCGTTTTCATCGAAAAAATCGAGTGATCCGCTCCCGGTTTCCCATCATCGGCATTGCCCCCGGCGGCGCGGGATCGCGTCATCGGGGGTTTTGGATTTCGAGGCGAAACATCCCGCTGCCGCCGAGGACAAACCCCGGCAGGAGAAACACCGCGGCAAAGGGGATCATGAGCAGCAGATACGCCGTGACGCCGAACCCCAGCGTCATGGCCCGTCTGCCGCCGGCCTGTCTTTTCACTTCGGATACGGAAAACCCATTGTTGAAGCCGGAGGCGATCATGCATGACACCCCCATGAAGTATCCCATGACGGCGACGCTCAGCACCTGACCGACGACCGGCAGAAAAATACCGGCGGCGAACAGCAGCAGAAACATGCCGGTGACGGCGAGTCCGAAGCACAGCGAATCCCACGCGTATTTCCAATTGGCGGCGAACCCCGCCCGGCGGGGCGCGGTGCCGAATTTCCGCTGCTCGTAATATCCCGCCAGCGCGTCAAAAAACAATCCTCCGGTCACCTGATAAAAGGCGCTCATCGTGCTTCCCAGCACCAGACATCCGGCGGCAAAGCCCAGGATTCGGACCAGCCCGCCGAGCAGCCCGCCGATCCATGCGAGCCATTGCGGGAGCCGCCCGGAAATCTCCTGCAGAAAACCCGCGGCTTCCCCCGCCAGATGGAGCGCCATCCAGAATACGAGGACGTAAACCGGCAGCATGATGCAAAAGGGCATGAGGGCGTACCGCCAGGCCCTGCCGTCCCGGTAAAACTCCCGGATGCCGGCAAAGACGTATCCGGCGCCGATGCGGAAATCCCTGAACATGCGCTCCCCCCTTTCCCGGTCGGTCTCCGCGGCCCGCTGCTTCACCGGAGCCCGGCGGCCCAGAGCGCGGTTTCCGCGATGGCTTCCTCGGTGCTCATCGAGGGGCGGTAGCCCAGATCCGAAGCCGCCTTTTCAATGCTGAAGCACATGTGCTCGGCCAGAAATCTCAACCCGACGGGATCGATCCGGTCGCCGTACTTCGCCAGCATCTCCTCCACGCTCATATAATGGATCACCGGCCTGCGCCCCAGCGCGGCGGCGGTGATTTCCAGATAACGGTTGAGCGTGACCGCGTACCCGAGACAGATGTTGTAGACCTGCCCCACGGAGCGCTCCGGACGATCCATGGCCAGGGCGAAGGAGCATGCCAGATCGCGGACATGGACCGGGTGGAGCAGGGCCTTGCCGTTTTCCGGCAGATCCAGAGTCTTTCCGGCCAGGATGTCCGGGATGAAATCCCTGCGGCGTCCGCCCAGATTGTCCAGCGGGAGCATCCCCGGACCGGTAATGCAGCTGGGCCGGATCACCGTGGCCGGGAAACCGTGCTCACGGCAGAGCGCCATCACCAGATTGTCCACGATCCGCTTCTGATCCCAGCCGGTGCCGGGAGCAAATCCTTTGTAATGAGCCGTTTCGTTGCATGGGATGAATTCCGGCGGCGCGTAGCCCCCGGTGGAGCTGCAGTGGAGGTAGTGCCGCAGTCCGGCCGCGTACTTGTGCACCAGCGCGATGGATTTCTCCGTCGGGACCGTGTCGATGACATGGGTGTAGCGGACGCCGAAGACCTGCCGCATGGCGGCCTCGTCCTCCTTGTCGGCAATGACGGACGGCAGCTCCGAAACGGCGTCCTGAAAGGTCGGTTTGCGTCCCCGGCTGAGAATCGTGACGTCGCGGTTTTCCGCGGCAAGCCTGAGCGCGATGTGGTGCCCCAGCCATCCGCTGCCGCCCATAAGCAATATTTTCATGATCCGGCTCCTTTTTATGAACGGTGCCGCCGTAACCGGGGCGGCATCGGGATAATATATCACTTTTTGCGGACACTTCCAATAAAATTTTTGATTTTTGTTTCGCCGCCGGTTTGCTTCCCGACGGCTTCGGCGGTATATTATCCGGTCATCCGAAACTTTTCGCCGGGAAGCATCCGGTGTGAACAGCACCCGACCATGATCCTTTATGAAATCTTTCACGACCGGCAGTTCAACCGCCGCCTCGCCGGTCTGACCATACCCATCACCCTCCAGTCCCTGATGCTGGCCCTGGTGGCCGCCGCGGACGCGGTCATGCTGGGAGCCGCAAATCAGAACGACATGGCCGCGGTTTCCCTCGCCACCCAGATCCAGTTCGTGCAAAACACCATCCTCTGGGCCATCGTTTCCGGCATCGGCGTGATGGGCGTCCAGTACTGGGGCAAAGGCGACCGGGAGGTTACGGGAAAGATCTTCGGCATCGGCATCCGCCACGCGACGGCGGTCAGCGTATGCTTCTGGGCCGGATGCTTTTTCTTCCCCGAGCAGCTCATGCGCATTTTCGCCCACGATCCGGAGCTGGTGCGCATCGGCGCGGAATACCTGAAAATCGCCTCCTGGTCCTACCTGCTGACCGGCTTCTCCCAGTGTTATCTGGGCATCATGAAGGTCAGCGGACACGTCCCCCGGTCGGCGATCATCAGCACCGGCGCGGTGGTGCTGAACATCCTCCTCAACGGCATCTTCATCTTCGGCCTCTTCGGAATACCGGCCATGGGAGTGCGGGGAGCGGCGCTGGCCACCGTCGCCGCCCGGGTGGCGGAGCTCTTATGGTGCGTGGGCTCCTCCCTGGAAAAAGATTTCGTCCGGCTCCGCCTCCGGGACGTCATCGAGCGAAACCGGCTCCTGAACCGGGATTTCCTCCGCTACACCCTGCCGATCCTGGGAGCCTGGCTGCTGTGGGGGACCGGTTTCACCGCCTATACCGCCATCATGGGACATCTGGGACCGGACGCCGCCGCCGCCA
The DNA here is from genome assembly GCA_045585875.1 of Victivallaceae bacterium. GTDB lineage: Bacteria > Verrucomicrobiota > Lentisphaeria > Victivallales > Victivallaceae > JAVBQJ01. The sequence continues at coordinate 17,823 of JAZMZH010000081.1, read as the reverse complement.
ACTCCATAGCGGCGGTGGTGCGGGACCTGCTGTGCAGTCTGTGCAACGGCTGTTCCGGCGCGGCCGGGATCATCATCGGCAACGAACTGGGGGCCGGACGTCTGGAGCAGGGCCGGAAATACGGGGACCGGCTCATGGTGATTTCCTTTATGATCGGGGCGGTCTGCGCGGCGGCGGTGCTGGCGACGATACCGGCCGTGTCCCGCTTCATGGTGCTGAGCGAAACCGCCCGGACCTATATGATCGAAATGTTTCTCGTCCTCTCGGTCTACATGGTCGGGCGCTGCGTCTGCACCGTCGTCATAAACGGAATCTTTTCCGCGGGAGGCGACACCCTCTTCGACTTCTACAGTCTGATCGTCTGCATGTGGGGGATCGCCCTGCCCTGCGCCTTTTCGGGAGCCTTTTATTTTCATCTGCCGGTGTGGGCCGTCTACGCCTGCACCTGCCTGGACGAAGTGGGCAAGGTGCCGTGGGTCATCCTCCATCACCGGCAATACCGGTGGGTGCGCAACATCACCCGCTGAACCGACCCCGCCCCTCCGGCCCGAAAACACATGATTTCTGTGACTTCATGCAATTTTTCATCGTTTCTCTCCTATTGACATCGCCGTGACGGACGGGTATTTTATCCGTTGTAAAAAAATGACGGAAAGGAGATCGCGATGATCGAAGTCAATCTGTTTCTGCGGACTTTCTGCAACGGCAAACCGGAACTCACCCCTCTGCCCGGCGGAGATTCGCCCGGGCGGTTCCGGGTGGAGTGCGAAGTCCGGGAGCGCGGCGGCATCCGCCTGCTCGCCCCGGTGATCGTCAACACCTCCGGGGAGGAGCTCCGTTTCCGCCGGGCCTCGGTCAGCGTCGTATTCCCTCCCGGGAGTTATGAGTGCTTCGCCCAGTTCAGTCAATGGTCCGAAGAAAATACCGGCTCCTGGCAGCCGCTGGAGGGCCGGGGCGTGCTGCTGGGGCATATCAGCGGCCGCACCACCTCCGGCAACACGCCTTTTGTCGCCCTGAGGTCCCTGGACGATGCTCACGGGACGGCCCTCCACCTGCTGCCGGCGGGCGACTGGAGCATTTCCGTCCGGCCGATCTTCGGAGGCAGCAACAACGAACTGCCGGTGGTTGCGGACCTCGGCATCTCCGACGAATTTCTGGATTATCCGCTTGCTCCCGGAGAAAGCTGGAAGCTCCCCGAGGTCATCCTCCAGCCCTTCGACGATTTCGGAAAAGCCGGAGGAGAACTGCACCGCTTCCTCATGGCCGAACTGCCCATGTCCGAAAAACAGGCGCCGGTGGAATACAACACCTGGATCGACCGTTATGACCGGCTGGACGTGTCCCATCTCAGGGAAGAGCTGGCCGCCGCCCGGGAAATCGGCTGCGAAGTTTTCGTCGTCGATGCCGGATGGTACGGCGCCGAGGGCATGGACTGGGGGCTCTGCACCGGCTGCTGGGAGGAGCGCAGGGATTCCGCCTTTTACGGCAGGATGGCGGAATTCGCGGACGAGGTCCGCCGGGCGGGACTGGGTTTCGGCCTCTGGCTCGAACCCGAGCGCTTCCGCGAAAACGTGCCGGCGGTGAAAGCGCATCCCGAATGGTTTGCGGACACCGGAAACGGCAATCGCCGGATGCGTCTGGAACTGCCGGAGGCTTACGCGTACCAGAAGCAGACTTTTCTGCGCCTCATCGACGCCTACGGCCTGGTCTATCTGAAAACCGATATGAACGGATGGCTGGGCTTTGACGACTCCCTGACCTCGCACAACCGCTATCAGACCCGGTTTTACCGGCTGCTGGACGAAATCCGGGCTCTGCGGCCGGAGGTGTTCATCGAGTGCTGCGCCAGCGGCGGCATGAGGAACGATCTGGAGGCGCTGAAGCACTTCGACATCATGTTTCCCACCGACAACGTCCAGCCTTTCGAGGTGAATGAAATCATCGCCGGATTCTGGCTGCGCATGCCGCCGGGGAAGATCATGCGGTGGGCGTGTTTCCGCCAGCTGGAGGAGGAAGTGCCCTTTTACGGCGGCGGGGTCAGGCCGGTGATCACGCCGAGGGGCGGGACCTGGGATGAATTCGAGGGCGTCGACATGGAATCCCTCCTCTGCGCCAATTTCACCGGCGGCATGTACGGGTTTACCGGCAGTCCGGCCGGCCTCTCGCCGGAAAATCGTGCGCTTGCGGCCAGATACGTGCGGCTCTTCAAGGAAAATCGCCGGATGCTGGCAAAAGCCTCCGGATACAGCCTGATTCACAGGTCCGGTTTACTGGTGCTGGAGTTGGCGTACGACGGCGACGCCATCCTCATGGTCCAGTACACCGGACACCATCAGGTCCGCTCCCGCACCGTTTATCCGCTGGAGCTGACCGACGACGCCCGGTACCGGACCGGGGACGGGGAACGCACCGGCGCCGAAATCATGAAAAACGGCCTGAAGATCGCGCTGAAACCCCATAATCATCTTGCCCGGTGGCGGGCCGAACTGGTGTTTCTGAAGCGGATCGGCTGAATCGGACAGGCTTCACGCCTGAATACGCTCTCCATGCGCGCCCCGGGGGTGGCTCTTTCATGCGCGCCCCCCGGCACGCTCTTCATGCGCGCCCCTCCCCCCGGGGTCAGTCGTCGTTGATGCTGACCATGAGGGCTTCCAGGGGCGGCACGATGACCTCCATACCGGCGCAGCCGCCGAAACTGGTGCCGTTCATCCTCCGGATGCTTATGGTGTCCCCGGCCGGAGGTTCGAGGCGGATCTTCTGAGGCCGCGGGAGATAGTTGACGATGAACTGCACCTCGGTGCCGTCGGGCGCCTGCCAGGTGGAGGTAAGGAGCGCGTCCACATCGAATTCCTGCCACTCGGGATTGACGGCGGCCAGGTGAAACTCTTCGACGCCGTCGAGATTCACGAGGGGTTTGCGCATCCGGCCGTAGACCAGATAGGGTTTTCCCTCGCGGCGGCGCCAGTAGTTCAGGTTGCCGATGAGTTTTTTCAGGGATTCCTGATCCGGGGAGGGTTCGTCCCATTTGCAGACCCAGCCCCAGCCGGCTTCGCAGTCATTTTTCAGCACCAGGGAGAGCATGTCGCCGCTGATAAAGGAAAAGGCGGTCCGGAAGAGCAGATTTTCCGGAGTCCTCTTGTCCAGCACCGCGTCCACACAGACCTGATTCCCCTGGAAATTGTTGAGATATTCGTGGAATACGTAAGCGTAGGCCGGCACCGGGACGCTCCGGAAGAGAAACGCGCAGGTGTAGCGGGAATCGTTGAAGCGCATATACTTGATGTACGGCTGCGCCGCCGCCGCCTCGCAGCCGAAGATCATCCGGCTGCCGGCGTCGCGGATCTCCCGCCGCACGTCGCGGCAGAGTTCGATCATCGCATCGGTCTGCCACGCGCCGGGGATCGGCGGATGCTGATGCTTGCGGGAGTAACAGATGTTTTCGGTGCCTCCCATATTCTGGTCGAAGGTCTGGCAGTAGTCGATGCCGAATTCCGCCAGCTTGCGCATTTCTTCGGCGACCGTCCGCCGGGTCCACTCCTGGCCGACGCAGCACTCGAAACCCATGCGCTGGCCAACGCCTTTGGGGCCGTTGCAGATGGCGGCGTCGATTTCGCCCTTGGCCCCGCGGCACATTTCGGCGCGGAGATTCTCATCCCGGAACTGCTCCTCCCGGGAATAATCGGTGATGCTGCTGGTCTGGGTCCAGGCGGTTCCGGAACAGTAAACGCCCAGCAGATGTCCCTCGGCATGGAGGGCGTCCCGCAGTTCCGCGAGCGCCTCTTCGCCGCCGTAGGGAGGCCACACATAGGGCGGAGCCCAGGGAGCGGTGCCCTCCCAGTGCATGAGCATGGTCATGACCGGACAGGAAAATTCGTCGGACCAGATCTTGGCCGCTTTCATGATGTTGATGTAGGGGAAGTACTCGTTGGGAGCCATTTCGCCCTTGTCGTCGCCGTCGCCGCGGACCGGGATGAAGAGGGTCACGGGGGATTCGTCGAACCACGCCGGCAGAGAAGTTTCCTCGGCCAGCCGCTGGGGGAGGTGGTGATCGGTGACGGCCCAGCTGCGGTAGATTTCGGCGGCGTCCATCCAGTCGCCGGTGAATCCGGCCAGAACGATTTCAAAGGGCGCCGAATAGGCGCCGGTCTCGCCCCCGCCGCAAAAGGTCTGGAGGGTGAGGCGGATCTCCTCGTCCTCGGGCAGATACTCGAAATCCACGGCCTTGGTGCCGTCGGTGCGGTCGTGGGCGGCGAGGTAGAGCCCGGCCCGGCTGTTGTAAAAGGCCAGAAACTGCATCTGGGCGTTGCCGGGGTAGTAGCCGTTGCATCCGGGATTGGGGAAATCGATCGGGATGTAGGGATGGGCCTCGGGGTCGCTGACGATCATGCCCTCGTACAGGGGCATGAAGAGCAGGCTCTCGCCCCCGCGTCCCCGGAGATGGCCGTCCACGATGATTTCGGGGCAGTCGAACCAGTCCAGCAGCATCCGCCGGTCCTGGCCGGAAACCGAAATGTGAAAACGGAAGGAATTGCCCATCGGGCGTACGAATACGGTCGCGGCGATGTCGTCATTTTCCGGGTGATCGGCGTAGCGGAGCACCAGCCCGCCCGGAGCGGTTTCGGAGGAAAATTTTCTGAAATCATTGGAAGACAGGATAATGGAATCTCCGGACATATCCCGGAATCCCAGGGTGAACAACTGTCGTCCCTCCTGCGCCAGCACTTCGCCGGCAAATGAAAACTCAAGAACTCTGCCGTCTGTGCCGCTTAACTCCAAGCGACATAAACCACTCTCCAGATCTATTGTATTTTTCATACAGCCTTATTTCGTTTTTTTCCGCGGTCACGGCTCCGAAAGGGAACGCACCGCAACGGTGGCGACATTGTTAATATAGTGCGCCGGAAAGCAAAGTCAAGATGAGGGAGGGCAAAAAAAGCGAAAAACCGGCGGTTTTTATTTGCAAAAATCCCGGCGGCGATATATAGTAATGGGACAATCCGCAAGCGGAGAGGTGGCTGAGTGGCCGAAAGCAACGGTTTGCTAAACCGTCACAGGGGTAACTCTGTCCGGGGTTCGAATCCCCGCCTCTCCGCCATTTTTTTTGCCCGGCGGGCAAAAAACATGAAACCTGAAAAGGCTTCGCTTCATGGCACAATGTGCCGCTTCATACGGCGCAAGCCGCGCTTCATACGCTGTCAGGCGTGCTTCATTTCGCCTTTTCAGACGAAGCATTGCTCCGCCTTGTCCTCCGACTTGTCCGCCGTGGCGCCGTTGGCGCACAGTAAGGAAGCGCCTGCAGGCGCGAAGGCGGAAGCCTTGGCGAAGGAAGAATAACGCTCCGCAATTCACGCCGATTGAAAAAAACCTATCGGCATTTTTTTGAAATCATAAAACCTTGATGCCGGTTTTCAAACCGGCCTTTCATCCTGCTTCTCCGCCGGCGGCGCCGGCCCGCCGCGGAAAAGCGTAAAAAACGGAAAAATTCTCCGCGGCAAAGATGACAGATCGGCTTTTTCATGCTATATTATCACAAGTTGCGTTTTCCGCTCTCCGGATGCTCCCGGAGACGCCGGAATCCGCCGGTATTGAAACTTAAATGGAAGGGTCTTTTATCATGGGCGTGCCGCTGCTTGATCTTACCGGTCAATTCAAAACCATGCGCGATGAAATCATTAAAACCATGGTTGAAATATGCGATTCCCAGCGGTTCATCCTCGGACCCACGGTGGAAAAGTTTGAAAAATCCCTCGCCGCCTACTGCGGCACCGGCTTCGCGGTGGGCGTCACCTCCGGCAGCGACGCCCTGCTCATCGCCCTCATGGCGGAGAAAATCGGCGCCGGAGACGAGGTCATCACCACGCCTTTCACCTTTTTCGCCACCGCCGGGGCCATTGCCAGAACCGGCGCCAAGCCGGTTTTCGTGGATATCGATCCCCGCACCTTCAACATCGACCCGGCCGGCATCGAGGCCGCCGTCACCCCCCGCACCCGGGCCATCATCCCGGTGCACCTCTTCGGCCAGTGCGCCGACATGGACGCGATCAACGCGACGGCCCGTCGGCACAATCTGGTGGTCATCGAGGACGCCTGCCAGTCCATCGGCGCCGAATACCGGGGCCGCCGCGCCGGGTCCATGGGCGATTACGGCGCCTTCAGCTTCTTCCCCAGCAAGAATCTGGGATGCTTCGGCGACGGCGGAGCGGTTTCCGTCAACGACGCCGCACGGGCGGCTCTGCTTAAGGTATACCGCAACCACGGTCAGAGCGCCACTTATTATCACGACTACGTCGGCGGCAACTTCCGTCTCGACGCCCTTCAGGCGGCGATCCTGGACATCAAGCTCCGCTATCTGGATCAGTGGAGCGCGGCCCGTCAGGCCAATGCCGCCGAATACGACCGGCTTTTCGCCGAGGCCGGTCTGACCGGCAGAGTCATCACTCCGGCCAAAGCCGAGTATCCGGTGCGGCATATCTACAATCAGTACTGCGTGCTCATCCCCGGCGGACGCCGGGACGAGGTCAAACAGGCTCTGACCGCCGCGGGCATCGGCTGCGCCGTCTACTATCCGGTGCCGCTGCACCTCCAGCCCTGTTTCGCATCGCTCGGCTGCCGCAAGGGGGAGATGCCGGCGGCGGAAAAGATTTCCGGAGAGATCATGGCGCTGCCGATTTACCCCGAATCCACCACCGCCCAGCGGGAAGAGGTGGTGGCCGCCATCGCCCGGGCGCTGTAACCGGAGCCGCCGATGGGACACCGCGGGGAAAAACACGAGGATCACGAATTCAAGGTGCAGAGCTACTTGCGGCTTCTGCGCTGCACCGGTCCCTACAAGGTCCGGCTGATCACCGGGATTCTGGCCGGATTTCTGGTCGGGGGATCGCTGTTCGTAAGTCTGCTGCTCATTCCCCAGATGATCGGGGCCTTTTCTCTGGAAAACGGCACCCAGGAGGGCATGAGCGCCGAGACGGAGCAGATCATGCGTTCCTACGCCGAGGCTCCGGATATGCCCGCGGGCGAGCGCGCCGCCTACATCGAATCGGTGCTGAACGGCACCAGCGCCGGCGATCCCAAGATGATCAGCATGGTGGCCCGCATCAACGAAACCGCCGAACGTTACAAGCTGCCCCTGCGGGCGGACACCAACCGGGTCGAAGTGACCTGGCCGATGTCTTTTGCCGTGCCTCTGGTGGATGAAAAGGGTCTGCTCTCCTGGCAGATCTTCACCATTTACATGGTGGGTTTCGCGCTGGCGTGGATATTGCGCAACGTGGCGGTCTACATCAATCACTACTGCACCCGCTGGGTCGGCGCCAGGGTAGTCGCGGATCTCCGCGAAAAGGTCTTCAACAAGCTCCTGGATCAGTCCCTGGCCTTTTTCGGCAGGATGGATGTGGGACAACTCATCAGCCGCTGCACCAACGACACCTCCGCCATCGAAAACGCCGTGAGCAACACCATCGCCGACGCCACCAGGTGTCCGATCGAGATTCTGGCGTGCGTTTCCGCGCTGGTATATTTCTGCGTTTCCCGAAACAACTATATCCTGCTGCTGATCCTCCTCATCGGCGTGCCGGTGATTGTGCTGCCGGTGAATTTCCTCGGCCGCAGGATCCGCCGGGTCTACCGGGCGACCTTCGCCCGGATCGCCGAAGTCTTCAGCCGGATGCACGAGGTTTTCACCGGGATCCTGGTGGTGAAGTCCTACAACAGCGAGGAACGGGAAAAAAAGACCTTCAAGGAATTCAACCAACGCTACTTCGGGCTCGCCATCCGGGCGCTGCGGCTCCAGCTCCTGGTCAGTCCCATGATGGAGGTGGTGGCGGTGATCGGCACCATGTTCTTTCTGAGCTACGCCTACAGCCGGGGCACCACCCTCTCGGATCTGGCGGGACTGCTGGCTCCGGCCTTTGTGGTTTACCAGCCCATCAAAAGCCTCTCCAAGGTGGTGACCGCGCTCCAGCAGAGCATGGCGGCGGCGGACCGGTATTTCGCCCTCATCGACACGGACACGGCGATCAAGGAGAAACCGAATGCGCTGCCGCTGACCGAGTTCCGGGACGCCATCCGTTTCGAAAACGTGGTTTTCGGCTACGAAAAGCACCGGGTGCTGGACGGCATCTCCTTTGAAATTCCCCGGGGCAACCTGGTGGCGGTCGTGGGAGAAACCGGTTCCGGGAAAACCACCATCGCCAATCTGATCGCCCGATTTTACGATCCCGTCTCCGGCCGGGTGACCATCGACGGAATCGATCTGCGCGACTACCGGATCGCCGACCTCCACCGCATGATCGGCGTGGTGAATCAGGACGCCATCCTCTTTAACGATACCATCGCCGGCAACATCGCCTACGGCATGCCGGAAGCATCCATGGAGGATATCCGGAGGGCGGCCGAACAAGCCAACGCCATCAAATTCATCACCGACGGCCGCCATCCCGGCGGATTCGAGTTCGAGGTCGGCGAAAAGGGATTCAAGCTCTCCGGAGGCGAAAAACAGCGCATCGCCATCGCCCGTGCCATCCTCCGCAATCCTCCGATCCTGATCCTCGACGAAGCCACCAGCGCTCTGGACACGGTCACGGAGCAGCTGGTGCAGGAGGCGCTGAACCGGGTCATGTCCAACCGCACCGTTTTCGCCATTGCGCACCGGCTCTCCACCATTCGCAACGCCGACACCATCATCGTCCTCGAAAAGGGCCGGATCTCCGAATGCGGCACCCATGAGGAGCTCATCCGGCTCGGCGGCTCCTACAAGCATCTCCACGACACCCAGTTCCGCTGAAAATCGAGGTGCTGGCATGGCTCTGGCGGCGAAACAATTTCACTTCATCGGCATCGGCGGCGCGGGCATGGCGCCCCTGGCCGGGATCATGCTCGAGCGGGGCTGTCCCGTTTCCGGCAGCGATTCGGAGCTGAACCGCCGCTGCGAAGATCTGCGCGCCCGCGGCGCGGTGATCTATGCCGGACACGCCGCATGCCAGGTGCCCGACGGGGCAGCGGTAATATACTCCAGCGCGGTCTCCCGTGACAATCCGGAACTGCGCCGGGCGGAGGAGCTGGGACTTGAAATCTTCCGCCGCGGCGAATTTCTCGCCCGGATCGCCGACGGTTACCGCCGGTGCGCGGCGGTGTCCGGGTCCCACGGCAAGACCAGCGTCACCGGGATGCTGGCCTGGTGTTTGTCCCGGCACTTTCCGGGGGCGGGATGGCTGATCGGGGGCGACATTCCCGGCTTCCCCCGTTCCCGGAGCGGCGACGGGGACATCTTCATCACCGAAGTGGACGAGAGCGACGGCACCCATACGCTGGTGCATCCTTTTCTCGGGCTGGTGCCGAATATCGACGACGATCACGACTGGAGCGTGGGCGGCGCGGCGCACCTGGAGGAAAATTTCCGGCTTTTCGGCGCCCACTCCTCCCGCATTCTCGCATTGAAGCATCCGGAGCTCCGGAAATATTTCGGCGGCCGGGCGGTGACGATCGACCCCGGCTCCCCGGAATTCCGGGGTCTTCCGGACAACCTCAGGGGATTTCAGCGGGTGAACGGAGCGCTGGCGGCCGCCTGTGCCGGAGAATTCGGTCTTTCCCGGGAGGAAGTATTCCGTGATCTGGCGGGATTCCCCGGCGTGGAGCGGCGGCTGACCGAACGCGGAACCTTGGGCGCGGCCCGGATCATCGAGGATTACGCCCATCATCCGGCGGAGGTGGCGGCGAGCATGACCGCGCTGCGGGAAATTGCGGGCGACGGTCGCCTGACCGTGGTGTTTCAGCCCCACCGCTACGCTCGGCTGGAAAAGTATTTCGACCGTCTGGCCGCGGAACTGCGCCGGGCGGACCGGGTGATTCTGGTCCCGGTCTTCGCCGCCTGGTGCGAGAGCGGCAAAGTCGGTTCCGCCGAGCTCGCCGCCGCCGTCGGGCCGCGGGCGGAGTATTTCGACGGCGAGGACTGGGGAGCGCTCGCCCGGCGGCTCGCCGCGGGTCCGGCGGCGGAGGACGGAGTGCTGGCGGTGATCGGAGCCGGTTCGGTGGGAGGTCTGATTCCGGAATTGCAGAAACTGGAGTTTCGGAAGTCCGGCGGACGGGAACAGAGTTTTTGAAAATACGCGTGCAGTCAAAATACGGAGGTTTGCGATGAATGATTTTAAGGTGAAGGACATCTCTCTGGCGGATTTCGGCCGCCGGGAGATCGAGATTTCCGAATACGAGATGCCCGGGCTCATGGAAATGCGCCGGAAGTACGCGGCGTCAAAACCCCTGGCGGGAGTGAAAATTTCAGGTTCGCTCCACATGACGATCCAGACCGCCGTGCTGATCGAGACGCTCAAGGCGCTGGGGGCGGAGATCCGCTGGGCCAGCTGCAACATTTTTTCCACGCAGGATCATGCGGCGGCGGCCATTGCCGCGGAGGGAGTGTCGGTCTTCGCCTGGAAAGGCGAGACGCTGGAGGAATATTGGGAATGTACCCTCTCGGCGCTCACCTTCCCCGACGGCTCCGGTCCGGATCAGATCGTCGACGACGGCGGCGACGCGACTTTGCTCATCCACAAGGGAGTGGAGGCCGAAAACGATCCATCGGTGCTGGACCGCCCGGTTTCCCACGAGGAGATGGGAGTGATCCACCGGCTGCTGAAACGCACCCTCCGGGAGCGTCCGGGCTTCTGGCATCGGACCGCGGCGGCGGTCCGGGGAGTCTCCGAGGAAACCACCACCGGAGTGCACCGTCTGGTGAAGATGGCGGCGAAAGGCGAACTGCTCTTCCCGGCGGTCAACGTCAACGATTCCGTCACCAAGAGCAAATTCGACAATATCTACGGCTGCCGTCACTCCCTGCCCGACGGCATCAAGCGGGCTCTGGACGTGATGATCGCCGGCAAGACGGTGATGATCTGCGGTTACGGAGACGTGGGCAAGGGGTGCGCCGAAGCCATGCGCAATGAACGGGCCCGGGTGCTGATCTCCGAGATCGACCCCATCTGCGCCCTTCAGGCCTGCATGGCGGGGTTTCAGGTCTGCACCGTGGAGGACGCCCTGCCCGAAGCCGACATCTACGTCACCTGCACCGGCAACTGCGGCGTCATCACTCTGGAACATATGCGCCGGATGAAGGATCAGGCGGTGGTGTGCAACATCGGGCACTTCGATTCGGAGATCGAGGTGGGGCGGCTCCATGCCGATCCGGAGGTGAAGCGCACGGTCATAAAGGGCAGCGAGTGTCCGGTTTCGCGCCACACCTTTGCCGACGGCCACAGCATTTATCTGCTGGCCGAGGGGCGTCTGGTGAATCTGGGCTGCGCCACCGGCCATCCCAGTTTCGTCATGAGCTGTTCCTTCACCAATCAGGCTCTGGCCCAGCTGGACATCCGCAATCACCCGGACCGGGCGATCGGAGTCTACCTGCTGGACCGCAGACTGGATGAAGAGGTGGCGCGGCTTCACCTGGCCAAACTCGGAGCCAGGCTCAGCCGCCTCACCCCCGAGCAGGCGAAATACATCGGGGTGGACGCGGACGGCCCCTTCAAAAGCGAAACCTACCGTTACTGAGAGCGAATGATCCGGAAATTTCTGGCCGCGGCACTGCTTCTCGCCGGACTCCCGCGGGCAACGGCGGGCCATCCCGCCGTGCCGGTGCTGGCGGAATATTCCGACGCCCTGCGGGCCTCCGGACGCCGTCTGGTGCTGGCGGTGATCCCGCCGCGGGAAGAAGCGGAGCGCGCCGGATATTCCGAACTCATCGGAGAGCTGGCGGAGGCCGGGGTCGAAATCGCGGACATTTCCGGAGCTTTCACGCCGGCTGCCTGGTGTCTGACCGACACCCATCCCCTGCCGGAGGCTCTGAGGAGGGCGGCGGCGGAAACCGCGAAGCATCTCGCCCTGCCCGCAGGAGAAGAGATCTGGGAGACGGAAGAATTCACCGTCGAGTTTTCCGGAAATCTCCGCACGGGACGCGGCGAAACCCTTTCGGGCCTCCGGATCGTCGGCGCCGCCCCCGCGATCGTCTCCGATTCGGAGATCGTGATCGCCGGGGACAGCGACGCCCTGATCTATCATGACGGAGCGGATGCGCCGGTGAGGGACGCCGGATACGCGGACTGGCTCGCCTTTTTTCTGAAGCGTCCGGTGACGCTGGCGGCCATGCGCGGAAACTGCGCCGACGCCCTGCGGGTGGAACTCCGCCGCCGTTTTATCGCCGGGGGGCCCCGGGGGCTCGGGAATATGAAGATCCTGGTGCTGCTCCTGGACAGCGGACAATTCCGGGAGGGTGCGAACCGTTGGCGGGTCATACCGCCTCCGGCGGGAGAGCGATAACCGGCACGTCCGCGGGTCTCTGCGGACCGGCGTGCGATTTCGGAATAAACGGAGGGTGTTGCTGTGAGTAAAATGCGTTTTTCGGTCAGGGGGATGCGCTGTGCCGGGTGCGCCCGGGGGGTGGAGCGTACGGCTTCGGCTCTGGCCTGCGTAGCGGCGGCGAGGGTGAATTTCGCCGCGGCGGTCCTGGAGGTGGAGTGGCAGCCGGACGCCCCTCCGGACCGGGTGGAAATTCTAAAAAAAGCGGTTGCCGACGCCGGATTCGCCCTCGGGGAATTCCGGCTCCGGGACCCGGCCGGGGAACTTGCGGCCCGGGCCCGCCGGGATCTTCTGAACTTCCTCGCCGCCTTTGCCGCGGTGCTGGCGGCGGTGCTCCTGCCCCGGATCGCCGGGTGGGGGGACGACTCCGCGGCCATGAAAATTGTTCCTCCGGCGATGGCGGCGGCCGCGCTGCTGGCCGGACGGGACTTCTTTCTCAAGGGCATCCCCGCCTTTTTCCGCCGGAGGCCGGATATGGACACCCTCATCGCCTTCGGCGCCGGCGCCGCGGCGATCGCCGGGGCGCTGAAACTGTTTTCGGGAGAGACCGGATGCCGGTACTTCGACATGACCGGCATGATCATTTCCCTGGTGCTGCTGGGACATGCTCTGGAATCCCGCGCCCGCCGCCGCACCTTCGACGCCGTCAATGCGCTCCAGCGGCTGACGCCGCCCGTCGCCCGGCGTCTTGACGCCGACGGCCGGGAAACGGAAATCCCCGCCGACGAACTCCGCCCCGGAGACCGGTGCGCGGTACTCCCCGGCGACCGGTTTCCCGCCGACGGCGAAGTCGTGGACGGCGATTCCGCCGTCGACGAATCCATGCTCACCGGCGAAAGCCTGCCGGTGGAAAAGCATCCCGGCAGCCGGGTCGTCGGAGGCAGCATCAACCGCTCGGGACGCCTGATCTGCCGGGTGACCGCTTCCGGAGAGGAAACCGTGCTGGCCGGAATGATCGCCATGGTGGAGGAGGCTCAGGCCGACCGGCCCCCGGTGGCGAATCTGGCGGACCGGGCGGCCGGATATTTCGTATCGGCGGTGCTGCTGATCGCCGTCGCGGTTTTCGGGATATGGTTTTGCATCTCGGGATTCGACATGGCTCTGGAACGGGCTCTGGCCGTGCTGGTGGTGGCCTGTCCCTGCGCCCTCGGGCTGGCCACCCCCGCGGCGCTGATCGTCGGCATCGGCCGCGGAGCGGGCATGGGAATCCTTTTCAAAAGCGGCACCGCCCTCGAAACCGCCTCCCGGACGGACACCGCGGTTTTTGACAAAACCGGCACACTCACCCTCGGCGCACCCGAGATCACCGCCATCACTCCGGCGGCGATTCCGGAAGAAGAGCTTCTGGCGCTGGCCGCGGGGATGGAGGCTCATTCCAGTCATCCCCTGGCCGCCGCGATCCGGGCAAAAACCGAAGCGGCAGGCGTAAGGCCGGTGCGCTTCAGCCGCGTGGAAACCGTGCCCGGCGGAGGCCTGCAGGGCACGGCCCCGGACGGTACGCCGGTGATAATGGGCAGCCGGAGATTTCTCGCCGGGGCCGGCCTCCCGGAGCTGCCGGAATCCTCCGCTCCCGGCATGGTCGTCGGCGTGGCCGCCGGAGGACGGATCGCCGGGATGATGGTCTTCGCCGACCGGGTGCGGCCCGGTGCGCGGCAGGCGCTGGCCGAGCTGCGGGAAATGGGAATCCGGCCGGTCATCGCCACCGGCGACAATCCCGCCAGCGCCGCGGAAGCGGCCCGCATCCTCGGCGTGGAGGATTTCCGGCCCGCCCTCGCCCCCGGCGAAAAGGAACTTCTGCTCCGGGAGATCCGCGAAAAGGGCGGCCGTCCCGCCATGATCGGCGACGGCATCAACGACGCTCCGGCGCTGGCCGCCGCGGACGTGGGCGTGGCCGTGGGGACCGGCGCCGACGCCGCCAGGGCGGCGGCGGACGTGGTGCTGACTTCGGGCGATCCGGCGGCGGTGCCGGTCATGTTCGCGCTGGCCCGAAAGGTCATGAGGGTGATAAGGGAAAATCTCTTCTGGGCCTTTTTTTACAACATCATCGGCATCCCGGCGGCGGCCGGCGTCCTGATCCCCTTCGGGGTGGCCGGTATGCATCCCGCCGTATGCGCCGGATGCATGGCGGTGTCCTCTCTCACGGTGGTGGGAAACGCGCTGAGACTGCGTTGGACGGGATTGCCCGAAAGACCGGCTTCTGAAGGGTAGCGCCCCGAGACCGGTCCTTTACTGGAGATGACACTCCGGGCAGGCCCGGGCGTCGGTATCGCCGGAATGATCGATCTCCTTGAGGGAGAGGTGGGCGAGTTCATCATTTTCCAGCATGGAGTGGAGACGGATGGCGTGGTGCTCCACGCACAGCGCGTAGTCGAACACATCGTCCACCACCCTGCGCTCATGGGAAACCATCAGTATGGTGAGCTTCCCCCGCAGCCGGTGGAGCAGCTCGAAAAGTTTGGCTCTGGCCACCGGGTCCTGATTGCTGAGGGGTTCGTCCAGCAGCAGGATCTCCGGTTTCCCGGCCAGGGCCCGGGCGATCAGCACCCGCTGGCGCTGGCCGCCCGACAGGGTGGCGAAGGATTTTCCGGCCGCCTCGCTCATGCCCACCGCCTCCAGGGCCTCGTCCGCGATCCGCCGGTCGTCCCGGCCGTAAAAGAGTTTCCACCTCGAGGTCAGCGTGCCGGTGAGCACCACGTCCCGCACCTTGATGGGGAAACGGTCGTCCAGCTTGAAGTACTGGGGCACGAAGCCGATGCGTCCGGCCGCTTCCCCGGGCGTGCTGTCGCCGCCGATGATGATGACTCCGGAATCCGGCGATTCCTGGCCGAGGAGGAGCTTGAAGAGGGTGGATTTGCCGCCGCCGTTGGGGCCGACCAGACAGACGGTGTCGCCGCGGTCAACCCGGAAATTGATGTCGGAAAAGATGGTCGCTCCGGGGACGTACCCGAAGTTGACGTGACGGAATTCGATCGCCGGAAGTTTTTCGTTCATGGTCCCTCCTCCGGGGGCTTGCGGCACGCCGCCGCGATATTTTCCGCGATAAAGACGAGATTGGCCTTCAGATCGTCCGCCAGGGGGTCCAGCACCTCCACATCGGCATGGATGCGTCCGGCGATGGCGCGGGCGGCGGCGGGATTGTGTCCGGGCTGGATGAACACCTTGCGGATGCCCAGGGCCGACGCCTCGCGGACCAGACGGCTCAATTCCCGCGCCGCCGGTTCCCGGGAATCCTTTTCGATGGCCAGTTCCCTGAGCCCCCACGCCCGGGCGAAGTCGCCGAACGCCGGGTGATAGACCATGAAACAGCCGCCGCGGCAGTCGCCGAGGATCCCGGCGATGCGGGATTCGATCCGGTTGTATTCGTCGATTTCGCGCCCGGCGTTGGCCAGATAAACCTCCCGGTTGTCCGGGTCGATCCGGCCCAGCGCCTCGGCCGTTACGGTCAGGGCGTCGCGGATCTTCGCGCAGTCCAGCCAGAAGTGGGGTTCGCTGTAATGATGGTGATGACCTCCGGCGGCTTCCTCATGGCGCTCCTCCTCTTCGGCGTCGGGCCGGACCAGATACACCGTTTTTTCCTCGGGGACCCGGGAGAGCAGACGCTTCTCCACCGTAAGACCGCAGGCGAAGTAGAGATCGCAGGCCGACACCGCCGCAATATCGGAGGCCCGGGGCTGAAAATCGTGGGGCGAACGCCCCCGCGGGGTGATGACCGTCACCCGGGCGCGGTCTCCGGCCACCGCCCGGACCAGTTCCGCCGCGGGGGTCACCGTGACCGCCAGACGCAAAACTCCGTCCTCCGCCGCGCCGGACGCGGCGGCGAGAAAAAACAGAATTGCCGCAAAAAAGAGTTTCATTTGAACGCAAATACGAACACGGCGGCCAGCACCAGGCACACTCCGGCGGCCAGATGGTTCCAGGAAAGTTTTTCCTGCATATACAGGATCGCGAAGGGCACAAAAACCGTCAGCGTGATGATCTCCTGCATGACTTTGAGCTGCGCCAGAGTCAGGCCTCCGTTGTAGCCGATGCGGTTGGCCGGCACCTGGATCAGGTATTCGAAGAGGGCAATGCCCCAGCTGGCCAGCGCCGCCGTCAGCCATGAGCGGCTGCTGAGATTTTTCAGGTGGGCGTACCAGGCCGCGGTCATGAAAAGGTTGGAGAGGATCAGCAAAAACGCCGTACGCACCAGAGGCGAGGCGAGAAACGCGATGATTCGATGCATTGCCGCGCCCTTTCAGAGGGAATCCCGGTCGGCGATCCATGCCGCCACCCGTTTTTCGAGGCCGTCCGGATCGCCGGAGAGCTCCTCGAGGAAACGCCGGGAAAAGGCCTCCACCGCCGCCTTGAAGATCACGCAGTTGAAGATGCGGTCCTCAAACTGACTGACCGCCTCGGCGGCCTCGCCCTCCGGCAGCTTCAGCGAGCCGAAGGAGAAACGGTCGGCGTCCATGCCGCAGGAGAATATCTGATTTCCGCGGGCCAGGGACATCCGGGCCTTTTTCAGTTTTTTGCCCACCGAGAGCGCCGCTTTGGTCTCGGCGCTCCGTCCCGGGCAGTCGCCCTTTTTCACGGAGATTTCCGCCGCGCCCGAGGCGTCGCTGCTCCCGGCAAGCACAAAAGGCGCTTCCACCAGGATCTCAAACTCTCCGAAATCCGGATGTTTGATTTTTTCCGTCCCGGTTTCGCTGAAAAACCACAGCCAGGTGAGAAAATCCCGGCCCGGGGTGATCTCCGCGCCCGAGGCTTCGCCGCAGCGGAATTCGGGCAGTTCGCTGTATTCTTTTCCGGTGATTTTACGGCACATGCTCTCGGGAGTCCACGGCGCCGGTTCCAACCCGGTGGTCCGGTAAAAAAGGGCGATGAATTCATCCTGCTGCGCTCCCGGCGTCCCGGCCGCCACCAGCATCCCCGAGGCGGGTTCCCAGGCGAAAGGCACCGCAGAGAGGGACGGCGGCATCTTCGGCAGCCATTTTTCGGTCATTTCGGCCTTGATCTCCCGGCGCTTGGCGCGGGGGACGAAATCGGTCTGATTGGCGCTCATGTACTCCAGCTCGGCCCGGCGGCAGATGGCGTTCAGAAGCGACGCCGGAAGTTTCCGGCGGGCAGTCCTCATCGCCAGATGCAGGACGCTGCCGCACCAGGCGTTTCCCTCGTCGATGGCGGTTTCCAGGAGATGGCGGCCGGTGACCCAGCCGATCTGAGACTCGTCGGCGGGCACGGCGTCCAGCAGACCGGCGGCCCGGGCGGCAAAAGCGGACACGGTGGCGTCGCCGGGTTTTTCGGGCATTTCAAAAAATGTGGCGGTGAAGGATCCTGATTCCAGAGGCATGACATATCTCCGCGGTTTTACGGTTTTTCAAACTTCTTAAAACGGCACGGCGGCGTCCTGCCGAAACGCTGCGTTTCGTACCGTCCGGACGGTATTGTCAAAAGGAGCGTCTTTGGATTTCGGATGGATCGCAAAAAAGACGAATCGGG
>JAZMZH010000080.1:0-20375 GCA_045585875.1 Victivallaceae bacterium | reverse complement strand
TGTCGTCGGTCATGAGATCGGTCACGCCATCGCCCGCCACGGGGGCGAACGCATGGCCTGGGGCTATCTCCAGAGTCTCGGGGGACAGCTTGTTTCCGAAAAATGGCACAACGAGGTCGTGGACGGCATCTACGGCACCGGCACCCAGCTGGGGGTCATGCTGCCCTTCAGCCGGAGCAACGAGTCCGAGGCCGACTACATCGGACTCATCCTCATGTCCCGGGCCGGATATGATCCCCGCGCTTCGGTGGAGTTCTGGACCCGGTTCAGTCAGGATGCCGAAAGCGGCAAGCTGGTCAATCTCATGAGCACCCACCCCTGCGACAGCGAACGCATCCGGGCCATGCAGGAAAACATGGCCGCCGCGGAAGCGGTCTACAATCAGGCGGCGGATAAAAAAGGGTACGGCATGAAGCTTCATTAAGCGCCGTCGGACGGCGGAATGACCGCTGTCCTGTTCGGCAAATAAAAGGAAACGCGGCCCGCGGGAAACTCCCCGCCGGACCGCGTTTCCGTATCGTCGCAGCTCTCAGCCGATTTCCGGCAGACTGGCCGCGATGACCGCCTGTCCGTGGCGTTTGAACTGTTCGTCCGGGACCCGGAGCTCGATTTTTTCCGCCAGGGCGGGATACTCCTCGGCGAGAACCTTTCTGCCGGTTTCGATGATGAGTTCGCCGCCGCTTCCGGAGGTGACGCGGCCCAGGATCAGCAGTTTGCTGATGTCGTAAAATTCCGCGTAACGGGCGATGGTGTAGCCGAAGTAAACCCCGATGGTGGAGTAGATCTTTTGCGCGCGCACGTCGCCGTCCTCCATGAGTTTCTGCACCGCTTCCAGCCGCTTGGGGAAGGGCATCTCCGACGGGAATTCGATCCCCGCGGCGGGCGCCAGCCGGGCCACCGCCTGCTGGGAAAAGTACTGCGCTCCGCATCCGCCGTCGCCGGACCACTCGTCCACCGGGGCGTCGTCCCGGTAATCCACGGGGCAGAAGGCCAGTTCGTTCAGTCAGTCGGTGATGTTTCCGGCCGGGGTGACGTAGCCGCCGGCCTCGCTGGTGCCCATGGACATGCCCAGCACTCCGTTGGACTTCATGGAGATGGCTCCGGCCAGCGCCGTGACTTCGCCGTCGTTGGCCACCACGAAAGGCACCTTGAATTCCGCCGCCAGCTCTTCAAAGACCGGCACGATCGCCCGCTTGAAATCCTCTTCGGAAACCCCGCGGAAGAGGGACGCCAGCCGGGGCTGGTTGTTGACGTAGACCCCCGCCGCGCTGCCGCCGATGCCGTCGATGCGGGGCAGGTGCTTCGCGGCCCGCAGGAGGGAATCCCGGATGCCGTCCTTGTGATACGCGGGGTCCTTCTGGAAATACGGATCCCACACCACCTCCTCGGTGTGGACACACTTGCCGTCGATCACCGCCGCGCACTTGCGGTCGGAACCGCCCAGGTCGAACCCGATCCGGCAGCCGTTGAAGTTGCCGCCGAGACGCACCTGAGGTTCCGCGGTTTCCGGCGCTTTGTCCAGCGGCAGAGAAACCACGGTGAAGGGGCGGCCGTAGATGCGCTCGCCCATCATGGCGAAATCGAATTTCCGGGCTCCGTCGGCGCTGTAGATCTTCCGCAGATCCTCCGCCAGCGCGTCGCAGCCGGCCACGGTGAGGGTGCATCCGCCCTTCATCCAGAGCAGAAATTTGACCGCCCGCTCCACATATTTGATGTTCAGGGCCCGGTTGGCCGGGGTGTCGTGGGGCAGGATCCGGGTCCTCCAGGCGGAAACGGCTCCGTTGGAGCGGGTGAGGGCGACGACGATTTCCGTGGCCCGGGGGCAGGCGGAAACCTGTTCGCGATAGTTTTCATTCCAGATTGCGGCCGGGAGGAACCCCGGGTCCAGTTCGGGCACGAATTTGCATTTGCGCATGATCGATCACCTTATTTTGATTTGCTGAAATATTTCACCGTGGCGGCAAGCCCGGAGGCGAAATCGTATGAGGGTTTGAAGCCGGTCGCGGCCAGTTTGTCCACGGCGGCCATGGAGTGCTTCACGTCCCCGGCCCGCTCCGGCATGTAGCGCACCGGAGAATCGGAATGGGTGACTTCCTTGATGAGCTTCACCAGATCGTTGATGGTGATGCGGCCGCCGTAGGCCACATTGTAGACCCCGGTGAAGTCGTGTTCCGCCATGAAGACGTTGGCGGCGACGATGTCCTTCACATAGATGAAATCCCGGGTCTGCTCCCCGTCTCCGTAGATGGTGATGGGCTCGCCGGCCACGGCCCTGGCGGTGAAGATCGGCACCGCGGCGGCGTAGGCGCTTTTGGGGTCCTGACGGGGACCGAAGACGTTGAAATAGCGCAGACAGGCGGTCTTCAGCCTGCCGGTGGCGGTGAAGAGATTGCAGTAATACTCGCCGTCAAGTTTGGTGATGGCGTAGGGGGAGAGGGGCTCGGGATACATGGTCTCCCGCTTCGGGACCTCGGGATTGGTGCCGTAGATCGCCGCGGATGTGCTGAAGCACAGCTTCTTCACCCCCGCCGCTGCGGCCTCCTCCAGCACCACCAGGAGACCGTTGACGTTCAGATCGACGCATTCGGCGATCTTCTCCATGGATTCGGGCACGCTGATCATCGCCGCCAAATGGAAACAGTAATCCACACCCTCCATCGCTCTGCGGACCGTCGCCCGGTCGCGGATGTCCCCCTCGATGAATTCCACATTCAGTCCGTCGAGATTTTTCCGGTACCCGCTGCGGAGATTGTCCAGCACCCGCACCCGGGCGATCCGGTGAAAATGCTCCGCGATGTGACTGCCGATGAAACCGGCGCCTCCGGTGATTAAAATACGCATGTCTCTTCCTTTGCTGTTATCTGTCATAAAATACAGCGGCGGGCGGTTTTTTGCAAGGATTTTTCCATATTTTAACTGGACTTTTTTGCATTTCGTGGTATAATATTCAAGTATGCGGAAATCAAACCTCAAAATCGTGCTCAGCGACCGGGTTCAGGAGATCCTCGACAATTTCGCGGAGATTCTCGGTCTGCGTCTCTCATTTTTCGATCTCAACGGCGTCATGCTGCGCCGGGGGCTCCGGATGCGCAACTGCGAATACTGCCGTATGATCCAGGAGGAACTCGGCCGTTTGCCCCGATGCGTCGCCACGGACAGCATGATGATGGAAAAGGCCCGGCGCGAGGGCGGCGTCATCCACTACACCTGTCACGCCGGTCTCGGAGAGATGGTGGCGCCGGTGATCATTTCCGGCGAGGAGGCCGGCTACCTTATGATCGGGCAGTTTCGCGACACCGGCAGCGTCATGCCCGGGGAGGGGATGCCCGACGGCGAAGTGCGCCGGAGACTCGCCGGTGAATTTGAAAACGTGCCCCTTGTCCCCGCCAAAAAGGCCGAGGCCATCGTCGGGCTCATGCTCATGCTCCTGGATTATCTCGCCGCCCGGGAGCTGGCCACGGTTTCCGGGGACCGGCTGCGCTATGACGTGGAGCGGTTCATCGCCCGGAACATCACGGGAGACATCCGTCTCCCGGCGGCGGCCCGGGCGCTGGGGCGCAGCGTTTCCGGGCTGACCCACGAACTGAAGAAGCGTTACCACGTCACATTTTCCCAGCTTCTCGCCCGGGCCAGGGTGGAGCGCGCCGAGGCGGTGATGCTCCGTACGCCGGAGGCGGGCATATCGGAGGTGGCAATGGCGGTGGGGATCGACGACCCTTATTACTTCTCCCGCCTTTACCGGAAGATCCGCGGGTTTCCGCCGTCGGAATTCCGGATGCGCAGCCGCGAAAAAGTGTCAGGGAGCGAAGATTTTGCGGATCGCGACGGCGGAAATGCCGGATCGACGGCATAAATCAAAGAAAATCGTCTTTTTTTTGAAAAGTAACTTGCAAAATGCCGACAACGGATATAAATTTACCCGGTTTGAAGTAATTTTGCCGTATTGCGGAGAAAGAGGGCTTGTAAATGGCGGAAAATCCGAAATTAGTTGTTCTGTCGGAAAAGTTGCGGGGAAAGACTTTCACCCTCGAAGCCGATAAGATTTCTGTGGGACGCAACGACCAGCGGGATATTTGCATCAAGGATCCCAGCGTCAGCTCCTATCACTGCGACTTGATCCGGGAGGGCGAAAACTATGTGCTTACGGATAACAACAGCACCAACGGTTCGCGGGTCAACAACGTGCCGGTGACCACCCGTCAGGCGCTGAAGAATTCCGATATCATCCAGCTGGGCAGCATCGAGCTGCTCTACGATTACTCCGCCGCGGCCGGTTTTACGGCGGCGTCCCGGACGCAGACCGGCATCGAAATCGGCAACAGCGACACCAGTCTCGACACGGTGCCGAATTTCCAGAATCTCAACCCGTATGCCAACGAGGACCGCATCCGCAATCAGAAGAATCACCGGATTCTCGTGATTGCCCTGGCCGTGCTCGGCCTCCTGCTGATTGTGGCGCTGATCCTGTTCATCGCCAAGATGTGATGACGCACAAACGCTGAGATGATTGACATCGCGGCTTGCCTCCTCCCGGGCTGCAGATCGCCGGAGGACGGTTGCCGCGATGATGTTATTGAAGAGGAAACAATGATGTTTAAAAGAAACGAATCCGCGGGGAATGGAGGGTCCGGCGACGGCAAGATGCCGCCGAAGCGCGGGATCGTGCCCGGTCCCGGAGAGATGAGATCCGGCGGCAAGGCTCCGCTGATATGGTTTTTCATCATGCTGGCCATGATCGGGCTTTTCATCTTCAAATCCCCCGACGGCGGCCGCCGCAGCGAGTGGATGGAGAGCGAGTTCCGCGCCCGGCTCCGGGCCGGTGAAATCGTCTCCATGACGGTGACGCCGGACGGAGAGCAGATGCTGTCGATCTCCGGCGAGTACCGGATTTCCGGCGACGAGGCTTCGGGCGCTCCGGCGAGGAGCGGAAATTTCGAGACCAAGGTGATCCGCTCCGAAGCCCTGATGGCGGAGCTGGATCAGTATTCGGGGGCCACCCGGGTGGAGACGCCCAGTCCCTATTGGGGGCTGCTGGTTTCGCTGCTGCCGGTGATCCTGGTGATGGTTATTATTTATTTCCTGATTTCCAGGCAGATGCACATGGCCGGAAAAACGGCGAGCCAATTCGGACGCTCCCGGGCCAGGATGATCGCGCCGGGGGATCTCAAGGTGAAGTTCGACGACGTGGCCGGGGCCGACGAGGCCAAGGAGGAGGTGCGGGAGATTGTCGAATACCTGAAAGACCCGCTGAAGTTCAAACTGCTGGGCGGCAAGATCCCCAAAGGGTGCCTGCTGACCGGACCGCCCGGGACCGGCAAGACCCTGCTGGCCAAGGCGGTGGCCTGCGAAGCCGGGGTGCCCTTCTTCTCCATCTCCGGTTCGGATTTCGTGGAGATGTTCGTGGGCGTGGGCGCCAGCCGGGTCCGGGACATGTTCGAACTGGCGAGGAAGAATTCCCCGTGCCTGATTTTCATCGACGAGATCGACGCCGTCGGCCGTTCCCGTTTCTCCGGGATGGGCGGCGGCCATGACGAGCGCGAACAGACCCTCAACGCCATGCTGGTGGAGATGGACGGGCTGGAGAGCCGTTCCGACGTGATCGTGCTGGCCGCCACCAACCGTCCCGACGTGCTGGACCCGGCGCTGCTCCGTCCGGGACGCTTCGACCGTCAGGTGGTGCTGGATCTGCCGGACATCGCGGGCCGGAGAAAGATTCTCGACGTGCATGTGAAGAACATCAAAGTCGGCGACGATATCGATCTGGACGTGATCGCCCGGACCACGCCGGGATTTTCCGGAGCCGACCTGGCCAGCCTCTGCAACGAAGCCGCCCTGCTGGCGGCCCGGGAGGAGCGCGAGGCTGTGGTCCAGAGCGACATGGAGGAGGCCCGCGACAAGGTCAGCTGGGGCCGGGAGCGCAAGAGCCGCAAGATCAGCGACCGGGAGCGCAATCTCACCGCTTACCATGAGGCCGGTCACACCATCGTGGCCCTGAACTGCGAACTGGCCGTCCCGGTGCACAAGGTCACGATCATCCCCCGCGGCCGGGCCTATCTCGGGGCGACTTTCATGATGCCGCGGGAGGACGCCTACACCCAGACCCGTCAGGAGCTGCTGGACGCCATGGCCGTGGCCATGGGGGGCCGGGTGGCCGAAGAGATCTTCATCGGGGACATTTCCAGCGGGGCCAGCGGGGACATCGAGCAGGCGACCCGGACGGCGCGGATGATGGTCTGCGCCTACGGCATGGACGACGAACTGGGGCCGGTGCAGTACGGCGATCATCTCCATCCCATGCATCTGCGGGCCGATCTCATGCCTCACGACGATTACAGTCAGGAAACCGCCCGCGAGATCGACAACGAGATCAAAAATCTGGTGAAGGGCGCTCTGGGCCGGGCCCGCGAGATCCTCAACCGCGAGCGCGCCAATGTGGAAAAATTGGCCAAAGCGCTTCTGGAGCGGGAAACCCTCACCATCGCCGAAATCAATCAGCTGCTCGGGCGCGAGGCGAGCGGCGCCGAAGCCGGTCCCGGAGTGGCATTCGGGCCGGAGGCGGTGAGTTCGCAGGACTGCGAAGATGAGCGGCAGTGATCCGGCGTCGTGCCGGATTTTGTGCCGGGTCCAGCCCCGGGCGTCGCGCAACGCGGTGGCCGGGCGGATCGACGGCGCGTGGAAGATCATGCTGACGGCTCCTCCGGTGGACGGGCGCGCCAACGCCGCGCTGGCGGAGTTCCTTTCGCGGCTGCTGGAGGTGCCGAAGCGGTCGGTGACGGTGGCCTCCGGCGAACACTCGCGCACCAAGACGGTGGAGATAAAGGGAGTTGCGGAAGAGTACGTTAACGGAATATTGGCAATCGGCAAAGGAGGTAAATGATGGCCGGTATCTTTAAAGCATACGACATACGCGGTATTTATCCGGAACAGCTTGATGAAAAAACCGCCGCCCGCATCGGGCGCGCTTTTGCGGTCTTTACCGGGGCGAGAAAAGTGGTGGTCGGGCGGGACATCCGTCCCCACGGGGAATTTCTTTTCAAAGGCCTGGTGGAGGGGCTCACTTCCCAGGGGTGCGACGTCATCGACATCGGGCTTTGTTCGACGCCTCAGAGCTATTACGCCAACGGCATCCTGAAGGCCGACGGCAGCATCATGATCACCGCCAGCCACAATCCGGCGGAGTGGAACGGCTTCAAGATGTGCCGCGCCGACGCGGTGCCCATCTCGGGCGCCACCGGCATCGCCGAGATCGAAGCTCTGGTGAAGGCCGACGATTTCACCGACGCCCCCGTGCGCGGCCGGGTGGAGAAGTTCGACGTCGGCCCGGCCTACGGGGAATTTCTCCGCCGGGAGGCGACCTTCACCGGCAAGCCCAGAATCGTGGTGGATTACGCCAACGCCATGGGCAGTTTTGAAATCTCCGGCATCGCGGACATGTTCGACATCATCCCCCTTTATCAGGAACTGGACGGGACCTTCCCCAATCATGAGGCCAATCCGCTGAAGACCGAGACGCTGGACGCCATCCGGGCCAGGGTCCGGGAAACCGGCGCGGATTTCGGCGCGGCCTTTGACGGGGACGCGGACCGGTGCGGATTCATCGACGACAAGGGCGAAATCATCCGCATGGATCTTTTCACGGCGCTGATCGCCCAGGACATTCTTTCCCACGGCCCGGCGACGATCCTCTATGACCTCCGCAGCAGCCGCGCGGTCCGGGAGTGCATCGAGGAGAACGGCGGACGGGCGGTGATGTCCAGAGTGGGACACGCCTTCATCAAAGCCCAGATGCGGGAGGAGGGGGCGTGCTTCGCGGGCGAGCTCTCCGGCCACTATTATTTCAAGGAGAATTTCACCGCGGAATCCCAGGGACTGGCTCTGGTGAAGTTCGCCAACATGCTCTGCGCTTCGGGCAAAAAGGCCAGCGAGGCGGTGGCTCCGCTGAAGCGTTACGCATTTTCCGGCGAGATCAATTCCCGCGTGGCCGATTCCGGTGCGGTTTTCGACCGGATCCGCGCCCGGTACACCGACGGCAGAATGTACGAGCTGGACGGCATCTCCGTGGAATATCCGGACTGGCATTTCAATGTCCGGGCCTCCAATACCGAGCCTCTGGTGCGTCTGATCGTCGAAGCGGAAAGTGAAGCGCTGATGGCGGCGCGCCGGGATGAGCTGCTCGCGCTGATCCGCGCCTGATGCGCCTTCCCGGGGGCTCCGGGGATACGAAAAGGGACTGCCGCAAAACCTCGATTTGAGCAAGCGGCGGTCCCTTTGTTTTTCGCATCACGGACGGGAGGCTCCGCTCCCGTCCTCCGCGGCGGAAATTATTCGGCGGGCTTGGTCAGCTCCACGGCCATGAAGAGGAGGCGGGAGGAGTTGAAGCTGCCGGTGAAGGTGAGGAGACAGTCCTCGGGATTGGTGGAGTCGCCCTTGAAGATCTTGTTGTCGGCGACGGTGTAGAGCACGGGGATGTCCTCGACGTTTACGCCGCCCTCGCGGGTGACATTGTAGCTGGTGAGTTCGGTGCCGCCCTTGATGCGGTTCTCAACCTTGTCCCGGACCATCACGAAGCCCGGATAGATTTTGGCGACGACCACATCGCCCTTGACCTCCTTGACGGGGACGATGGTGGCGATGCAGTCCTCGGGCTTGTTGGAGTAGCCCTTGAAGATTTTATCGTTCATCAGGCGATAGATGCAGTTGTCGGCTTTGGCGGTCGCTTCGCGGCTGACCATGTTGCCGGGGTGGGAATAGAGCACTTCCTTGCGGGCGGCGTCGGCGTAGAATTTTCCGCCCTGAAAGTAGCAGATGACGTCTTTCGCGTCTTTGGAATCTCCGCGGTAGATGGTGTCGGCCGCGAAAGCGGCGGCGGTCATGCCGATGGCCATGATTGCGGACAGGAATTTTTTCATGTTGCACCTTTCTTTCTGGTTTTTCCGGGGTTCATGCCCCGGTTCAGAATAATATATCATGGATTTCCGGAAAAACAAGGAATTGCGTTGAAAATCGAGGTCGGGCGTTTTACTTTTTCTCCGCATGCGCTATATTAAACGACAGATCGTTTCCCCGGTATCGGGACGAAAAGAGAAAGGAAATCGCTGGTGGAGCTTGTATTCCGAAGCGCGGTTCTCGCGGATGCCGAAGTGCTTGCCCGTATGCGTCTGGAGATGCGCCGGGAACGGGAAACTGTGCCGTGTCCGGTGGACGAGTCGGAGTTTTTCCGATACAATCTTGAATTCTTCCGACGGCATATCGGCGACGGTTCCTTTATTTCCTGCATCGTGATGGACGGAGCCGAGGCGGCGGCCTGCTCCGGACTCTCGCTGGAAGTTCATCCGCCGACTTATGAAAATCTCACCGGCAGGATCGGATACATCACCAATATTTATACCCGTCCGGCCTGGCGGGGGAGGGGGATCGCGGGTCAAATGGTGCAATGGCTGGCGGAAGCCGCCCGTGAAGCGGGCTGCGCCCGCCTCTGTCTGAATTCTTCCCCCATGGGGAGAAGCGTCTATCTCCGCTGCGGCTTTACGCCGGTGGAGGGGGAGATGATGCTGGATCTCGCCCCGAAACTCTGAAAAAAGCTCACGGCAGACCGTCAGCATGCATCTGTCAGAGGATGAAAAACCAGACTGTGGTGTATCCGATCATGAGGGTAAAAAAAGCCCATAGATCCAAACGGCGGGAAATTCTTTCATTGATTTTCTTATGAATCGCCAGGGAAAAGATTGACTCCATGAGGATGATCATGATTGCGCCGAGGGAAACATAGGAGACTTTTTCAGCGATGGAAACGCACGGAGCCTGAGGCAGCTGGTCGGCGAGCAGAAAGGAACATCCGACATTGGCGAAGAGCGCCCCCACTGCCATGCCGAACCGGGCGTCGAGTTCGCAGACCTGAATCAGCAGGGAAAAGAGGCCGACGATGACCGAAACCGCAACCGCCCAGAAGTATTTGAAGGACTTTTGGAGAAGACTGCCCCGGCGCGACACGGTGATTTCAACGATGAACTGGGCGTAGTCGCTGCCCTGTCCGGAAGGGATGTCCAAATAGCCGAAAGAGGTGGGATAGTTGTGGATGCCGGTTTGATATTCGATCGTTTCAATCTCCCACTCGTTCATAGCGAAAGCCGGGTCGATACCGCTGTTTTCTCCATCCGGGATGAAGGTCAGCAGATCGGCGGTGGATTCGCTGTCCTCAAACGAGAGAATGATTTGCTGTTCGTCAAAAGGAAACCGTGCCATTGCCACCCGGCATTTGGCCCGGGCGACGCAGCGTTGCGAGACATAGTACAATTCTTCGCCGGACTGGCAGATCGGGTCGCCGATTTTCTCCAGTTCGCCGTTGCTCAGTTCCAAATTCTGTATGGAGAGTTTCGGATTTTCGCTTGTCAGCCATAGCCAGAAGTCGATTTCGGCGACGCCGGATTTAACGTCGAAGCTGTTGATGCGGTTGATGAAGATTCCGCATTTCACCGATTGCGGAGATTCGGCGGAGGTTTGCGCCTCCGCCCGAAAGACCGCAATCAGCAACCCGGCGATGCAGAAGAGCAGCTGCGGGAATTTTACGAGGATCATAGTGGGAAAATGAGGTTAAATAAAGTAGTTGCTTAATTTTTTGCTGTCCGATGAAGGGAATCACAGCATACGGATCACAATCCTCGGAGTTGTCGGATGGTTGCTCAAAAACTTGATCAGAGAAAACAGCAGCCCCCCGTTCTCTGTTGTTCCTTGCGTTAATAGGCGAATGTCAACCGCAGAGGGGGTATTGCATTGCTTTTTCAACGTAAACGCACTTCTCATAGAGCGGTGCCGCAGTCCGGACAGAATTTCTTCCCCTCCGGAATTTCGCTGCCGCATTTCGGACATTTTTTCGGTCCGCCGAGCTGTTCGCCGCACTCCGGACAGAACTTCGCGCCGATCGCCAATTTGGCTCCGCATTTCGGACAGTCCACGGTCAGTTTGGCTCCGCAGGATGCGCAGAATTTGGTGCCTTTTTCGTTGACGGTGCCGCAGCCGGGACACGCACCGTCGGAGGGGGCCGGGGTGGCTTCGGAGGTGGTTTTGTTCATGGTGTTGGAGATATTGCTCAAGGCCTGTTTTATGCCTTCCTGGACAAGATTTTTATTGTAAAAATACAGTCCCAGGGTTGCGCCCAGACCGATGACTACCCCGATGATCGTTACAGTCAGGAGAAGATCAAGGATGAAAAATATCCAGAAAAATACGGATGGCGTATATCGGGTAATCGCTTCCAGTACATAGCCGTCGGAATCCTTTGACGGGGTGATTCGGATCGTGGTGACATCGTTGCGCAGAATGGAGCCGAAGGAGTTGTTGATACCGGAAACGGAAACAGCATCATCCAGGTCAACACAGCCGGCGGCGATGCGGACCATTTCCCTGACGGTCGTTTTGCGCAATTCCGCCAGGGCGGAGTCGTTTACCGCGCATTTCACTTTAACTGAATTTGAAAGAACCATAAGAATGAGCCTCCTTATCTTGTTAAAATTGAAAACCTTACTCCGTGAAGCCAAAGGGAGTTGTGCGTTGAATCCCAAGAGGGCGTATGCGAAACCGTATCCGCCGGAGACACGATGGAACTGTCGCGCACGAAAATAACTTCACAGAGTAAGGGGTTTTGTTCAATCAAAAATCGTTAATCATTTTATTTAAGGCATCCAAATCGACAATCTGTATATTTTCAACCGAAATATTTTGGCCGGTTTCAGGATTCTTGCCGCGAGGAACTATAATTCCGACACTTATTTTTTCTTTGCCATTTTTGGATCTGGCTTGGCCTTTGAATGCCAAAACCGTAATACCGTTCTTCTTTGCTTTGTCAACAAATTCCACATGAGTCAAAGAACGGTAACCTTCTGATGCAAGGATTTGTTTAA
Source organism: Victivallaceae bacterium (assembly GCA_045585875.1). Classification (GTDB taxonomy): domain Bacteria; phylum Verrucomicrobiota; class Lentisphaeria; order Victivallales; family Victivallaceae; genus JAVBQJ01. Next base: position 8,478 of record JAZMZH010000080.1, on the reverse strand, counting down.
CATATTTCAATTCCTTCCCGTTCATCTTCGTGCCGCCTCCACCTCCGCCGAAGATCATCCAGCCGCCCAGCACCAGGAGTACGAGCACAACCACGGCGGCGATTATCTTGAATTTTTTGGACTTGACATCAGCCTTGCCGTTGAGTTTTTCGTTCATCTTATCCAAGGGTAGCTTGTTATAGAGAGAATCCGCTTTCTTCAAGGCTTTGTCTTTGAAATCATTAATTTTCTCGTTCATAAATTAACCCAATACAAGTTAAAAATTTGCCGGGCTATATCTATTTGTAATTCACTACTGTCCGGTAAAAATACCGGACAGTAGTGATCAAATATGCCAAAAGAAAAGGCCCGGTGTTTGATATTTTATTTCCCCGCACTGTTTACCATCAGCGCCACTTCCTGGCGAACCAATTTCCCTCCTAAAAAAAATGTAATGATGGTGCCGATTGTCCCGGCTGCGCCGAGAGCAATGACAAGCGCCAGAAGTAAGACAGTTTCCGTCGTGCCACCAACGCACAGACCAATAATGTCAAAAATGAGGGAAAGAGCCGCACAGATCATTGCGGCGATGCTCGGCATGATTTTCCCCTCAACTTTTGCCGTCGATCCGTCAATTTTAATGGTGGCGCTGCCGACATTGAAACATGACTTGACGCCTTTTACAGCGATCCCGTCATAGCTTTCCACGGCATCATAGCCGTTGCAGCGAAACGCTTCGGCAATTTTTTCCGCCAACTTTTCCTTGTTTTCGAAATTTTTTTGATATTTGAAAGCCAAACCCATTTTGTTTTCTCCTTATATTTGGGTATGTTCCAAAATACGTGTTCTAATCCGTAATTGTTTTGTCAAAGTTTTTCGGGCACGGAGCCCGGGGATGTTTGCAGAGCATCTTCCTGCGCAAACGAACCATTTTTTACCTCATTCTTTTTTAATGGTGACATGAGATACACATTCTTCAGGGGACGGCACAAAAAAAGAGGCGTACCCCGCTGCTTTACTCAGGAGGTACGCCAATACCCGAAAAGACCATGCAAGCAGAGTACGCCCATTGATGACAGGCACACCCTCAAGCAACCGATCTTTTCTCAAAGTTTTTGGCGTTTTCCTGAGTATGATCAGCTTGAAGACTGCGAATCGTTCTCTTTACGACAATAATTGTGAACTTATAAAGGACCTCTCTTTCTGTTCGAGAGCTTAATGTATCACATCAGCCGGAAAAATGCAAATCCGCATCCCGCTTGCACGGTATTTTTTTTTGAATTATTTTAAAACAACCCCGGGCCTTTCGCGACCCGTACCATCAGTGAAAGGAGTACCGATTTCGGAGCGCGATGATTTCCCGCCTTGCCTGCGCGAGCCTGAAATCTCCGCGCCGTTCCGGCGGCATCACCGCTTCTCCTCATGGACCTTGCTTCCACACGAATATCTTAAGATACATCTGAATCTCGGCAATGACAAGTCCGGAGAGAAGAAAAATTTATTTTTTTTTACAAGGTGCCGCGGCGGCCGTGCCTTTTGCCGTGTACATCCCGGGAATACGTACCCGTCAAAGACCGTCAGGTTGTTCTTCCGCGCCCGGAATCGCCCCGCAAACAAAAAGGGCTGCCGCTCCCTTGTTGCCGTCGGGCGGACATCCGGGGGCGATTCGTGTCTTTTTCCCGGGCGATGCTGTTGATTTCTCAGCAAAATGTGCTATAGTAAGCTGTATTGGGGACGTCGTTCCGGCAGAGCGGCGTCCGGGCACTCAAGCATCCGTCCGCACCGGCGGCAGGGGGAATTTTCAGTGACAGGAGCCAAGACAGAATTAATCAAGCGCCTCATTGTGCGCCACATCCGTGACAACCGGCTGGCGCCCGGAGCCAAACTTCCGGGGCAGAACGATATGCGTGCAATGTTCGGGTGCGGTTCGGCCACGCTCTCCGCCGCGCTCAATGAGCTTCGGGAGGACGGCATCCTGAGAGTTGTGGATAAGGTCGGCGTCTACGTGACGGTGCCGGACTCGTCTCCGCTGAAGGGCTGGCGGGTGGCGCTGGTCACCGAGGAGATCAAGGGGAATCCCTACATGGCCTTTTTGCTGGTTTTTCTCTCCCAGGAACTGAATCGCAATGACTGCCGGACGCAGACATTCATCCGGCAAGCGCTGCCGGAGGGCGCTCCCGGCGCGCCGGACGGCATGCGTGAACTTCGCCACGCCGTCAAAAACGGCGACGTGGACGCCATCTTGTCCTTTATGCCTTTTGAGGCCGCGGACGAGGAATTTTTCAACCGGCGCCATGTGCGGCTGGCCTATATGGAGCTCGATCCGGAGCATCCGTGGAGCTTCGGTTTGAATATGGACAAGATCGTTTCCGAATCGGTGCGCATCATGGCCGAAGCCGGGGTGAAGCACATGGAATATGCCCAGGTGAACCGGGCCGATCGGCTTAAGGACGCCTTTGAAGCCGCGGCGGCCCGGTTTGCTCCGGAAGTTCCGCGCCGGGGCGCGGTCCATCGGATCGGGGCCGGAGGCGCGGAGCGCCGCGACTCCATTGAACGGATGGTGCGGGTGTGGCTTGACGTGCCGCCGGAGGAGCGTCCCGACGGAGTGCTGGTGCTGGACGACATCGTCGCCTGGCATATCATTCACCGGCTGCTGAACGTGTCGTCGTGGATGCCGAAGCTCCTGACCATGCGGAATTATGACATCAATCTGCCGGTCAGCGACTGCGTGATCGGTTACTGGCGCGTCGACATCGGCGCTTACGCGGAGTTTGTGGCCAAACACTTCATGACCATGCTGCGGGGCGGGGTTTCCGGCCCGAGCGTCAGGTATCTCCCGCCCTTTGTGAAAAATCCCGTTGCCGCCGGGCCGGCGGCATCGGAACGCGGCTGGTGGATGAATCCGCGGTCGGGAAACAGCGGGGGGTAACGGATGGCGGGATTCAAGACCAATTACGTCAAGCGGCTGGTCGTCCGCTACATCCGGGACCGGAAACTTCGGCCCGGAGCCAAGCTGCCCACCCAGACCGAAATGCGGGGAATTTTCAAGTGCAGTTCCGAGACTCTCACTTCCGTCGTCAATATTCTGGCCCGGGAGGGGATGGTGACCGTGCGGGATAAGGTGGGGGTGTTTGTGGCCGATCCCTCCGCTTCGCCGGAGAAGGGGCGCCGGGTGGCCGTTGTCACGACGCAGATGACGGGTTTGCCCTCAAGCGCCTTTCAGCTGATCTACGCGGTTCAGGCTTTTAACCGTGAAGACTGCATGACGATGAATTTCGTAAGGCCGACGCCCTCCGAGGTGACGGTGTACAACACTCTGGAGAGTTTGCCGGAGCTGAAGCGGGCCATCGAAAACAAGGAAGTGGACGCGATCCTGTCGTTCATTCTCTTCGATGCCGGGAGCGAGGAATATTTCCGGCGCAGCGGCATACCCTTTTCCTACATCGGCAATCTGGAGGAGCGGAACAGCTGTATTCACATGGATCTGAGCTATATCATCGGCGAATCGGTGCGCCGCCTTGCCGAGACGGGGATACGGCGGATTGAATTTCTGCTGCTGTCCAATCTCGGCGAATGGGAGATCCCGTTTCTGAACGCCATGAAAAAGTACGTCCCCGGCGGCGCCCGTCCCGATTCCGTCCACCTGCTCCGGTGCGAGACTGAAAATTACAATGCCATTCTGGAGTCACAGGTGCGGCGCTGGCTGGAATTGCCGCCGGAGGAGCGTCCGGAGGGGCTGGTGGTGCCGGACGACATGCTCTCCTGGCAGATATGCTACCAGCTGCTGCCTTTTTCGTGGCGGCCGAAGATCATCAGCATACGCAACACCGACATTGATCTGCCGATGAGCGACAACGTCATCGGCTGGTGGGAAAACGATCTGAGCATTTATGCGGCGCTCGGCGTGGAGAATTTCATGACCATGCTCCGGGACGGCGAGCATACTCAGGGCAGTTTCACCTATGTCCCGCCCTACGTTTCGAGGGAGAGCGCACTCTCCCGGTGAAGAAGGACTGCGCTCCCGGGAACCGGGGCGGCCGCCGGGCCGATTCAACCGGGACGCCATCTGTAACAGCGACCGCGGCAGGCAGCTCATCGGGCAGACGCCTGCCGCCTGGACTCGCGCCGCGAAAAAATGAAATCCCGGTCCGGCGGGGACCGGAATCGCCGCCCCCGCGTTTGCATAAAAAGGTTTCCGTGCTATATTAACCGGGCGCGCTGAAAGGTTTGTGAAATGTCTGAAAAAGTTACCGAGTTTGATGTCCTGAACCGCTGGCTGCCCCGGATGGAGGCCGCCCCCGGCGCTCCCTCCATGCTGGTGGGCCCCGGAGACGACTGCGCGGTGCTCTCCTTCGGCGGCGGGAAACTGCTGGCCGCCGTGGACAGCGTCATCGGCGATGTCCATTATTACCAGAATTCGACCCCGGCGGAAAAGGTCGCCGCCAAGCTCCTGAAACGCAACCTGAGCGACATTGCCGCCATGGGCGGCGAACCCCTCTGGGCGCTGCTGGCGCTGAACGCGGCCAAAGTCGATAATGCGTGGGTGGACGGATTCTTCTCCGGTCTTCTCTCCTGCGCTCGGGAGTATCATGTGGCGGTGGCGGGTGGGGATTTCGCCTCCTGTCCGGCCGCCGCGCCCGGCGTCGTCGCCTCGCTGACCATCCTCGGCAAGGCTGAGTACGGGCCGGTCCTGCGCTCCGGGGCCAGACCCGGGGACGGCATCTGGGTCACCGGAAGTTTCGGAAATTCCCTGGCCGGGCGGCACCTTGATTTCGTGCCGAGGCTGGAAGAGGGGCGTTTCCTGGCCCGAAACGCCTTTGCTCATGCCATGCTGGACATCAGCGATTCGCTGGCCGTGGACCTGGGGCGGGTGGCTGCCGCCAGCGGCGTCACCGTGGAGCTCGACCCGGAACGGATCCCCTGCAACACCACATTGCAGGCGGCCCTCGCCGACGGCGAAGATTACGAACTGGCCTTTGCCGTGCCGCCGGAGCGGGAAGCCGAACTCCGGGAACAATGGAGTTTCGCCACCCGTCTGACCCGGATCGGCGTATGCCGGGAGTTTGCGCATGCGCCGCTCATCGACCGCAGCGGCCGCAGAATCGAGGCAAAAGGTTATGAACACACCGTTTGAAAATCCCGTCATCACCGGCTGCGAAGCCGAGACCGAAGCGCTGGCCGCCCGGCTGGCCTGCGCCGTGCCCCCGGGTACGGTGATCGCCCTGGCAGGGGATCTGGGAGCGGGCAAAACCGTTTTCACGAGAGGATTCGCCCGGGCGCTGGGCGTGAAGGAGCCGGTCTCCAGCCCCACCTACACCATCATTCAGGAATACCGCACCGGGGAGGGCAGGGACTTCTTTCACCTGGACCTTTACCGGATCAGCGACGAGTATTCGGCGCTCGGCTTCGGCGTGGACGAGTACCTCGACGACCCCGAAGCCTATATACTGGTGGAGTGGCCGGAGCGCATCTCCGGGATCATGCCTCCCGGCGCCGTGACCGTGCGCATCCGTCACCTGGGCGGCGACCGCCGGGAGATCACCGTTTCCGGCCTCCGCTGAAGGCCGCCGCCTCCTGAGGCGCCTCCTGCGCCGCCGGTCAGCCCCGGGAAACGCCGATGACGGCGGTGTGGACGGCTTCGCCTCCCGGCGGCAGGGTCCGGGAGTCCCGGCGGGCAAAGGCGGTCTCCACGCAGAGCATCCGGTGAAATTCGTCGTCGCCGAAGTCGCTCATCCGGGCGGATTTGGCCGTCCAGGGATTCCAGACCACGGTGGAACCGCTGCCGCTTTTTTCCACTGTGATCTCCCGTCCGAGCGAGGGGTCATGGATGACGCAGGCGGCGTCGGAGTAAAACACCCGGTCGAATTCTCCGGTGAAGCTTACGGGCCCGTGCCAGGGCTCCTCCCGGCCGGTGAGGGAGTCGAAACAGGGCGCGCCCTCCAGACCGGTCACGGTGACTTCGCCGATCTCTCCGACCCGGAAGTAACTGTGAAGCGCCCCGGAGTAGTGAAATTCCTCATCGGAGAGGTTTTTCAGCGCCAGCGACACCCGCAGTTTTCTTCCGGCCTCGACGATTATCCTGGCGCGCACCGCCGGGAGCGGAGGCTTCTCCGGGTAAGCCGCCCGGGGGAGTTCCAGCACCAGCCGGGTGATCTCTTCCCCGCCGAGGCGGATGAATTCGCAATCCTCCGCCGGAACCCAGCTCAGGATCCGCGCGAAGCCGTGGGAGGGCAGCGACGGATCCTCGGGATGCGCGCTGAACCACGGCCAGCAGACCGGGATGCCGCCCCGGATCGCCTTTCCATAGGCGTAATGGGAGCGGCCGCTCAGGAAGAGCACCTCCTCCTCTCCCGCGGGGATGAAACTCAGCACATGGGCCCCGTAGAGGGAGACCAGCGCCCTGCAGCTTTGATTGGAGATTTCCACGCACGGCAGATCGCCGGGACCGTCGATGAGCTGATACTCGGACATGATGATGCCTCCGGATTATTCGTTGAAGGGATTGTGTTCGCAGTAGTATTCGTAACGCTTCATGATTTCGGAAACGTACTTGCGGGTGGAGGGGATGGTGATGCGGTCGATGACCGGACCGTCAAGGGTCTCGGGTTTCCACTCCCCGGCCCGGGTGGGCCCGGCGTTGTATTGGGCCAGGGCCAGCTCCAGACCGTTGGCGTAGGCACGCCAGCGGTTGACGGCGCGGGCCAGATACCAGCAGCCGATGTCCAGGTTGGTGGCCGGTTCGTAAAGTTTGTTTTTGGAAGGAGGACGGCACTTCATGGCTTTGGCCCAGTCCGCCACGGCGCCCCGGGGAAGGATCTGCATGAGGCCGATTTCGCCGGAAGTGCCCACCGCCTGGGGATTGAAACGGCTCTCCTGATAGATCAGGGCCTTCACCAGACGGGAATCGAGGCCGTGCTTTGCCGCCATGCTCCTGATGAGCCCGTCGAAGTGATGATGATCGTAGAGAATATGGGAGGTTTTGAAAAATATGCTTTCGCAGCTGCCGAGCGCCCACGCGCCCGCGGCGGCCAGCAGGATCAGCCCGCCGATGCGCAGACGGCGTTTCAGCCGCTTTTTCACAAAAACCCCTTGAGGCCGGACTTCATGGAACCGCTGCTCAGGATCCGGCCCAGCGCCGAAACGATTTCGCCGTCCCAGCGCACTTCAAAGACGGCGCAGCCGTTGCCGATGCCGATCTTGATCCCTTTCATCATCCTGGTGAAGAGCTTGCGGTCCCGGGCGAAGAAAACTTTTCCCGCCGTGTTGAGCATCGTCCTCAGCCGCGCCGCCAGCACCATGGGATTCGGAGTCTCGGCCCTTACCCGCAGGGCAAGTCCCGAGGGATCGCCGGAGGGGATCCACGCGTATCCCTCCAGCGAGGTCACATCGCCGATCATGGCGCTGATGCGTTTCCCGTTTTTCCCGCCTATCACATCCAGCACTTCCTGCGGGTTCGGCAGGTATGCCGCCGCCGCCGCGCCGTCGGATTCGCCGGAGGCGATCACCCGGAGCAGACGCGGCGCGGAGAGTTCCGGATATTCTCCCCATACCGGAATTTCGGAGGAGTACATGGAGATGAAAAGCAGTTCCTCCTCGGCGAGAGTGACGTCGAGGCCGTTCCGGGCCGAAGCGGCGATCCGCGCGGGGAGCTCGGGATATTGACCGCGGTCCGGGATGCCGCAGCCGGGCTTCAGCGCCACCAGTGCGCAGATCCGGGGCGGACGATCCTGACCGGCCGAGGCGAACCCGGCCGCCGCGGCTTCGGCCGCGTCCTCCGGATTTCCCGCAAGCCCGGGCACTTTGCCCGCCAGTTTCCGGATTGCCGAACGCACCGCCGGTCCCAGCACCGGATGATCGCCGATCCGGGCGCAGTCGGCGAAAAATATTCCGTCGATGCCCTCGGGCAGGCGTCTCGCCAACTCCGCCGGACTTTTCGCCGCCGCCGGGAGCGCGGCGGTCAGCAGCAGCGCCGCCCGGAGGAGGTTTGTGAAAAATCCGCTGTGTTTCATGGCTTTTCCTGCTGTTCCGGAGGAGTCGTGTTTCTGGTCATGGAGGGCGGCAGCTTCACCGCGATGTGGAGTTCCCGGAGCTGCTGGATGGTCACCTCCGCCGGGGCATTCATCATCAGGTCCTCCGCCTGCTGGTTGAAGGGGAAGGCGATGACCTCCCGGATGTTCGGCTCGTCGGCGAGGAGCATCACGGTGCGGTCCACGCCGGGGGCGATGCCGCCGTGGGGCGGTGCGCCGTGCTTGAAGGCTTCGATCATGCCGCCGAATTTCTCGTCGACGGTGCTGGAGGGATAGCCGGCGATTTCAAACGCCTTGTACATGATGTCGGGACGGTGATTGCGGATGGCGCCGCTGGAGAGTTCGATGCCGTTGCAGACGATGTCGTACTGGTAGGCGAGGATCTCCAGGGGGTCTTTGGTCATCAGCGCCTCCATGCCGCCCTGGGGCATGGAAAAGGGGTTGTGGGAAAAGATCACGTTTCCGGTTTCCT